>JBHEOD010000249.1:0-424 GCA_046261745.1 Binatia bacterium
CCGCGCCAATGCCTCCGCCGAGATCGAGTATCACGGCGCGCTGGCCCATCGTCTCGGCGAGGAGGGGGAGGGCGTGCGCACGATCATCGAGATGGTGCATCACACACGGCTCGACACGGCCGTCGCCCCCGCGGGGCTGATGCGCGCGGCGCTTTGCGAGGCGCATCACTGGGTCTGCCACCGCACGGCGTTTGAGAAACAGCTCGTGGATCAGCCGCTGATGCGGAGCGTTCTGGCCGATCTCGTGCTCGACTGGGAGGGGGTGCTGGCGCTCGGGCTGCACGTGGCGCGCGCCTTTGACGGGCGCGGCGCCGAGGCGCGGGCGTTCGCCCGGCTGGGCGTCGCGCTGGCCAAGTTTCTCGGCAACAAGCTCTGCCCCGGGGTGATCTGCGAGGCGATGGAGGTGATGGGCGGCACGGGCTAT
>JBHEOD010000249.1:535-1144 GCA_046261745.1 Binatia bacterium
GCTCAACGCGATCTGGGAAGGCGCGGGCAACGTGATCTGCCTCGACATCCTGCGCACGTTGCGGCGCGAGCCCGAGGCGGGCGCGGCGCTCGGCGCGGAGTTCGGCGCCGTCGCCGGGCAGGACCGGCGCTTCGATGCGGCGCTGCAGGCCCACATGCAGACCTTTCCCCGGCTGCCCGACGAGGCGCAGGCGCGGTGGTATGCCGAGAGCCTCGCGACGCTGCTCACCGCCTCGGTGCTGATGCGGGCCGCCCCCGGGCCGGTGGCCGACGCCTATGTCGCGCTGCGCCTGTCGGAGCGGCGCGGCCGGGTGGCCGGCGCCGTCGGCGGGATCGACGCGGCGCCTCTGCTCGCATGAGCATGGTGCTGACCATGCAGTCGATGAAACAGGGCGCGTCCGCCTATGTGCTGCTCTGCGGCCCGGCGGGGGATCTGGCGCTCAAGGAGGCGCCCGCACCGGCCACCGCCCCGCAAGAGCCCAAGGGGATGAGCCCGCAGGGCCTCATGCAGAACATCATGAAACAGGGCGCGACCGTGGAGGTCTGTGCCATCTACCTGCCCAACAAGGGCGTCCCGGCCGACGCGCTGCTCGAGGGTATCGGATCGGCC
>JBHEOD010000025.1:0-15526 GCA_046261745.1 Binatia bacterium
AGCGTGGCGCGCAGTCCTTCCACGGTGTGCTCGCCGACCAGGCGTCGCTGAAGTGGCGTCGAAGCGTGGAAGCCCGGTCCGAGCAAATCGCCCAGCGCCTCTTCGGCAGCCTCCGTTTCGGTTCCCGGTCTCAGTCGCACGTCGATCTGGTCGATCTGCGACGCAACGAGGTCGCCCTTCTTGCCCGCCACCGGTTGCGCGGCCGGCAGGTACATCGCAACGAGACGGCCGCCGAGGAACGCCGCCAGCCCTTGCGTCGCGACGATGCCGCGCACCGTGTAGTCGTGGACGCCGTCCACCGCCGACAGGCGCACCGTGGAACCGACGGCCAGCTCCCGCTCTCGCGCGATGAGGTCGGTGACGAACACTGCACGCGGATCGTTGAGGATGGTGAAGTCGTCGTCCTCGCGCTCGAGCACCTTCACCTCATAGAGATCGAGCACATCGGACTGCAGGATGTCGATGCCGAAGAGCTCGACGGTTTCGCGCGGCTCGTCTTCGAAGGTGACGTGGCTGCGTACCAGCGCCGCGGCCTGCGCGACAAAAGGCTGCGCGGCGACTTTCGCGACGAGGTCTTCAGGAAAGCCCGCCTCACCGGTACCGAAGGTGACCTGGAGATCCGCCTTGCCCGAGAGCCGCTCGAGGTCGTCGGCAAATCCGGTGACGATGCTCTGCGTGGCCACGTGCATCGCGGTCAGCAGCGCAACGCCGACGGCCATCGTTCCGATCATCAGCAGCGAGCGCACCGGTCGCGCCGCGAGTTCCTCGCGGCTGACGAAGCGCAGCAGCACCTGCAGCGCCTTCACGGCAGTGGTCCTCGTCGTTGCATCGCAGCTTCGGCGTCGTTCCCGCATCGGGAGTTGGAGCCGTGGCGACGATGCTAGGCGGCGCGGGGCGTGGACCCCATAGCTGCGCGTCAGTCTGTATTTCGAATGGGAATAGGGAGTTGGGGCGTTGGCGTGCCGCGCACGCGAGAGACGGAGGTTTCGCCTCTCCCTGCCGCGCGAATTATGAACATCATTTCGGTCGCGGGGAATTTCTACTGCCGCTTTCCATCGTCCCCCCGACCGTGCGAAACATTCCCAATGCAACTGCAACTCGACCAGACCCGCTACGCCGTCGAGAACAGCTCTTCGGCTCCCGTGGAGTTGGCTGGCATGCCGAGACATCCAGACGCGCGTATCGACGGGGCAATCACAAGGGTCGTCTGCCTCGCGCTCGCGGCTGTCTTTCTCGCGCGCCCGCAACCTGCGGCCGCGACCACCCCGGGCGAGAACGGTCGGATCCTTTACATGGCCAACTCCAATCTCTGGTCGATGTGCCCGGACGGGAGCGGGACGAGGTTCCTCACCTCCGGCTTCATCGCCGACGCCGAGTGGTCGCCCGACGGCGAGCGAATCGCTTTCAGCACTCCTGACACTGCCAATGGGGGCGGCCTTTGGGTAATGCACTGGGACGGCAGCGATCCGGTCCAGATCACGGGCGAAAACCTACCCGGGGGATACCGCGGCGACGCAATCCCCGAGTGGTCCCCGGATGGCCGCTACCTGGCTTTCGCGCGCGCCAGGAACTATCCGGCCCACCCGCTTGGGCTCTATCAGTACTCAAAGATCGATCTGATCACCGGCGTCATCACCGATCTGATCAACGACGACAGCGTGCATGTCGGTGCACAGTCGGGCAACCCCGGCATCGCCTGGGACCCGAGCGGGGCCGGCGGGAAGATCGTCGCGCCGCTGGCCAAGGTCGACGACTCCGGCGACTTGGGCTTCTATTCATTCTCACCAGGCGGTAACTCGGTCCCGCAGCTATTCGCCAGCGATCCCGACTATTTCTTCAAGGCCCCCGACTTCCGGCCGGACGGCGACGCGCTCATCTTCTGCGCCGGTCCCTTTGCGGGCGGTACCTCTTCGACCTGGCTATCGACGGGTTCGGGGGCCAGTCCCGCCCCGCTGTTCGCCGGCCCGAACTTGGGAGCGACCTTCTCGCCCGACGGCAACAAGGTGATCGTCGAGCGCAGGGTGGCGAGTGGGAACATCAACCTCCACATCGCTGACGCGAACGGCGGCCCGCTTGCCGACACCGGCCGGAAGGGATCGTACTCCGACTGGGGCACTCAGCCGGGCGACTGCGGCGCCGGTGGGTCGCCGAGCTACGAGGGCAAGCGGATCAACGAGGTGATGCTCGCGGCCGCAGACGGAAGCTCAAACGTTCGGTTCGTGGAGCTGCTCAACGACCGCGATGACAACTTCGGCGCCGGCTCCGCTCCCTACAAGCTCGTCACATACGACAGCGCGGGGACCAGACTCCACGCACAGACACTCAGCACCGCGTCGCTTCAAAACCGCGACGACACCAAGCCCTATCTCGTAGCCACCGGGAGCGCCGTCTCTCAGTTCGGCTTGACCAAGAATGACGCGATTCTCAGCATCCCCCTGCCGGAGCAGGGGCAGCTCTGTTTCACGGCGACCGACGCCGAGGAGAAGGTCGACTGTGTGGGGTGGCCGTGCATCGCCGAACCGGGCGACACGAACACTACGCCGATCCCTGCGCCCCCTCCTGGCGAGTCGAGTCAACGGCAGGGCATCACAGGCCAGCTCTTCCAGGTCGCAGAGCCGACCCCGGGAGCGAACAACTTCGCCGGGACTGGCGACTGCGCCGGGATCGGCGATTCAACCACAACGAGCACGTCGACGACGACCACCACCACGCTCCCCGGTGGTACCAAATGCGCGCAGCCCGTGACCGGCGGTGCAGCCCCGACCGCGTCGGATTGCTTGTTCATTTTGCGTGCGGCTGTCGGCTCGAACACCTGTGCAACTGAGTGTCTCTGCGCACCGAAAGGCTCTCTGCCGATCACCGCGAGCGACGCGTTGCTTTGTTTGAGATCCGCGGTCGGACAGGCGGTAACCCTCAACTGTCCGTGCACCGCGTAGCCAGCCCGTACTGATCGGGACCGCTGTCGTCGAAGCCGAGGCACGGTCTGTCGAGGTCGCGCGGGCCGCAGGAGCGCGCGTCGTCGGTCAAGTATGGCAGGATGATTTCTCGACCGCGCGCAACGTGGCGCACTCGCACGCAGGGGGCCGCTGGCTGCTCCGGCTGCACCTGGGAAGACTGGCTCTTTAGCCAACCCTCGTTCTGTTTGGCGATCTCCACGACGAGGCGCGCGCCGTGCTCGAAGGCCGCAATGCCGGCGTAGCCTTTCGAGTCGTGGCACAAGCGAATCATCGCCTTCAGTTCCTCGATCTCTTCGCGAAGGCCGAGCAGCACCGGCGCCTTGTCGGTGCGCGCGTTGGCTCTCACGACCAGGCGCCCCGGTCCGCGAAATCCACGAAAGGTGATTCGGATCATCGAGGCTGTAACGGAACAGCAATGGAGACCGCTGACGCGCGGGCACTCGCGTGGTTCCGGTGTTGTCAGTGATTCGCCAGAGTGCCCAGCGTCAGCGCACCTCGAAGTCGAAGACCTGTCGGCATCCTCACCGATGAACGAGGCCAGAAAGAGCCCAACGCCGACGCCCGAACCGATCGCTCCGAGCATCGCGGCCTCCGCGATCACCGCGCGCACGAGATCGCGCGGTCCGGCTCCGAGCGTCACGAGCGTTGCCATCGCCGGCAGTCGCTGCACCACCATCGTGGTCGTCGACGCGTAAATGATGAAGACCGCCGCGAGTAGCGCCAGCGAGCTCATTCCTACCAGCGTGGCGCGCAGTCCTTCCACGGTGTGCTCGCCGACCAGGCGTCGCTGAAGTGGCGTCGAAGCGTGGAAGCCCGGCCCCAGAAGTTCGCCGAGCGCCGCTTCGGCAGTCTGCGTTTCGGTTCCCGGTCTCAGTCGGACGTCGATCTGGTCGATCTGCGAAGCAACGAGATCGCCCTTCTTGCCCGCCATCTCGCGCGATGAGGTCGGTGACAAACACTGCACGCGGATCGTTGAGGATGGAGCGTGCCGCAGCCGCGCACGCGAAGGACCCAGGCCGCAGGCGACGAACCCGCAGGGCCCGTCGGTGTAAAGCGAATGGAAACCTCCCGAATCGTGCCCAATGTGGGCGTATTCACGTCCGGGAGCTAAAAGGGCCGCACCAGCGAGGCAAGGGCGGTGGCATCGAGCGACCCGCCCGCGCGCCCACTCGCACCCCGGATCGACGCAGCCGCGCGCGCCCGTCGAGGTGAATGCCGAGGCCAACGTGCTGGCCCCGCAATGGTCAGTGCAGGTGCTTCTGACAGTGCGCGCGTTGGCGCACTACCTCTGAAATCCGACGCGACGGTGCAACCTCGGTTTCGCCTGGCGTTGAAGCGGTCGAATAACGAACGAAACCTCTCGACGCGTCGTCTGCGATGGTGCACTAAAGAGGAAGCGTCGCCCAACGCGAAAGCCTGGAGGTAGCCTGGTATGAAAGTCGAAGAAGTCATGAGCCACGAACCGGCGTACTGCACGCCATCGACCAGCCTCGAAGAGGTGGCCTGCATGATGATCGAGTGTGACTGCGGTGAGATTCCGGTCGTCGACTCGGAATCGGGCAGGAAGCCGATGGGCGTGGTTACCGACCGCGATATCGTGTGCCGTACCCTCGCCAAAGGTCTCAATCCCCTTACGATGAAGGCGCGCGACTGCATGAGCGAGCCGTGCGTGACAGTCACTCCCGACATGTCGATCGAAGAATGCTGCAAGGTGCTCGAAGATAACCACATCCGGCGAGTTCCGGTCGTGAACGGGGACGGCGTTCTCTGCGGCATCGTCTCCGTGGCTGATGTGGCGCTTCGCGCACGCTCCAAGATCACCGCCGAGGTGATCAAGGAAGTTTCCGAACCGATCGGCGTTGCGTCAACAGTGGTCCATTGACGCGGCGGCCGGTGCGATCAATCAGGAACGTTTCTCACACCACTCGTCGAGCCGCGGCCGCTTGATACCTATTCCCGCGAACTTGTGGCGCATCGGTGGGCAAGGAAACAGTTTCAGGGATTCGCCTCGGCTTTGCGCCGACGACAGTCTTGTTATCGAGGCGAATGCTGAAGCTGCGTACTCTCCGCTCCCGCCCGGGCCCGCTCAGCGACCACACCGTCACCTGTCTCAACGAGTTGGAATTCCCCTCCCGCCCTTCAAGAGGTTATCGCGATGCTGTCGAATGCGATTTCCCTCGGCGACCAGCTTGTTGAACTGCGACGTCAAGATCAAAGCCAAGTTCTGGTGCATCGATACGGCGCGTGACGGCAGCGACGATCTGCGCGGCGGCCAACTCGGCCTGACGGTTTGCTACAAGGCCAAGTGCGAGGGGCCCGTCGGCAGCCCGTTCTCGTTCGATCTCGACACGGCGTTCGGCAATCACAGAGTCGAGGATTTCTCGTACGAGAAGGCGGCACTCATCTGCATGCCCGTGGGCAACGAGTTCGACTGACGCAGCGGCGCGGCCCCGCTTCTTCATCGAAGCCGGGGCCGCGGACGCTCGAAGATTCCGTCGGTGGGGCCCGAGCACCGGAAAGCAGGACGAGGCTGGAAGCGTGCGCCTCTCGCGCGCTGGATCCAGGGATGGGGGCGCGCGGGGAAGGAAGGGGCCTAGCTGTGAGCATCAGCGCTCTTTGGCTGCGCCAGGGCACCCGCAACGGACTTGTGCTGGCTGAATGACCCGTGTTGAGCGTGGCGTCCTCACTGGACTACTCGTCGCCGGTCGAGTACGAAGCCGGTGCCGGCCGGAACTCCGCCGACAACCGTCCGCGGGAAGCCAACTCCGACCGCAGTCTCTTGGGGAAGTTCAGCATGCGCAAGTTTCTGACGATCGGCAGCGTCATCCTATTGACCGGCCTCGCACAGTCGAGTTTTGCCATCGATGTTCCGGCCGAGGCCAGGGTGGATCGCGGTCTCGTCAAGAAACTCGCGAAGGATGCCGAGGCGACGACCGTGACGTTCCGTCTCTATGTCGACGAGGACTGCTCCACGGCCGCGTTCGGAAGTGTCAGCCTGCCGCTGTCGGATCTGAGCCCCGTGCAGCGGATCAAGAACGAAGCGCTGAAGAACGATCCGACGCCGGCGCCGAAAGAGGAATGGGTTCTCAGCGGCACGGTGCCGGTGCCCAGTCTTCCGTCGGTGACTCTCGGCTTGCCCGGAAACGTCTTTGCCACCGCCACGCTCGACAACGGTGGAACTCCCGTCGTATCGAGCTGCCAGAAGCAGAACCTCCTCACCGTTCCCGAGAGTTGCGGCGACGGGTTCGGAGCGGGTGACGAGGAATGCGACGGATCGGACTTCCGGGGACAGACCTGCGACAGTCTCGCGTCCATCGCCGGAGCCCTGACCTGTACGCCGGAATGTACCATCGACACTACGGCGTGCGGCGACTGCCCGGGCGACGGCGTCCTCGTGGCTGAAGAATGCTGGTACCTGGCGGCTCCGTTCGTTTCCTGTACGTCCACCTGCGCGGCCAACGGGTTGCCGTACTCTTCCCTGACGCGGACCTTCACCGGTAGCGACGGGACGCTGGCGCACTGCTTCGAAGTTCTGGACGCACTCGGATACACGTCGCCTCCCGCCTCGAATATCGGCGATTACTCTTCGAGTGAGCCTGTCGGCTGCCTGTACGATCCGGGAAGCGGTGGCAGTAGCTTCCGCGTCAGGATCACCGATCCAGCCCCGACGACCGCCGACGCCGTGGATCCTCGTCTGCGGGTTTGCGGCTGCCAGTACTGACGCGGGGTGCGAGCGGGGGAGCCCGCTTCCTTTCCTTGTGCTCGGCCGTGTGGCATGAGCAGGCCACCGGCCGGACGCCCGTGCCGCCAACTCGTTCGGCAGGGGGAACTCACCAGATGAACATCCGTGCGCGTCTCCGGTTTTTGCCGGTGCTCACCATCGCTCTGCTTGCGATCTCCACTCCTGCCCGGGCCCAGCTCAGCGACCAAACCGTCACCTGCCTCGACGCGTGATGAAGGCCGGCGGCAAGCTGGATTCGGCGCGAAGCAAGCATGCACTCGCGTGCATCAAGTCGTTCGCCAAGGGCACGCTCGTCGGCTCCGTCGAATCCTGTCTCCCCTTCGATGAGAAGATGAAGATCTCGCAAGCGACCGAGGCCGTCATCCAGGCCGCAGTCGACAACTGCGGAATTCCCCTCCCGCCCTTCGGCATCTTCTCGCCTTCACGCCTCTTGAATGGAGTGGATCGGGCAAGGACGGCCGTTCCTCACGACGCGTTCAGCTACGATCTGGCCTCCGGCCTGGTGCCGTGCAGCACCAACGCCGACACCTGTTCGTGCCAGGCGAAAGTAGCCAAGGCTGTCGAGAAGCATGCGTCCACCAGCTTCAAGATGTTCCTGGCCTGCAACAAGAAGAACCTTTCGGTCGCGACCACTCAGGAAGAGCTCAACGAGTGCGTGGACGATCCACTCAACCTCGCTTCGCTGGCCGCCGACGACAAAGGCAAGATCGCCAAGTCGCGCCAGAAGCTCCAGGACACGATCACCAAGCGCTGTACGGAACCCGGTGTGAGCCTTGCCACGGCGTTCCCCGGCGCCTGCGCCGCTTCGCCGGACGCAGCCTCGCTCGCAACTTGTCTCGATCGGCAGGTGGACTGCCGCGTCTGCACCGAGGCCAATGAGATGCAGGGGCTGGACGTCGATTGCGACGTGTACGACGACGGCATGGACAACGGGAGCTGCGTCCTTCTGTTCCAGCCCACGCAGCGCATCGACGGAAACAACGTGACCTGCTCGAGCGTCGAGAACACCGGCACCTACACGCAGTGCAACGACTTCCAGATCTTTGGCACCTACATGCTCAATGACGCCGGCTGCCCGAACGACTGGTCGAGCACGAACACGGAGGTTACCGACAATCTCGGGCTCTGTCAGTCCCTTGGGGCCGCGAGCATGGAGGCGTTCTACTCCTGCACCCTCATCATGAACCGCTACATCTGGCAGGACCACACCTGGTCGAACGGCTCCGTCGGAGGCTACACTCGCCACCTTCGGTGTCACTTCTGAGGCTGACGGGACGGCCTTGGTGCCGAACGCAGAGCAGTTCGATAAAGATTCCTGCGAACCGTAGGCGCGCCACCAGCGCACTCGCAGCCTGCGATCGACGATCGCCGCCCAGGCTAAAACATCAACAACGAGAGGAGAGGCATTCAATGATCGCAGTGAGAGTGGGGTCCGGTTCCAGAGTGATGGTTGCAGCAGCCGCGGTGCTTGCCTTGCCGTTTGCGGCCTTGGCGGGGCCGTCGCCCGCCGACAAGTGCGAAGCCGGAAAAAACAAGACCGTCGGGTCGTACTACTCGTGCCTGGCCAAAGCGGAGGCGAAGGCGATCACCAAGGCGGCTACGCCCGACTACAGCAAGTGCACCGCCAAGTTCAACGACAAGTGGGACGGCGCGGAAACCAAAGGCGATGGGGAATGTCGCGACGTCGTTCTGACCGCGCCGATGAATTCGTATGTCGCAGCCCAAGCGGCGGAGGCTGCATCGGTCGTCGCAGGAGCGCCCATTCCGGACTGTGCGGGCGACCTCGTGGCATGCGAGGACGACTTGACCACCTGCGACGGCGACCTTGCTACGTGCGAGGCCCAACCCGTCGGACAGGTGCACGAGACCGGCCAGACGATCTGCTACGACGCAGCCGGTTCGGTGATCGCGTGCACGGACACGGGCCAGGACGGCGAGTTGCAGAAGGGCATCGCGGACAGCTTCACTGACAACGGTGACGGGACAATTACCGACAACCGGACCGGTCTGATGTGGGAGAAGCTGTCGGACAACGGCGACATCCACGACAAGGACGACACCTACACGTGGGACAACGCGTTCGCGTCGAAAGTGGCGACGCTCAACTCCGGCACCTTCGCTGGCTACGCCGACTGGCGCGTGCCGAACACCAAGGAATTGCAGTCGCTCGTGAGCTTCGGCGCGGTCGGTCCTTCGACGCACTCAGCGTTCCATAGCGACTGTGTGGCTGCTTGTACGGTGACGACGTGCAGTTGCACGCAGTCGAACAACTACTGGTCGTCCTCTACGTACCAGAACGACCCGCCCGGCGCGTGGTACGTGTCATTCAACGTTGGGCTCACGAGTTTCGCCCACAAGTCGACTAGTCGCGGTGTTCGTGCCGTTCGCGCGGGCTCTTAGTTGACGGGGCGCTCGCGCGCAGCCCCGCAGCCGGCATTGTGATCGAGAACGTTCGGCGCGGTTGATCCGAAAAAAGGGGTCTGACCCGGATTTCGGATTTAGCGCAGCACGGAGCGCTTCGGAGTCACCCGCCTGTCCCCGCCGAAAATGGGGTCTGACCCGGATTTTCTGCGGGCGCGCGCGAGATCCTGCGCAGCAGCCACATCGCCGTCACGAACACCGCGACCGACGCATACTGCCCGCCGGTCAGTCCGAAGAAGCGCGGATCGGAGTTGGCGAGATCGGTGGCCCTGAGGAAGTCGAGGAGAAAGCGCGCCGGCGCGTAGAGCAGCGAAGCCACTGCAATGTAGATCCCCGGCCGGTAACCCGTCGTGCGCTCGCGCCAGCGCAGCAGCCACATGGCCGGAACCAGCACCGCCACCGTGTACACGAACTCGTAGAAGCCGACGTTGTGCCGGGCGCCGGTCGGGTAGTCGAAGGCGAGCGCGAAGCTGGACAGGTGGCCGACGTGATCGCTGGTGAGCGTGCAGCCGAGCCGTCCGAATACCCATCCCGCGATGAGGCCCTGGATCAGCATGTCGGCGTGCACCCACCACGGCTTGCCGAGTCGCGCGAAGTAGAACGCCACGCCGGCCAGCGCGCCGAAGAAACCGCCGAACGAGCTGATGCCGTCCCACACCTTGAAGAGCGCCAGCACGCCGTCGCGCGAAAGCTTTTCGGGATGGTAGAAGAACACGTCGAACAGGTGCGCGCCGAAGAAGCCCGCGCCGATGGCCCATGCGGCGGCGTTCCTCATCTCTTCGAGCGGCACGCGCCTTTGCGCGGCCAGGCGAAGCACCAGCGCGTGGCCGACCATCACTCCGGTGGCAACAAGTATCCCGAAGATCGGAAACGAGACCGGCCCCAGATGGAGGACCATCGGCCCGCTGTACGGAGGAATCATCGCTTCAGGCCCGACCGACTCGCAGCACGAGCGGCCAGCGGATCTCGCGCTCTCCGTCGGCCCATAGCGGCGCTAGCTCGTTGCGCAGCGCCGGAAGCGGATCGCTGCCGTGCGCGCGGCGGTAACCGGCCACCGACGACCACGTGCCGAGATACGCGATGAAGCGGTCGAGCTCCCAGCACGCCTGCATCGCAAAGGCCGGCGCATCGAGCTTCTCGAAAGGAAAAGGCACGTCAGCGTACGCGGAATCGATCAGCGCGCGTTCGGGCGGCCAGTACGGGCCGACGGTGACGCCCGCGAAGTTCATTACCGGAACGTCGATCTGCGGATTGATGAACGCGAGCCCGTAACCCCATTCGGCGACGACGCCGCCCGGTTTCAGCACGCGCTGCACCTCGGCGTGAAATCGCTCGATGTCGAACCAGTGCAGCGCCTGCGCAACGGTGACCAGATCGACGCTGGCGTCCTCGAACGGTGCGTCCTCGGCGGGCGCCACGCGGTACTCGACGCCGCGGCAAACTTCGGCTTCACGAATCTGCGCGGCGCTCGCGTCCGTGGCGACCACGCGCCCGAAGCACGCGGCCAGCGCAACGGCGGCCTGGCCGTTGCCGGTGGCGCAATCCCACGCCAGCTCTTTCGACGGACTTTGCGCGGCCAGCCATTCGAACAGCCCCGCCGGATAGCCGGGGCGCCAGCGGCGGTAGTCGTCGCTGGCGTGGCTGAAGTGATCCTTCCACGACGTGTCTGCCATCGCGCGCCTGCTCAGTCGTCGAGCGTGATCTCGAGGATCGCGCGCTTGTCGTAGCGGCCGGCGATCTTCGAGAGCGTGTCCGTGAGCCACTTTTGCCAGCCGTACTTCGTGTCGAGGGCGTCGTAGGCTTTCGCAACGTCGGTTGGCGCATCCACCACGCGGGCCGTGCCTTGCCAGGTAGGACCGCCGTCGAGGTTGCCGCGCCAGTCGCAGGTGGTGATCTCGATGCGCGGATTGCGGCGCAGGCGCTTCACCTTCCACGACGACGCCTCGGTGAACATGTAGACCTTGTCGCCGCCCACGGCCTGCCAGATCGGAACGCCCACCGGCGAGCCGTCGCGCTTGAACGTGGTGAGGCGCGAGTACGGCACCACGGCGAGCATCGCGAGGCCCTCGGCGCGCGTGGGCTTGGGGGGAGTCGTCATCGGCTTTCTTCCTCTTTCGCGGGCGTGTCTTCGTTGCGGGGCGCGTTCGGAGACGGCGCGCCGCGGTGCGCACCGGCAGATCGCGCGCCGCTTGAGGAGCGGCGTTCGATGACGACCACGCGTCCGACCAGGTGCGCTGGCGGCGTCTCGTGCGTTGCAGTCAGCTCGATGCGTCCGGCCACACCCTGAACGAGGCGCAGCCCGGCGGCGGTCTGGACGAAACCCTTCGCGCGAAGGGCAGCCCGCTCGGCCAGCACGCGCTCGAGTTCGGCCTCCGCGATGCCGGCCGCGAACGTGACCTCCTCGCATTCGTACTCGTCGTGGGTATGGGCGGCGTGGTCGTGGACGGCGCCCGGTTGCCGCGCGATGCGCGAGCCTGGTTCGGGCGGAAAGAACAGCCGCGAATCCACGTCGCCGAAGTTTGCCCGCACGATCGCCACGTCGGGCTGCATGCGGCGCAGCACATCCTCGGCGCGCGCCGCGTCGGCCTCGCTGACGAGATCGGTTTTGCTGAGCACGAGAAGATCGGCCGAACACACCTGGTCTTCGAAGGTACGGTCGAGATCGCGGCCTGCCGCAACCTGCTCGGCGCTCACCACCACCACCGAGCTTTCGTCCAGCGACCATTCGCGCACGGGATCGCGCCAGAAGTTCAGCAGCGTGTCGTACGGCAGCGCCACGCCGGAGGTCTCGACGATGACGCGGTCGGGACGGGCGCGTTCCCAGAGGTCCTGCAGGGTTCGCAGCAGGTCGTCCGAAAGCCGGCAGCACACGCAACCGCCGGCAAGCTCGACGAAGTCCACGCCGGACTCACCGGCCGCGATGCGCGCGGTTCCCGCGAGCATCGCTTCGTCGATGCCGAGCTCGCCGAACTCGTTCGAGACCACGGCCGTGCGGATTCCACTCCGCTGGCCTTCCTCGAGAAGACGGCGGACGAGGGTGGTCTTGCCGCTGCCGAGAAAGCCGGAGACGACGAGGGATTGCGCGTGCTGGTTCGTCGCGCGCGGCGGCGTCGGGTCGCTCACGCTGCGGCCTCGCTCATGGCGGACGTTGTTTCGCTCACGGCGCCGCGAGGATGCTGAAGCCCTCGCCCGGATAGCGCGCCGTCATCCAGCCGAGCCACCACAGCCGCTCGCCGCTGGCGCGCTTCTCGAGGATATCGGCGAGCGACTTTTCCAGCGCGACCAGCGACTCGCGCTTCATGCGGCCGTCGTAGTGCGCGCCGAAGACAGTCTTGATCTCGGGAAAGTCGGCGAGAAGCTTGCGCGTGGACTGGAGGTAGACCGCCACGTCGGAGCCCGGCAGGTTCGCGAACAGCATGCCACCGTAGAGATGATCGCCGACGAACACGTAGCCGCTCGCGCGGTCGACGAGGGCGATAGAGTCGGTGGAGTGGCCGGGGATGTGCACCACCTCGATCTTGCGCCCGCCGAGGTCGATGACGTCGCCGGGCTTCCACCATTCGCTCACCGCGAAGCCACCGGCAAAGGGATACAGGCTCGTGGTGAGCGGCGGCGAGTACCAGCCGTCGGTGGTGGCCGAGCGCGTCTCGGGCAGGTCCACCATCGCCACCTGCTTGAAGCTGGCGTGACTGCCGATGTGGTCGTAGTGCATGTGCGAGGCCACCGCCGTCATCGGCTTCTTGGTCACCTTGCCGGCAATGGACGCGAGGTTGCGGGTGCCCGAGCCGGTGTCGAACAGGATCGCGCGATCCTCGCCCTTGAGCACGTACATGATGTTCTGCTGCCAGTACTGCGGCTCGTGGATCGCGTAGGTGTCCGGATCGATGCGCGCGACCTCGAAGTAACCGTCGCTGGCGACGACGCCCTGGGCGGAGGAGGTGGCGGGGCCGGCCAGCACGGCGGCGGCCAGCAGGGCGACCGCGGCAAGGCGCGTAAGGGGCGAACGGCGGTTTGCGGACATCGATGGGGTTGTAGAGGCGGGGAAGGGGGGCGGCAAACACGCGCCACCGTGCCGCACGTCACGCGCTGGGGCACCGAGTGATGGATGCTGCGCGCGGGCGGGCTACGATGCCTCCCGTCCCGCGGCACGAGGGCAACGGAGTTCCACCCAGCCATTGGAGTTCACAATGAAAAACGTCCTCGCACTCGCGCTGCTGCTCCTGCCAACCGCAACCCACGCCGGCGCCAACTGCTGGACCATCGCCGATCCCGACCAGCGCGCGTACTGCCGCGCGGTCGAGACCCGGAGCGTCGGGCAGTGCACGCCCATCAGCGACTATTCGCTGCGGCAGACCTGTCGCGCGCGCCTCGGCGGCAACGCTTCGGCGTGCAATACGGTTGCGTCGGGATGGCAGCGCGAGGAGTGCAAGAAGAGGGCGGCGGGGAAGTAGGCGCGCGGCGCGGTGGTTCGCACGCGGGAAATTGCGCGGCGGGCGAGCCTAACGCCAAAACCATTCGCAAGGTTGGACGACATGCAGCTTGCCACGAAGGGACCTGACGCACGCTCAGGCGCTGGCAACCAGCGCGTGCGTCAGCGCCGCTTCCCGCCCGGCCTGAATTCCGCTTTCGCGGACAGTGGATCTTCCGGCCACGAGTGCTTCGGATAGCGGGCGCGCAATTCCTTGCGGACCTGCACGTAGGTGTTCTTCCAGAAGCTCGCGAGATCCTCGGTGACCTGCTCGGGACGCCGGTTGGGCGCGAGCAGGTGCATCACGACGGCAACGCGGCCGTCGGCCACGCGCGGGGTTTCGGCCATACCGAACAACTCCTGGATGCGCGCGGCGAGCACCGGCGCGCGGCCGGGCTCGTAGTCGAGGCGGATCGCGCTTCCGCTCGGCACGGTGATGCGCTCGGGCGCGTGGCGGTCGAGTTGCCGCTGCTGCGGGTAAGTGAGGCGCGCGCGCAGCGCATCGAGCAGCGGAGCGCGGCGCATCTCGTTGAACGAGCGTCGCCCGGCCGCAAGCTCGCGCGCAACATCGGCAAGTTCGTCGTCGCCGAACGTGGGCAGGTCGAGATCCGGCATCCACTGCGCGAGGCTGCGAACGCGGCCGAGCCACGCGACAACTTCGGCAGCGGCAAGGTCGAGCGCACGCTCCGGCGCGCGCGCGGCATGTTCGGCCAGCAGCGCACCGGCGGCTTCGCGCGCAACCGGCGCGGGCTTCTCGTCGAGCACGAGGTCGCGGTAGCACGTGCGCGCGAACGCGACGACGCTTGCGGAAGATTCGTCGAACTCCATCACGATCCGGGCGGCGGCCCGCGGCAGCCAGTCTCGTTCGATCGCGGACGCCTGGCGCACCAGCGACTCGGAACGCTCGCCGCGCCGGCCCGCATCGACGGAGATGCAAACGAACAGCTCGGCCGTTGCCACCACGCTCTCGGGCGCGAGGCGCACGCCGCGGCCTCCGGCCATCACCGCGCGATCTCCAGTGCGATTGTCCGCGCGAGGGCCGCCGGGCGATCGGCGCACGGCCACGCGGTCCGGAAACGCCGCGAGCAGCGCGCGAAGGAAACTCTCCTCCGGATCGTGGCCGCGCGGATCCTGATCGCGCCGATCCCGATCGCGCGCGGGGGCGCGTGCAGGACGCTCCTCGCGAAGAGACGCGTCGAGATCCTTCGCGACGCGCAGCACCGAATGCGCGGCGCCGGCGTTGATCTCCGGCGTAGCGGTGCGCATCGAAGCGAAGCGCTCGAGAAGCAGTACGCGCTCGAGCAGGTCGGACTCGTGCGCGGTGGTGGCGCGCGGTGCGCGGGCGTCGGGCCCGCGGCGAAGCGGATCGCGTTCGGTCAGCAGCGCTGCGGCGAGTGCGGCGCGCGGACCCACGCCGAGCCGCTCTCCTTCCAGTAGCAGGCGCGCGATGCGCGGAGGCAGCGGCAACCGCGCGAGGCGGCGTCCGATGTCGGTGAGTCCGCGTTCGGTGAGCGCGCCGAGGTCGCGCAGCAGCGTGGCGGCCGCTTCGAGCGCCGCCGGCTCCGGCGCTTCGAACCAGCCGAATCCCCCGGCATCCGCTTCTCCCCACGCCCTCAGCTCGAGCAACGCGCGCGAAAGATCGACGCGACGGATCTCCGGTTCCTCCACCGGGCGCAGCGCGCGATCGTCGTGCGCGCTCCAGAGCCGGATGCACAGGCCGGGGCCCGTGCGTCCCGCGCGACCGGTTCGCTGGTCGGCCGAAGCCCGCGAGATGCGACCGAGCTCGAGCCGGTCGATGCCGACGCGCGCATCGAAGCGCATCACGCGCGCAAGGCCGGTATCGATCACGGCCGCGATGTTCTCGATGGTGACGGACGACTCGGCGACGTTGGTGGCGAGCACCACCTTGCGGCGCGGGCCGCGGAGCAGCACGGCGTC
>JBHEOD010000025.1:15536-33561 GCA_046261745.1 Binatia bacterium
GGTGGCGGCGGGGTCGTCGAAACCGCCGACGGCGGCCGGGACGTCGAAGCCGGTGGCCGGCAGATCGCGTCCGCCTTTCGCGAGGGGCGCGTCGAAATCGCTCCCTTCTGTATGCGCGGCGAGTCCTACTTTCGTGGCACGTACGTCGATTCCGCGCTCCGCGGCAAGCGCGTCTAGCCCGGCATGCACGCGCCGGATCTCGCCGACGCCCGGCAGGAACACCAGCACGTCCCCGCTCACCTCGTCGAGCACCGAAGCCACGGCGGAGACAACACTGCGCTCCGGCGCGCGTTCGTCCGCGACCTCTCGATGCCGAATCTCCACTGGATAGCTGCGCCCCGCGCTCTCGATCACCGGCGCGTCGCCGAGAAAGCGCGCCACCGGCCGCGCGTCGAGCGTGGCCGACATCACGACCAGTCGCAGCTCGTCGCGCACTTCGACCTGCGTCTTGCGCACCATCGCGAGCGCGAGGTCGGCGTCGAGACTGCGCTCGTGGAACTCGTCGAACACGACGGCGCCGATGCCTTCGAGGAAGGGGTCGTCCTGGATGCGGCGCAGGAAGATGCCGTACGTCATCGCGACGATGCGCGTGGCCGCGCCCGTCTTGCGGTCGAAGCGCACGTGATAGCCGACCTCGCCGCCGAGTGTTGCGCCGCGCTCGAAGGCGATTCGCCGCGCGGCGGCGCGCGCAGCCACGCGGCGGGGCTCGAGCAGGATCACGGTGCCGCACACCGCGTCGATGCTGAGCAGGGAGGGCGCCACGCGCATCGTCTTGCCGGCTCCGGTCGGCGCTTTCAGCACGAGGTTCGGAGCGTGCGCCAGCGACGCGACGACGTCCGCGAGAACGTCGTCGATCGGCAGGGCGGCACGCGAAGCGGCGGCAACGTGCCCCGTCATTCGCGGACCAGCGGGCGATCCGTCGCCACGGGCGGTCATGACTTCCAGCGCGCCTTACCGGTCGTAGCGATCCCAGCTCACCACCGCGCGAGGTTCGGGCCTCGTCACGGGGCCGAACCTGCCCTTCGGGTAGCCAACCGGAATCACCGCAGCCAGCGTCACGCTCGACGGCAGGCCGATGGCTGCTTCGAACTCGCCGGGTACAAAGAAGTGCTGGGTGGTGAGCACCGCGCCGAGTCCGAGCGCGCGCGCGGCGAGTAGCATGTTCTGCACGGCGGGGTAGGCGGTGGACCCATCGGCGAGGCCCGAAGTGCGCGGCCCGCTCGTGGCCATGCGCACCGCGCCACCGACGCCGAAGTGCTGCACGAGCTTGACGAGCGTGGCCGGCGACGCGAGCGCTTTGGCGAGCTGCTCGTCGCGTGCGACGCACACGAAGATCAGCGCCGGCACGTCGGCAATATGGTCGGCCAGCTCGGTGGCGATCTTCTTCATCTTCTCGCGCTGCTCGAGCGTCTCGCCCGGACGCAGGCCTGCCGTCGCGAAGGTGTCGAGGTAGAAGCCCCACGTTTTCTGCCAGAGCTTCTGGATCTTCTCTTTCTGCGCACGATCGCGCACGATCACGAAGCGCCAGTTCTGGGCGTTGCTGCCGCTCGGTCCGTGCAGCGCGGCGTCGACGAGTTGCAGCAGCATCTCTTCGGGCACCGGATCGGATTTGAGGCGGCGCATCGCGCGGCAGGTCCACATGATGTCGAAGAGGCGGTCGTCGGTCTGGGGTTGGGCCACGGGCTTATCCTCCGGAGTTGCGGATGCGGAACTGCGAGATGCGCGGCGGTTCTATCAGAGTTTCCCGGGAACGCCGCAAGCAGAGGCTGGCCTGAACGCCGATCTTCGGCATAGTCGGCGGCCGTGAGCGATGCGATTGATCCTTCGTCTTCCACCGTTGTCGTCGTAGGCGCTTCGCTGGCCGGTTTGCGCGCCTGCGAGGCCTTCCGCGAGGAAGGTTTCTCCGGGCGCCTCGTGCTGGTCGGGGCCGAGGGCCATCTGCCCTACGACCGTCCGCCGCTGTCCAAGGAAATCCTGCAGGGCAAGTGGGAGCCCGACAAGATCGTGCTGCGCCGCGGCGGGCTCGAAGACCTCGGCCTCGACTACCGCCGCGCCACGCGTGCCGCCGCCCTCGATCCCGATGCACGCATCGTCACCCTCGACGACGGCGAGAAGCTTTCCTACGACGGCCTCGTCATCGCCACCGGCGCCCGCGTCAGACGCCTCGAGATGGCCGAGGGTTTCGAAGGCGTCTACTACCTGCGTTCGCTCGACGACGCGCTGGCGCTTCGTGCGGCTCTGGAAGCAGCCGCGCTACGCGGCGCCCCGCGCGTCGCCATCATCGGCGCCGGCTTCATCGGCTGCGAAGTCGCGTCGTCGTGCCGGCAGCGCGGCCTCGACGTGACCGTGATCGAACCGCTGGCTGCACCGATGGTGCGAGCGCTCGGCCGTCATCTCGGCGGGCTCGCAGCGCTGCTGCATCGAGACAACGGCGTGGACATGCGCTGTGCGACGACGCTCACGGCCATTGAAGGCGACGGACGCGTGGAGCGCCTTCGTCTCGGCGACGGCCGCACGCTGGCGGTGGACGTGCTCGTGATCGGTGTGGGCGTGATGGCCGAGACCACCTGGCTCGAGGGCTCCGGCCTCGCGCTCGAAGACGGCGTGCTGTGCGACGAGCGATGCTGGGCAGCACCGGGCATCGTTGCGGCCGGCGACGTCGCGCGCTTCACGAGCCGGCGCCGCGGCGGTTTCCAGGTGCGCGTCGAGCACTGGGTTCACGCCGGCGCGCAGGGCCGCGCGGCTGCACTACGCCTGCTGCGCGGCGCCGACGGCGTCGATCCCTACGACCCGGTGCCCTACGTGTGGACGGACCAGTTCGGAGTGAAGATCCAGATGGTGGGCTTCCCGTCGCCGGACGACGAGGTGCACCTCGTCGATGGCCAGTTCGAGGAGTACCGCTTCGTGTCGTTGTTTGCGCGCGCCGGGAAACTTACCGGCGTGGTCGGCATGCGCCGGCCGCGCCTGGTGATGGAGTACCAGGCGATGCTCGAAGATGGCGTGACGATTGAGCAGGCGCTGGCACGGAAGCCGACGGCGGCGAACTGAACATCTCATTCTGGCGCCATCGGGGCCCGAGCGCCTCGATGTATGCGGCTGCACGAGGTCAGTGTGAGTGGGAGCAGAGTGCACGCCCGGCGGCGCTTGCGCGAGCCCGCGAGCGAGCGGACCCGTCCCGTGCAAAACATCTGATCTGCCGAGTTTGCTGCTCGTAGCTTGGCGAAAGGATCAGCTCGCCGTTTCGGTGACGGACTCGCCTTCTTCGCGCTGGCTCGGAAACATCTCCATCTGCAGAGGATCGAAGCCGAGCGCCTTTCTGACGGGACCGAACGAGCAGCGATGGATGGCGCAGACGCCGAGCCGCGCGAGCGCGGCGTAGTGCTCGGGCACCGGATAACCCTTGTGACGCGCGAACCCGTAGCCTGGGTGCTCGCGGTCGTGCTCCACCATCATCGCGTCGCGCGATGTCTTCGCGAGAATGCTCGCCGCCGCGATCGTGAAGCTGAGCGCGTCGCCATGGACGATCGGCTTCTGCGGGATTCGAACTTCCTTCAGCGCGCGCGCGTCGATCAGCAGGTGCTCAGGTACGACGGCGAGCGCTTCGATCGCGCGCTTCATCGCAAGCAGGCCCGCCCGGTAGATGTTGATGCGATCGATCTCCTCAGGGGTAACGACGCCGATGCCCCACGCGACGGCGTTGGACTTGATCTCGACCGCGAGGCGGGTGCGCTCGCCGGCGTCGAGTTTCTTCGAGTCGTCCACGCCGACTCTTCGCCAGCCGACCGGAAGGATCACGGCGCCGGCGACGACGGGGCCGGCCAGCGGCGACATCCCCGCTTCGTCTACGCCCGCAATGCGCGTGATGCCCGACGACCAGAGTTCCTGCTCGAAGCGGAAGAAGTGGCGCAGTCGCTGGCCTTCGGCGCGGTTCGCGCGGCGGCGTCTCGCCACCGCGGCGAGAATGGCTCTCGCGCCTGAGCGCGGGTCGGCGCGAAGCTCGGCTTCGACGTCGTTCGGAAGCGGGCGGCCCTCCTCGACGTAGCGCCTTCGGAGGTCGGCAAGCGGAAGTTTTTCGCCGGGCGTGCGCACGGGCGGACGCTAGCCCCTTCGGCTTGGGGACGGAAAATTTCGTCGCAATCGCGTGCGTAGATCTTGCACGAAGCGTTGATTTTCGCTAAATGTTCGCTGTGCGAAAAGCGCTTCACTTGGTCTCGCGCGCGCGGCTGCGATCCGGCACGTCGGTCTTCCGCTCGGGCCGCACGGGCGAGACGGTGCGCGCGCGTGGCCCGAGCCGGTTTCGTCAGGGGTCGCCCTACGCCATCGCCGAGACATTCGGCTGCGAACTCGTCGCTGAAGCGTCGGCCACTTACAGAAAGGATCCTCCCGGTCGCGCGCGCTCTCTGGATCGCGAACTGAGGCAACTGGCCGGCGACGACAACACCTGCCGTCGCGTGCTCGGTCGGCTCGGTACGCGTTTCGTCGAACTTCGCGGCCACGAGCGCCTGGGCTTCGCGCGGCTCGCAGACTACTGCGCCGAGCGGCTCGGCTGGTCGGGCCGACAGTTCCAGGAGATCACGCGCGTGATCGCGGCACTGTCGCACCTGCCCATCACGGAGCGGGCCTTTCGTCGCGGGGCACTCGGCTGGAGCAAGGCCCGCCGACGAGGCGAATTGGATCGAGATCGCTTCGACCACCGACGTCCGAACGCTGACCACAGTGACGGCGAGCGCACGTGCCGCTGCGCGCGAACAGCGCCACCTGCCGGGCGACAGCATCAACGCCGAACATGAAGAAGAGGAGGAACGCGTACTGGTCCGCATCGAGTGCTCGAAACGCGCGCGCTTCCTGTGGAACGAGGCGCGGCGCCTCGCTCCGCGGATGGCCGGCCGCACGCTGGCCCAGTGGGAAGTTGCAGAAAGGATCGCTGCCGAAGCGAGTTCCGCGCCCGGCCCCTACGGGGAAGCGTGGCAGCACGAGCCGTGGCGAAGCTTTGCCGCCGACGGGCCCGGCCGGCCCGCTCCCGCTTCCGATCAATCCGCTGGCTGCACGCGAGGCGACGCGTCATCCGCGGCCGATGCCAATGGGCCACGCGATTCGCACGAGGAGCCGGACTCCGAGCGAAGCACAAAGCGGCAGAGCGATTCGCAGGAGAAGCCAGTCGACCGACGGGAGGAAGAGAGCGATCCAGACCCGGTGGTCTCGCCTATCGAGCGGGAACTTGAGCGACTCGTCGAACTTAACGCGTTCGAACTCGACACGGCCATGCGACGCGTCCGGACCGCGATGCAGCAGAGGCAAGCACGGCTCGGCTCCACTCTCGGCCTTTTCCTCGATCTTCGTCTCCACGAGCAACTCGGCTACGCGTGCGAAAGCGACTACGTCCGCGAGCGGCTGGGCCTTCCGGATCGTACTGCCCGCGATCTCGTTCGCGTCGCCCAGTCGGCTCGCGGCAAATCGCCCGTACTCGCCTCGGCGTACGAACGCGGCGAACTGTCATGGCTTCGCGTGCTCGCGCTGCTTCCGGTGGCGAAGCCGTGGAACGTCTCGGCCTGGATCACTCGCGCAGGTGAGGTCACCCTTCGCAGACTCAACGACGAAGTCGAGTGGGCGTTGGCGCAAGCCGATCGCGCTCCAGAATCCGTCGCCGCCATGCCGCCTCCTGTCGGAAGCGACCTCGGCCTTCGTGACGGCGACCGGCGGATGTGTGCGCACGAAGCACCCGGCGACGACACGACCGCTACCACCGCGGCCGCCGACGACCGGCGGATGTGTGCGCACGAAGCACCTCGCGCCGACACGACCGCCCGCTCGCGAGACCAGTTCTGGGGTGTGATCGGCCGAATCCGCATCACGTTCCAGGCCCCTGTCTCCGTCAGCACCCTGTTCCGGACCGTCATGCAGGGGTTCGCCAGCCCCACCGAACCGCGCTGGCTCGCGATTGAACGAATGCTTGAGCAAGTCGTCGGCGAATGGCGTCGGCAACCGACCCATCGAGACCCAGTCTTCGAACGCGACGGCTACCGCTGCACGGCACCGGGCTGCAGCTCGTACGCCAATCTGCACGATCACCACATCGTCCCGCGCTCCGCAGGTGGATCGAACGAACAGAGCAATCGCACCACGCTGTGCGCCTGGCATCACCTGCGCGCGGTGCATGGCGGGCTGGCGACGGCCACCGGTCAGGCGCCCGATGCGATCGACTGGGAACTGGGCCTGGCTCACGGCCGCAAGCCGCTCCTGCGCCTGCGCGGTGACCGCTATTTCCGCGGTGCGAATTCGTAACGCGGCGATTCCGTGCATGGGCTGGCACCGGCCGCACGCACTGGGCGAGCACTGCGCTGGCGCGCGCTGTGCGCCGGATACTTGGAATCGACCCGAGTTCCCCTAAGATCGACCGACAGTGTTGCCCGTTCTCCTGCAATTCGGCCCCATCACCATCTACAGCTTCGGCGTCCTCATGGCCCTCGGCTTCTACTTCGGTTCCCTGGTGTCCGTGAAGGAGTACGAACGTCGCGGCGGCAACGGCGAAGCTCTGTGGAGCCTGCTCGTGTGGGTGTTCCTGATCGGCCTGGCTAGCTCGCGCATCCTGTCGATCTTCAACAATCCCCAGGCGTTCTTCGACGCTCCGTTCTCCGAGCTTCTCGCGGGCTCCGGCTTCGTCTGGTACGGCGGTTTCCTCGGTGGGGCCTTAGCCGCGTGGATTCTCGGTCGCCTCCGCGGCATGGACTTCCTGACGCTGGCCGACTGCTGCGGGTCGGGCCTCCTGCTCGGCCAGGCGTTCGGCCGCATCGGCTGTCACGTCTCTGGTGACGGCGACTGGGGCACCGTGACGACGCTCCCGTGGGGCGTCGCGTACACAAACGGCATCGCTCCGTGGGAGCACCCCGAAGGCGTTGTCGTCCACCCCACGCCTCTGTACGAAGCCGCGGCGTACACCGCCGTCTTCGCGTTCCTGTGGAAGTGGCGCTACAGCAACCCGCCGCTCGGCTCGCTGTTCGCCGCCTACCTGATCGGCAACGGCTTCTTCCGCTTTCTCGTCGAGTTCATCCGTGTCGAGCCCCGCCTCGCGTTCGGCCTTACCCAGGCCCAGTTCATCGGCCTCGGCATGACCGTGGCCGGCATCATCTGGCTCATCAAGCTGCGCGGCGCGGCACCGGCCCCGCGCGTGACAGGCCGGGCGGCAGCCACCTCCCCCGCACCGAGAGGCGTCAGCGCGTGAGAGCGCTCGCAATCTCACCCGCACCGCGAGGCGTCAGCGCGTGAGAACGGTCGCCGTCTCCCCCGCAACGAGAGGCGTCAGAGCGGTCGCAATCTCGTCCGCACCGAAGGGCGTGAGAACAGCAACCGTCGTGCTGTGCGCGGCTCTCGTCGCCGCGACTGCCGGCTGCAACACCGCCGGCGCGCCGGTCAAGGGTGACATCGCTCCTGAGTTCGTACTCCAGTCCACGACCGGTGCGGTGCGCAAGCTTTCCAACTACCGCGGCAAGATCGTACTCGTGAATCTGTGGGCCACCTGGTGCCCCCCGTGCATCGCCGAGCTTCCGGTGCTCGACCAGCTCTCGGCCGCGTATGCTGACAAAGGCCTCGTCATTCTCGCCGTTGCCGGCGACGAGGACACTCAGGCCGTGCACGACTTCCTTGCAAGATCGCCGGTGAAATTCGAAGTGCTGCTCGATCCGAACGGTGCGATCGGAACGCAGTATGGTATAACCGGCTATCCGGAAACTTTCTTCGTCGATCGTCAGGGCAAGTTGCAGGACAAGATCATCGGACCTCTTCCTCACGAGGGCCCAGGAGCTTCCAAAGAGCTCACCAAAAGGATCGAAGAACTGCTCGGTGGCTGAGGTAAACGTGGCGGACGCGAGAGCGGCGGCGACCAGGACGGTCGCAGGTGGAGGGGCAGCGGTGCTGTCGATGCGAAGATGATCCGGGTTCACGCAGTCTCCAAGAGCTTCAGCGGCTCGCGGCGTGCGCTCCACGACGTGACCTTTCGCGTTGCCGAAGGCGAGTTCACCGCGCTCACCGGCCCGAGCGGCTCGGGCAAGACGACCCTCTTTCGCATCCTCATCGGCGAGGTCACTCCCGACAGCGGCAGCGTCGTTGTCAACGGCCGCAACCTCGGCCGCCTCGACGCAGCCGGCATCGCCGAGCTTCGCCGCGACCTCGGCCTCGTCTTCGAGGAGCCCCGGCTGATCGAGGGCCTGCCCGTCATCGACAACATCGCACTGGCCGCGCAGGTTCGCGGCCGCAGCCGTCTCGAAGCCAGGCGCCTCGCCGAGGAAGCCCTCGAGCGCGTAGCCCTCGAGGACGCCGCCGGCTGTTTCGCACGCGACCTTTGCGCCGGTGAGAAGCAGCGCGTGAGCCTCGCGCGCGCGCTGGTCAACAAGCCCGTACTCATCCTCGCCGACGAGCCCACGCTCGGCCTCGACCCCGACCAGGCCCTTTGCGTGCTCAAGATCCTCACCCAGGCCTGCCGCGACGGCGCCACCGTGCTGATGGCGACGCACGACATGGAAGCCCTGTCGGTGCTGCGCGGCCGCGTGCTTGTCATTCACCGGGGTCGGCTCAACGACGAGTCCGACCTCGCAGAACTCAGCGCCTGACGGCAACGCCGGGCGCGGGCGGTCTTCCTTGGAGTATTATTTCCGGCGCGCCCTCGACGGCATCAAGGCTTCCCCCGCGGCCTCGGGCGTTGCCCTGGCCAGCATCGCGGCCAGCGTGCTGTTCGCCGGCGCCGTGCTGCTGGTGACCTCGAACTCCTACCGAGCCGTCGCGCGATGGGCCGCGTCGGGCATCGACGTTTCCCTGTACTTCCGTGCCGAGGCCGCCGAGGCCGACATCGTCTCCACGCGCACGCGCATCGAGGAAGATTCGGCAGTTGTTGACATTCAGTTCGTAAGTCAGGAAGACGCCTGGCAATTCCTGGCGCAGAGCATGGACCGCTCGGCCGAGCTGCTGGGTGGCCTCACGCCGCAGGTGCTGCCGGCCTCCCTCGAGATCCAGCTCGACCGCGGCCTCTCGGACGCCGACGTGTCCGGGCGCATCGAGGTCTGGCGCCGACTGCCGGGCGTCTCCGACATCCAGTCCAGCCGGGCGGCGATCGTCAGCGGAACCACCGCGGCTGACATCGTGCGGTGGGTGGCCTGGGCGCTGGGCGCCCTGACGCTGGCTGCATCCCTGATGATCGTGCTGACCACGTTCCAGTTGGTGGCCTACACCCGCCGGGACGAGATGAACGTGCTGAGACTCGTCGGCGCGGTCGGCCGCGGCTACTGGGGGCCGGTTGTGTTGGCCGGCGTTCTCGAAGGAGCGGTCGCGGCCGTGCTGGCCATCGTGGTGCTGTTCGTCGCGTTCGAGGCTGTGGCCATTCCGATACGTTCGAGCCTGCCGGGTTTCGCCGAGCGCGTGGCCTTTCTCGGCATGAGCCAGTGCCTTACGTTGCTTCTGTGGGGCGCCGTGCTCGGCGGGGCCGGCAGCGCCGTCGGCATGCGACGGGTCTCCGAGTGGCGCTGAGCAGGCCGGCAGACTCTGCCAACCAGGGGCGGCGGCCGGCGTCCGCCGGACACGAAGCTGGACATTCGGTTCGACGTCGTAACCTCTTGCTTGTGCTAGCTTTAGCGATGTTCGTTTTTTCCGACGCCGCGACGGCGGAGGACTCGCGCATCGAACGCGGTCGCCAGATCCGCGACGAGATCCTCTTGAAGCGCGGCGCTGCAGCCAAGCCCGCGTCGCGGGAGGATCCCCCCGAAGAGGCGGTGCTTGCCGCCCGCGAGCGACTCGCCGAGATCGACTCGCAGATCGACGCAAAGCGCCTCCACAGCCAGAGCCTGGCCGGGCCGCGTCAGCAGCTTGCCGCCCGCAGCGACGAACTCGCCGCCGTGGTCGCCAAAGTCGAGGGTGAGAACCGCGCCCGCGTCGAAGCCATCTACCGCAGCGCCAAACTCGGCGCCGGTGCTGCCGGCTGGCACACCGAGCCGGCCAAGAGCGCGCGCCTGTCTCGCTACCTCGCCGCCATCGCGACGGTGCAGAACCGAAAGCTCGAGGTGGCGGAGGTCGAACACGGCAGTGCAATCGCCGCGCTCGACCGGGCGCGGGCGGACGATGCTGCTGCCGCTGCCGAGCTCCGCGTCCTCGCCGCCGATCGCGCCGAGGCCGAAGCCCGTCTCGGCCACGCGCTGGCCGAAGCTGGGGAGGGCAGCGAGGTCGGCGACATCGTGGTCGCGGCCGCCGACGAAATGGAAGGGCAAGGCGACGAAGCGGACTACCCCGACATCGGGGCGCCGCTGCCTGCCGCCGAAGGCTCGTTGATGCCCGACGCTACGGCTGCCGTGGATCCGAGACGCGGCGTCGAGCCGGCGGCCGGCAGCGGCGACGAGCTCGACGAGTCGGCTCTCGAGGTCGAGCGCGGGCTTCAGGAGTTGGCGGCCAAGTCCGCCAAGGCCGCAGCTCTCAAGGAAGCGGAAGCTCAGAAGGAAGCGCAAGCCCAGAAGGAAGCGGGAGCCCAGAAGGAGGCCGAAGCTCTGAAGGAAGCTGAAGCGTTGCAAGAGGCCGAAGGGCAAAAGGACGCCGAAGCACAGAAGAAAGCCACCGAATCCGAAGCGCAAAAAGAAGCCGCAGCGCAGAAGGAAGCGGAAGCGCAAAAAGAAGCCGCGGCCCGGAAAGAAGTGGAAGCGCGGAAAGAAGCGGCAGTCCGAAAGGACGCCGAAGCGCAGGGCGTCGTCGAATCCGAAAAGAACGCCAATGCGTCGCAACCAGCGACGGCAACGGCTCCCGAAGGTTCGCCGGCAGACGCCGCTCCCGCCGCGGATCCGGAGCCCGCCAAGTCGCGCGGCCTGCTGTCGCGCATTTTTGGCAACAACCGCGAGGCCGACGCTTTCTCGGCCGCGCGCGGAACGCTCCCGCCGCCTGTCGCCGGCAAGGTCGTCGCGAATTACGGTCAGCAGCACAAGAGCGGCGCCACCTATCGCGGAGTCATCCTGCGCGCCGGTCACAGCGAGCCCATCAAGGCGGTGGCCGGCGGCCAGGTGTCCTTCGCCGGCACGGTGCCGGGCCTCGGCAGCACCGTGATCGTCAGTCACGGTGGCCGCTATCACACCGTCTACGCGCGTCTCGGCTCCGTGCAGGTAAAGGAAGGGCAGAGCGTCACCACCGGAAGCCGCCTCGGCGAGCTTCCCGAGGACAACGCCGACATGCACTTCGAGCTGCGCGACAAGGGCAAGGCCATCGATCCATTGCCGTGGCTGAAGAGCGGCATCCCCGGCGCCGCACCCTGACGGCCCGGTCGGGGCGAGAACTGCCGCCACCGGGCCCGGACGTTCGAATGCTTTGTTGTTAGCCTTTCCTGCTTTGCCTATACTCCGCGGGTGTTTCCCCCTTCGAACCGCAGGAACTTCTTTTTCTCGCTGGTGGTTGCCGGTGCGCTCGGCAGCGTACTGACGGCCTCGGCCCTCCGCGCCGCTTCCGGCTCCAAGGACACCTACGAGGAGCTCGAGACCTTCGCCAGCATCATGGCCATCGTCCAGCGCCACTACGTGGATGAGGTCGGCAGCCACGATCTCGTCGAGGGCGCCGTCAAGGGCATGGTCTCCTCCCTCGATCCCCACAGCTCCTACCTCACCCCCGAGGGCTACAAGGAACTGCAGATCGAGACCCACGGCGAGTTCGGCGGTCTCGGTATCGAGTTGACCGTTCGCGACAGCCTGCTCACCATCGTGACGCCCATCGACGGCACACCGGCTTTCCGCGCCGGCATCAAACCGGGCGACCAGATCATCAAGATCAACGACGACATGACCATGGACATGCCGCTTCAGCAGGCCGTCGAGAAGATGCGCGGCAAGCCGGGCAGCAAGGTTCGCCTGAGCCTCAAGCGCAAAGGCGTCAACGACCTCGTCGACGTCGACCTCACGCGCGAGGTCATCCAGATCAAGAGCGTGCGCGGGCCGCGCCTCGTCGACGACAGGTACGCGTACGTGAAGCTCACGGGCTTTCAGGACAACTCGAGCGAGGAGCTGGTGTCGGCCCTCGACAAGCTCGACAAGCAGAAGAAGGGCGGGGTGGACGGCATCATCCTCGACCTTCGCTACAATCCCGGCGGCCTGCTCACGCAGGCGGTCGCGATCTCCGACCTCTTCCTCGATGCCGGCCTTATCGTGCGCGTCAACGGCCGCATGGAATCGCAGACCACCAGCTACTTCGCCAAGAACGATGGCACGCGCCGTATGGTGCCGATGATCGTGTTGCTCAACGAGGGGTCGGCCAGCGCGTCCGAGATCGTCGCCGGCGCCATGCAGGACCATCGCCGCGCACTGATCATGGGCGTGAAGAGCTTCGGCAAGGGGTCGGTGCAGACCATCCTTCCGCTCGGCGACGACACCGCGCTTCGCCTGACGACGGCGCGCTACTACACGCCGTCGGGCCGTTCGATTCACGAGCACGGCATCGATCCCGACGTGGTCGTCGAAGCCGTCAAGCCCGATCCCGACGTCAAGGACGATACGCTGCGCTCGCGCGACGACTTCGACCTCGATCGCGACGTGCAACTCCGCAAGGCCGTCGAGCTCATGCGCACGTGGAAGGGCGACGTCGTCAAGGGCGGCGGCGTCTCGGGGTTCGCCGTTCCGGTCACCGCCAAGGCCACCACCGCGCCAGCCAAGGAAAGCGCCGCCCCGACGGCGCACTGACGGGAACCATGCGCGACGCCACTCGGGCGAGCCGCTGAAAGCACCACGTGACTTCCACCCTGACCGACCTCGAGGACGAGGCGCCGCTGTCGGTCGGTGAACTGGTCCACTTGTTGTCGGGCTGTCTCGAGCGCGACTTCTCGCACCTGATGGTAGTCGGCGAACTGACGGCCGTCAGCCGCGCGGCCAGCGGCCACATTTACTTCACGCTCTCCGACAAGACGGCATCCGTCGACGCGGTGCTGTGGCGCAGCGACGCGTTCCGCCTCACCTTCAAGCCGGCGCAAGGCGACGAAGTGCTCGTGCGCGGCAGGATGGGCGTGTTCGCACGCAGCGGCCGCATGCAGCTCTACGCCACCGCGATGAAACCGGTCGGGGCCGGCGCCGCGCAACGCGCACTCGAAGCGCTACGTCGCAGGCTCGCCGCGGAAGGGCTCTTCGCCACAGACCGAAAGAGGCCGCTTCCGTTTCTTCCGTCCGTCGTGGGCGTGGTCACTTCCCGCACCGGCGCGGCTGTTCACGACATCATCGTGACGCTGAGGCGACGCTTCCCGGGCGTGCACGTGGTGCTCGCCGCGTCGGTGGTGCAGGGCAGCGATGCGCCGCGCAGCATCGTCGCGGCCCTCGCGCGGCTCGAAGCCTGCGGCCTTTGCGACGTGGTGATCCTCGGGCGCGGCGGCGGTGCGGCGGAGGACCTGGCGGCTTTCAACGACGAAGCGGTCGTGCGCGCCGTTGCGCGCTTCCCGGTGCCGGTGGTTTCGGCGGTAGGCCACGAGGTGGACGTTTCGCTGTGCGATCTCGTCGCCGATCTACGCGCGGCCACTCCGACGGCTGCGGCCGAGGCGGTGGTTCCGGTGCGCTCCGAATTGTTGGCGGCTGTGGAAACGGCGGCGCACCGGCTGCGTTCGGCTGCCCATCGGCGCGTCGGCGAGTTGCGCATGGGCGTCGAGGCGACGGCGGGGCGGCTTCGACATCCGGCCGCTCGCATCGCCGATCTTCGCCAGCGGGCCGACCGCTACGCGATGCTGCTCGAACGCGCGCTGCGCGGCCGGGTGGCCGGCCGCGCGCGGCGTCTCGGCGAGCTTGCCGCGGCCCTCGATGCACTGAGTCCGCTTGCGGTGCTGGAGCGCGGCTATAGCCTCGCGGTCGACGCGAGCGGACGGATCGTGCGCGACGCGGGCGACTTGAAGGAAGGCGACCGCGTGGAACTTCGCTTCCATCGCGGCCGCGTCGGCGCGGACATCGCCTGGCGCGAGATCGACGGCAGCCCGGGTACAGGCCCGCAACCAGGCATGGAGCGACCCGGCGGTTCCGAGAAGGTCCGGGGCATAGACAAAGTTCGGGAGGATTGAGGATGCGTTACGGTTTGAAGTCGACGTTCACGGCTCTCGCTTGCGCGACGCTGCTCGTTGCGATGGCCGGAGTGGGCGAGGCCGCCGAAGGAACGTCCAAGCACCTCCCGTACTACGTGGTGATGGATCCGCCGATCGTCTACCCCGGCGCGATCATCCGTCTGCAGGTACGCCCGCCCGCCGGAGCCACGGGCGGCAGCGTCTTCGTTGCGGGGCGCCGCTACCTCGGCCAGGTGGAGGACGGCCTGTTCGTGGCGTACTTCGCTGTCGACATCGACACGCTGCCGGGACCCTACGAGCTTTCCTACGACGTCGGTTCGCGCCACGGCTCGCACGTGGTGACGGTGCGCGCCCGCCGCATGGACGAACGCGGCGAGAAATCGCTGTCGAAGGAAGACCTCACCGTCGAGGAATTGGTGCGCTCGCATCCGCGTCTCGTGTCGCTGTGGAACAAGGTGACTCTCGAACGCTACTGGAACGGCCCGTTCCTCACTCCGTCGAAGGGACCGATGGTCGCGACGTTCGCGATGCGCCGCACCAGCGAGACGAGCCTCGGCGCTCCGCATACCGGCGTCGACCTGGCGGCGCGCGCGGGCAGCGAAGTGATTTCGGCCGGCATCGGAACGGCGGCGCTCGTGGCCGACGGTCCCGGCGCCAAGCTGGTCGTCGTCGACCACGGTTACGGTCTCTACACCTACTACTTCGGGCTCGGCGAAGTCTTCGTCGAGGAAGGCACCTGGATCAAGCGCGGGATGGTTCTCGGAACGATGCCGGCTTCGTCTCGCCAGGTACTGCATTTCGGTGCCCGCCTGGCCGGAGCGCAGGTCGATCCCGTCAGCCTGCCGGGCATCACGCTCAAGGTGCCCGCCCTCAGCGGCGAGAAGCGCGCTCCGAAGGAAGAAAAAGACCGCACCAGCGACTACGACTTCTGACGCGTGCCGGGGTTCGGGCGACACGCCGCACGCCGGGGATGGGGCCACACGACGCACACCGCCGGTCGGCAGGCCGTGCCGTGAGCCCTTCGCCGCGCATTGACGGACTTCTCGTCGCCGGCGGTCGCTCGCAGCGCTTCGGAACCGACAAGCGCCGCGCGAAGGTCGGCACGCATCCGGCTGCACCGACGATGGCCGAGCGAAGTCTCGGACTGCTTCGCGCGTGCGTCGACGGCGACGTGTTCATCGCGGGCACGGGCGCCTTCGATCATCCGGTGGCTGCGACGTTCGTCCGCGATGCGGTGGTGAACGCGGGGCCGCTCGGCGGCATTGTCGGCGCTCTCGGCCGTTCGCGATTCGGCATCCTCGTGCTGCCCTGCGATTCGCCGCTCCTTCGTCCCGATACGCTCGAGTCGCTCGCGCGGCTCGGCCGCCGCCATGCGCGCGCGGCTGTGGTGCGCAGTGCACGCGGGCTCGAGCCGCTGGTCGCGTTCTATCCGCGGCCGGCTTTGCCGTTCCTCGCTGCTGCGCTAAGGGAGGGCAACCGCGCGCTTCATCGCCTTTTGCCGCATCTTCGGGCGATCGAGGTGATGGCCGGCGACTCGCGCGAGATGCACAACGTGAACCGGCCGGCAGACCTCGAACTTGCCGCCACGTGGAGATGATGTCGGCTGCGCGCAGGCGCAACGCGCAACGGAGCAGATGACCGCCATGGCCTCGAACAAGACGAAGAAAACCGGCGCTCCCGACTTCGAGCAGGTACTCGCCCAACTCGAGGCGACGGTGCGCGGGCTCGAGGCCGGAGACCTGCCGCTCGAAGAGTCGCTCGCCGCCTTCGAGAAGGGCGTGGCGCTCGTGCGCGCGCTGCACTCGCGGCTCGACGCGGTGCAGACGCGCATCGACGAACTCACGCAGGCGCCCGACGGATCGTCCTCGCTGACGCCGCTGGCCGGTGCGGGAGCGCGCGGCGCCGGCAAGGGTGACGTTGCCGGTGTGGGCAAGCGCGGCGTAGGCAAGCACGACGTTGCCAGTGCGGACGAATATGCGGAAGCTGATGCGGACGGCGACGACTACGACGACGATCAGGACGACCAGGGCGACGACGACGACGATCAGGCGGAGGACGACGACGAATGACCGGCGCCGCGCCGCGCACCCCGGGCCATGCGGCGCGGCTGACTGCGATGATCGAGGACGCGCTCGCCGCCGCGATTCCCTCGCCGGCCGGCGAGAACGCGTCCACCTTCGGCGTCGATCGCCTGGTCGAATCGATGCGCTACTCGCTGCGCACCCCGGGCAAACGCATCCGCCCGCTGCTGCTGCTGGCCGTGGCGGAGACGCTCGGCACTCCGGCCACGCGACTCGTTCGATTCGCCGCCGGACTCGAGATGATTCACGCCTACTCGCTGATCCACGACGACCTGCCCGCGATGGACGACGACGACCTGCGCCGCGGCCTCCCCACCAATCACGTGGTCTATGGCGACGGCATGGCCATCCTCGCCGGCGACGCGCTGCTGACGGAGGCCTTCGTCGCGATGCTCGATCCTGTCGTCGACGCACGGGCGCAGGCGCGGGCGATCCAGGAGATCGCGCGCGCGGCCGGTCGCGAGGGAATGGTGGGAGGACAGGCGGCCGACCTGATGGCCGACAGTGTCCATGGGGGAGTGCAGCGTTCGGAAACCGAGCGCGCACCGCTTTCGGCGAGCACTGCTGTCTCCAATGTCGCCGCCGACGCGCCTCCCGCCGACGTTGCTCTGCTGCGGGCCATCCACGCGCGCAAGACTGGCGCGCTGCTGCGGGTTTCCGCGCGTGCCGGCGGTATGCTCTGCGGTGCATCCGACGCAGACCTCGAGCGCCTCACCGAGTTCGGCACGCGCTTCGGACTCGCGTTCCAGATTGCCGACGACATCAAGGACGAGACGGCGCCGACCTCGGTCACCGGAAAGCGCGAGGGTGGCGACCGGCTTTCCGGCAAGCTCACGTATCCGGCGCTGTTCGGCGTCGCCGGTTCGCTTGCGCTGCTGCGGGTAGAGTTCGACGCGGCCGTGGATGCCGTGACCGCGCTGTCGAGCGATGCGTCGCTGATCGTGCAGGTTGCACGCGAAGCGGTGGCCCCCGCGCTTCGCAGCGCAGGAGCCTGAGCTGGCTTCCCGCGTGCGCGCCGACGACCGCCTGGTCGCGCTCGGCTTGGCCGCGACGCGCGAGGACGCCGCAAGGCTCGTTCTCGCGGGGCTCGTGCTCGACGGCACGCGTCGCGTGGACAAGGCCGGCGGGTTCGTGTCGTCCGACGCTGCACTGACGGTACGCTCGCGCGGCCGCTTCGTTTCACGCGGCGGCGACAAACTCGATGCCGCACTCGAGCGATTCGCCATCGACGTGCGCGGCGCCGTCTGCCTAGACGCGGGTTGCTCGACCGGCGGCTTTACCGATTGCCTGCTCCAGCGCGGCGCCGCGCGCGTGTACGCCGTGGACGTAGGCTACGGCCAGTTCGCATGGTCGCTGCGCACCGACTCGCGCGTGGTGCTGATGGAAAGGACGAACATCCGCAGCGTCGATTCATCCGCGCTCGACCCGCGGCCGACCATCGTCGCGGCCGACCTGTCGTTCGTGTCGCTCGCAAGCATCCTGCCGAGCCTCGTCGCGCTGGGGGCGCCGGGACGACCCTCGCAATACGTGCTGCTCGTCAAACCCCAGTTCGAAGTCGCCGCGGAGGAAACCGAGCGAGGGGTGGTTGTTTCCGAAGAGGTACGCGCGCGAGCCCTGGCCGGCGCCGCGGCGGCCGTGCGCGGCTGCGGGCTGGACGTGGTGGCGACCATGGAGTCGCCGCTGCGGGGAGCCGAGGGGAACGTCGAGTACCTCCTGCACGCCATCCCCGCCTGAATCCATTCATCCTCGCGTTCGTTGGAAGCCATGCGCGGGACGAGCGAATCTCGGCGGGGTTTCGCAGTACCGTTGCGGGCGCGAGCGCTCGGGTAAAGCGCGTCGTGCGCGAAACCATCCGCGCCTGAAGCCGGCCGTCGTCGGACGCCGAAACCGGCGTCGCAACGCTCCGAAG
>JBHEOD010000250.1:0-248 GCA_046261745.1 Binatia bacterium
CTCCTGCAGGGTATACATCAGCGCCAGGTTGCCCTGGACGGTCTCGATCGGCTGCAGCGGGTGGGTGAACAGGAAACCCGGCAGGCGGCAGGTATCCTCGTTGATCTTAGGGTTGTACTTCATCGTGCACGAGCCGAGCGGATAGAAGCCATCGTCCACGCTGTAGTTGAACTTGCTCAAGCGCATATAGTGGCGGACCACGTCCACCTCGGCCAGCTCGGGCAGGGGCAGGTCCGCTCGCAGCATGG
>JBHEOD010000250.1:549-879 GCA_046261745.1 Binatia bacterium
CCGCCGATGATGCCGTGCTCGAGCAAGTGGGCATTGACCTCATCAACCGGTTGTCCCACACACAGTGCAAACTCGTGGAAGTACGGCTCGCCGAAGCACAAACCCATGCCGGGTAGTTGGCTCAACTGCTCGGCGGCATAGTGCGCCTTGTGGTAACACAACTCGGCCACCTGGCGCAGGCCGCTCTTGCCGACCAGGCTCAGGTAAACCGCCGAAGCCAGCGCCAGCAGGCCCTGGTTAGTGCAAATGTTGGACGTGGCGCGCTCGCGCTTGATGTGCTGCTCGCGGGCGGTGAGGGTCAACACGTAGGCTCGCTGGCCACGATTGTCG
>JBHEOD010000250.1:889-1131 GCA_046261745.1 Binatia bacterium
TGGATTTCGGCAGCTCGGAGCGTGGCACGTCCGGGTTCGGGAAATCGACGCCGGTGCGCCCGGGCGAGGACAGGTCAAAAATGGTCGGTTCGACAATCTTCGGACCGTCACCCTGAGCCTGTCGAAGGGTCACATTTTCCATTGGGCTAGTCATGGGCCACCTCCGCTAAAACATCGACGAGCGCGTCGATCTCTTCCTTGCTGTTCATTTCTGTCACTGCGATCAGCATATGGTCTTTGAG
>JBHEOD010000251.1:0-544 GCA_046261745.1 Binatia bacterium
GGCAACGACACCAAACGAAACTCAGGCGAGATGGAACCACGCGACATGGCAGCAAACGATATGGCATCAGGCAATCTGGATCAGAACGACATCAAGGCGATCGACGGTTTCTGGCGAGCCGCCAACTACCTGTCGGCCGGGCAGATCTATCTGCTTGACAACCCGCTGCTCGACGAGCCGCTGGCCGCCGAGCACATCAAGCCCCGACTGCTGGGACACTGGGGCACCACGCCGGGCCTGAACTTTCTGTACGCGCACCTCAACCACCAGATCGTTGCCCGCGACCTGGACACAACCCGGACCTGCTCGTCTGCGCGGTGGTCGGTGACGGCGAGGCGGAAACCGGCCCGCTGGCCACCTCCTGGCACTCCAACAAGTTTCTCAATGCCGCCCGTGATGGGGCCGTGCTGCCGATCCTGCACCTGAACGGCTATAAGATCGCCAATCCCACCGTGCTCGCGCGCATTCCGCAGGACGAACTCGAGTCACTGCTGCGCGGCTACGGCTACGAGCCCCATTTCGTCACCGGCAACGACCCGGCGAC
>JBHEOD010000251.1:797-1129 GCA_046261745.1 Binatia bacterium
ATCCCGATCACCGTCGCCTGCTCGAGGAATGGATGCAGGGGTACCGGCCGACCGACCTGTTCGACGAGAACGGTGCCCCCCGCGAGTGGCTGCTGGCACGCACGCCCGCCGGCGCGCGCCGCATGTCCGCCAACCCGCACACCAACGGGGGACTGCTGACCCGTCCGCTCGACATGCCGGACTTCCGTGATTACGAGATTCCGGTCGAGAATCCGGGCCACACCCGCGGCGAATCCACCCGGGCGATGGGGCGCCTGTTGCGCGACGTGATGCAAAAGAACGCCGAGCAGGCCAACTTCCGCCTGTTCGGACCGGACGAGACGGCCTCCAAC
>JBHEOD010000252.1:0-726 GCA_046261745.1 Binatia bacterium
TGCCCGGCCATATCCACAAGCGCGGCTCCTGCGGCGTGGTCTCGCGCTCCGGCACGCTGACCTACGAGGCGGTCAAGCAGACCACGGATGCGGGCCTCGGGCAGTCCACCTGCATCGGCATCGGCGGCGACCCGATCAAGGGGACCGAGCATGTCGACGTGCTCGAATGGTTCCTCGCCGATGACGAGACCGAGAGCATCATCATGATCGGCGAGATCGGTGGCAGCGCCGAGGAAGAGGCGGCGGAGTTCATTCGCCACAGCGTGACCAAGCCGGCGAGGCGGTGCTCAGGGCCATCGGCTGACAGATGCGACGGGCCGGGGCTCCCCCGGCCCGCGCCGACCCACAGGGTTCCACGCTCCTTTCAGGTGTTCCAATGACCGACCAATCCGCCAACGACCAGTTCCACGCCTCCTCGTTCATGCAGGGGGCGAATGCCGCCTATCTCGAACAGCTCTACGCGCGCTATGCCGCCGATCCGGACGCGGTGGACGATGCGTGGCGGCGGTTCTTCGACACGCTCGGCGACGACGAGAGCGCGGTCACCCGCGAGGCGGCGGGCCCAAGCTGGGCGCGCGCCGACTGGCCGGTGATGCCCGATGACGATCTGACCGCCGCGCTCACCGGCGAATGGGCGGCCGGGCCCGAGATAAAGGATGCCGGCAAGAAGATCGCCGCCAAGGCGTCCGAGACGGGCGTCGAGGTCAGCGACGCGCAGGTCAGGCG
>JBHEOD010000252.1:736-1119 GCA_046261745.1 Binatia bacterium
GCCACCGATCGGGCGCGACCTCAGCCCCGCCGAACTGGGCGAGGCGGTGCTCAAGGCCATCGGGTAGGCCGCAGACCGGGCCGGGGATCCTCCCGGCCCGACCGCCAGACAGGTTTCATTTCCCGACCGAGGTATCACAATGACCGACCAATCCCCCAACGACCAGTTCCACGCTTCCAGCTTCATGCAGGGCGCGAATGCGGAATATCTCGAACAGCTTTACGCGCGCTACGCCACCGATCCCGGGGCCGTGGACGCGGCGTGGCAGCGGTTTTTCGACCAGCTGGGCGACGGAGGCGAGGATGTGAAACGCGAGGCGGCGGGCCCAAGCTGGGCGCGGTCCGACTGGCCGGTGATGCCCAATGACGACCTGACCGCGGCGC
>JBHEOD010000253.1:0-460 GCA_046261745.1 Binatia bacterium
CGCAGGCAGTGCTCGAGCAGCGTCGCGTCGCGGTCGCCGGGGCGGTAGGTCTCGAAGCGCTCGACCTCGCCGTTTTCCAGGGGCCGCGCGTGGAGGTAGGGCACGCGCTCGGCCAAAACGGCCGCGTCTCCGGTGCGTTCCAGGTAGCGGGCGCAGGCCCACGGCAGCCACAGCAGGTCGTCGGAGCAGCGGGTGCGGACGCCGGCGCCGGTGTCGGGGTGCCACCAGTGCAGCACGTCGCCCTCCTCGAACTGGCGGGCGGCGGCCCGCAGCAGCTGCGCGCGCGCCAGGGCGGGCTCGAGCGGCGCGAGGTTGGCGGCGTCCTGCAGCTGGTCGCGGAAGCCGAAAGCGCCGCTCGACTGGTAGAGCGCGCTGCGGCCCCACAGGCGGCAGGCGAGCGCCTGGTAGGGGAGCCAGCGGTTGAGCGCGTGATCGAGCGCGGGGTCGGGGGTGCGCACCA
>JBHEOD010000253.1:643-942 GCA_046261745.1 Binatia bacterium
CTCGCGGAAGCGGCGCGCCAGCGCCAGCGCCGTCGCGCGATCGTCGCCGAGGCCGAGGACGAAGTGCAGCTCGGTCTCGCCGCCGGGCTCCAGGTCGACGTGCACCTGCAGCGCCGCGCACGGGTCGACGCCGGGCCGCACGTTGCCCGACAGGCCGACGCGCCGCAGCCCGGCGGGGTCGGCAGGGTCGAGGTCGGGCCCGAGGAACTCGCGCCGGTCGGTGGTGAGGCCGTGCGGCGGCCGGCTGGACGTCAGGAAGGCCACGCCGGACTCCGCCATCGGCCCGAGCAGGGTGCGGG
>JBHEOD010000254.1:0-847 GCA_046261745.1 Binatia bacterium
GGGCGGATGGCTTCACTTTCGCGGAGGCGAGAGCCTTGGCGATGAGGCCGTGCGTGACCTTCCAGATTTCCTCGGCGTCGTGCTCCACCCAGGCGGGCTTCGGATAGTGCTGGCGAAACTCCGAGTAGGCGCGCGACCGCACGCGGCCGCGCTCATCGAATACCATGACGGTCGATCCGGTGGTGCCCTGGTCGAGAGCAAGTATGTAACGCGGCATGCGGGATCCTCCGACCGCCGATCATGTCGCTACCGACGTTGCAGAGGAAGCGTTTGCACGCGGTCGGACGTGGGCTGCTGCGCGCTTTCCGTAACCGGAATGCTCACCGCTCGCCGTACGGGCGTTTTCGAGAAGTGCAGTGGTTCAATCGCGTGGCCGCGGGTGGCGGGTCCAAAGGACCGCCGCCGCACGCGCTGCGCCTCCACGACCGGCGCGCGAAAGCCGCGGACGCCGGATTTAGCGACCGCCCTTTCCGCTGCCCTTGTCGCTGCTGCCGCCGCCTCGCGAACCGCCGCTGCGCTGCTGGCCGCCCCCGTCGCGTCCCTGACCACCCTGCCGCTGAACCGAGCCGCCGCGACTGCCCTGACTACCGCCGCCCTGACGCTGCACGGAACTTCCACGACTTGGGCCGCCGCCGCTCGGCTTCTGCGCGGAGCCTGCGCGACTTCCGCCGCCGCTCGGCTTCTGCATGGAACTCCCGCGGCTCCCGCTGCCGCCGCCTGGCTTCTGCATGGAACCCCCGCGGCTCCCGCCACCACCGCCCGGCTTCTGCACGGAGCCGCGACCAGCCTGGCCGGCGCCGCCCTGGCGCTGCACCGAACTGCCTCGGCCGGCGCCGGGACTTCCACT
>JBHEOD010000255.1:0-261 GCA_046261745.1 Binatia bacterium
TTACCATATTGATAGGTATGGCAAAGCCGATGCCCATATAGCCGCCGGTCCTTGAGTAGAGGGCGGTATTGATACCAACCACCTCACCTCGGCCGTTAATGAGCGGCCCGCCGCTATTGCCGGGATTGATGGCCGCGTCGGTCTGGATGAAATTTTCATAATCGCTTATGCCGACGCTCGAGCGTCCGGTTGCGCTGACAACACCGATGGTAACGGTCTGGCTGAGACCAAAAGGATTACCTATGGCGATAACCCACTCCC
>JBHEOD010000255.1:596-846 GCA_046261745.1 Binatia bacterium
TGATTAAACATATCTTCGGGAGTCAGCCGTGCGGCGAACGACTTGTTGCCGTTTTTTCCACTTTGATATTGACGACCGCGGGTTTGGCCTTTTTGACGACATTGACAAAGGCCTTTGAAGACTTGTCGAGGATGGCAAGATCCTCTGGGTCGGTCTGGGCATAAGACTGCGCCGTAATAAGCGTCAGGCAAAGCACCAGGATAGTAAAGATCCCCGGAATAGGCAAAGGTACTTTTTTAATGTTCATGTG
>JBHEOD010000256.1:0-278 GCA_046261745.1 Binatia bacterium
GTGTGAACGAATCCATGATCACCGGCGAATCCCGCCCGGTGGACAAAGAGCCGGGCTCGAAGGTGATCGCCGGAGCAATCAATGGCGACGGCAGCCTGCGGATACGCGTTACCGCCACCGGTGATGAGACAGCCCTGGCGGGCATCATGCGTCTGGTGGAACAGGCCCAGGGTTCGAAATCCAAGACCCAGGTGCTGGCCGACAAAGCTGCCGGCTGGCTGTTTTACATCGCCCTGGCTGTTGCGGCCCTGACAATGGTTGCATGGATCATCGCGGTT
>JBHEOD010000256.1:567-836 GCA_046261745.1 Binatia bacterium
GGCCGTTCCGCTGGTGGTAGCGATCACAACCGCGATGGGCGCCAGTAACGGCATCCTGGTGCGCGACCGCCTGGCGCTGGAAGCCGCGCGCGAAATCGACGTGGTCGTCTTCGACAAGACCGGCACGCTGACCGAAGGCAGGTTTGGCGTTGTAGGTCAAAAAACGGTGGACGGTTGGAAGGAAGAGGATGCCCTGGCGTTAGCTGCTGCAATCGAAGGCGATTCGGAACACCCGATCGCCCAGGCGATCCGTCGCACCGGAGTGGAAC
>JBHEOD010000257.1:0-299 GCA_046261745.1 Binatia bacterium
CACTGAACATCTCGCGGACCATCTGGCGGTCGCTGCCGAACGGGCTGATGAAGGCGGTGATGACGATGAGGCCGGCGTCGGTCATCAGCTTGGCGACCTCGCCGATGCGGCGGATGTTCTCGACCCTGCCGACGTCGTCGAACCCCAGGTCCTTGTTGAGGCCGTGGCGGACGTTGTCGCCGTCCAGTAGGTAGGTGTGGTGGCCCATGGCGACGAGCTTCTGTTCGAGCGCGTTCGCGATGGTGCTCTTGCCGGCGCCGGAGAGGCCGGTGAACCAGAGGACGCGGGGCGTCTGGTTC
>JBHEOD010000257.1:566-804 GCA_046261745.1 Binatia bacterium
CTTCCCGTCGCCGGCAGCGTGTCGTACGGGTCGAACGGCACTGGCGAGGCCAATCGGAACGAGCACAGTCCGATCTCGTTCAGGCCCAGCTGGTCCGCGTCTTCGGTCTCCAGGCTGTTCACGTTCTGGCGATGCAGGATCGCCTGGACGGTGCCTTGCGTCGTCTTGGTGCCGATCTTGAGGTCGTACAGCCGGCCGGGCCGGAGCGGCTGGTCGGTCATCCACACCACCGTGGCGT
>JBHEOD010000258.1:0-803 GCA_046261745.1 Binatia bacterium
GCTCCGATCTGACCCTGAAGGAGCGTTCCCCCCTGGTGCGCTTCGCCCATGGCACGCGTCGCTCGGGACTGAAGTACGCGATCCTGGCGCTGGCGTTGGCCGTGTCGGTGTTCCCGTTCTACTGGATGTTCGTGGTCGCCTCGAACAGCAACGCGGTGATGAGCCAGTTCCCCCCTCGGGTCATCCCGGGGCCGAACTTCCTGGAGAACGCCCAGCTCGCGGTCGAGGGTGTGCCGTTCGTGACGGCACTCGTGAACTCCTTCGTCGTTGCCTCCGCGATCACGGTCTCCGTGCTGTTCTTCAGCACCATGGCCGGGTTCGCCTTCGCGAAGATGCGGTTCCGCGGTCGGGGCGGCCTGTTCACCTTCGTCCTCGGCACCATGCTGGTGCCGCAGCAGCTCGGGCTGATCCCGCTGTTCATCCTGATGGGCTACTTCAATTGGGTCGGAGACCTGCGCGCGGTGATCGTGCCGTCGCTGGTGACCGCCTTCGGGGTGTTCTGGATGCGCCAGGTCGTAGCGGGCTCGGTCCCCGACGAACTGCTCGAGGCCGCGAGGATGGACGGCTGCTCGATCTTCGGCATGGTCCGGCACGTGGTGTGGCCGTCGGTCGCACCGGGCGCGGCCGTCCTGGGCCTCTACACCTTCCTGTTCGCCTGGAACGACTTCCTGTGGCCGCTGGTCGTGCTCGGCAACGAGCCGTCGAGCCACACGATCCAGATCGCGCTCAGGACCTTGAGTGACACCTACTACGTCAACTACAGCATGGTCATGGCGGGCACGCTGCTCAGCGTGGTCCCGCTG
>JBHEOD010000259.1:0-234 GCA_046261745.1 Binatia bacterium
GACACGGACGGCGCGCCATTGTTCGTCATGCCCTTCGACGAAGACGTGATGGGCCGCCCCGGCTTCCTGCATGGCGGCGCCATTGCCGGTCTGCTCGAATTCGCCGCCTTCGCCACCCTGCGCCAGGCGCTGGGCGAGGCTCGGGTGACGATGAAGCCGATCAATGTCACCGTCGACTACATGCGCACCGGCCATCCGCGCGACACCTTCGCCGCCGCGACCATCGAGCGGCTC
>JBHEOD010000259.1:498-802 GCA_046261745.1 Binatia bacterium
GTCAGTACCCGCTCAATTCCGCCACCCGGCCCATATGGAAGCGGGGCGATCCGAACAGCTCCGCCAGTACCGCCTCGCGCTTCATGAACAGGCCGATATCATGCTCGTCGGTCATGCCGATGCCGCCGTGCATCTGCACGCCTTCCTGGACGGCCAGCGCCGCGCTTGCGCCTGCCTTGGCCTTGGCCACTGACACCATCAGCTCGGCCCGCGGGTCGCCGGCGTCGAGCAGTTCGGCGGCCTTCATCGCCGCGGCGCGGGCGATCTCGATCTCGCCGTAAAGATGCGCGGCGCGGTGCTGCAG
>JBHEOD010000026.1:0-16905 GCA_046261745.1 Binatia bacterium
AGCAAGCAATGCGGTCTGGGAGCGAAGGGAGTGGTAGCTCCGGGGAACGGTACGCGAGCGCAACGGATGCCGCGTACCTTAAGTCATCACGTGAAACGCTCGTAAACATGGTGGACAAGTTCTCGGAGTGGGCAAGACGATAGTTCGAGACTGAGCACTTAAGCCCCTTGGTCCAACGGCGATGGGGCGTGTCGCTGCGCAGGGCTTACTTCCCTCGTCCGGAACGTTGTCGGGAAGACGTTGCCAGGCCGAGCGAGATCCTCGCGCAAGTACGTGGACGCCTGGCGACTCGCGTTGCATCGTCGACGAGCGTAGCGCGATCGACCGGTTGGTCATGTCGCGCAGCAGGTGGCGACCGGCAACGTCGGTAGGCTGGTCCCGCGATTTGCAGCGATAGCCTGGTTGCTTCGGTGGCCTTGTCGTCATGCTCCACGGTCGACGTCGCGACGGACTACGACCGCTCCGCCACATTCGGAAGTTATCGCACCTACTCCATCGCGCCCGCCTCCGATGGCCGGAAACTTCCGGAGTACTGCGAGATCGCGCTGCGCAAATCCGTCCGTTCCGAGTTGTCGGCGCGCGGGATCAAGGAAGCGACGGGCCCGGATGCCGATCTTGCCATCGTGTGGCACGTCTTCCTCACCGACAAGACATCGGCGCGGGAGATGGCGGAGGCGCGATCCGGAGAGAAGTGGGACTTCGCGTACGGGTACTACACGTACTGGCACGGAATGCCCGCCAACGTTGCCAATACCTCGCCGTATCCCGACGGCACCCTGCTCCTCGACGTAGTGGACATGCGCACCAGGAAGCTCGTCTTCCGCGGCACGGGGACGGCGGTGGCGATGGGGCCGGAACGGGGAGCCAGGAACATCGAAAAGGCCGTCGCGAAGATGGTCACTGCGCTTCCGCCCATGAAGTAACCGCGCTGCGGGCGGCGGGCGCGAGCCGGCGTTGGGTCCGCGAGGCAGCCGGAGTAAGTTCCGCGCGTCCGGTCTGCCTTCCGAGACCGGGCCGGCATTCCTTTGTATGGAAGCGAGCGAACGACAGACCGTCTTCATCCTGGCCGACATCAGCGGCCTCGACGTGATTCAACCTCAATGAACGCGGCTACGAAAATACAGTTCCAGCCTGTCGTCGTGCGACTGCGCGACGGCACCGAAGCTACCGTGCGTGCAATCCGCGAGGACGATGCCGACATGCTCCAGGCGGCGATCCAGGCATTGTCCGCCGAGTCCCGGTTCACCCGATTCTTCTCGGCGATGCCCGAGTTGACTCCGAAGATGCTGGATCGCGCAATCCATCCCGAGGCGAACGCCGATTTCCAACTTGTCGCCGTCGTCGGCGTGGGCTCAGCGCAGCAAATCGTGGCCGGCGCGCGCTATGCCTGCATGAAAACCGAGGGAGACTGCGAGTTCGCCGTGGCCGTGGTCGACTCGTGGCAGGGGCGCGGACTCGCGCGACTGCTGCTCGAGACGTTGATCCGGGAAGCCTGCGCACGCGGGCTCGCACACATGGAAGGCTACATCCTCACTCACAACGCCGCCATGCTCGACCTCGCGAAGCGTCTCGGCTTTGTCAGGGTCGCGAGCCAGGAAGACCCAAGCGTCTGCGTCGTCCGACTCGACCTCGGCTCGGTCGCGTCTTGAGCGGCGTCAACTAACCGGCCCGCAAGTCACGACCACCGGCGGACCGCCGGCCCTAGATCTTGTGATCCAGCTTGTACGTGACCATCGCGCGGGCGACCGCGTCGCCGCTGCTGCTGCGCACATCTACGTCGCAAACCTGCACCGACTTGCCGCGCTGGATGATACGCGCCGTCGCGGTGATGTCGGTGCCGACAGCGCCCTGCAGGAAGTTGAGACTGAAGCCGATGGTCGTGCCGCGCGGCGAACGCGCGAGATCGGCCTTCGTCCATGCCGCCGCGGTGGCGGCCACGTCCACCAGCGCCGAGATTGCGCCGCCGTGCACCAGCGAACCGATCGTCGTCACTTCGTTTCGAAACGGCAGGCGCACGCTGACCATGTCGTCGGCCACGTCGACCAGTTCCATTCCGAGCAGCGCCGCCAGCGGCGAGGCCACGATCGCGCCTCGCACGACGTCCGTCATCGGATGGGCTGAAGTTTCGGGCATCAACTCAGCTCCTGCTGTGTTCATCTTCATCGGCCTCCCTGAAAAGAAGGCCATTGTGCCGCGGCCCCGCCTCGCGACAAGGTCCAATTCCCGCGCCAGCGCAGGAGCCGCCCGGAAATCCGGAAAATCCGGGACAGGTACAGATTTCAGCGCCGCGAAAATCTGTACCTGTCCCGGATTTCAGCCGTGGGAGGCGAGGCGGCGGACGACTTCGAAAAGGACTTCGGTGCCGAGGCGGAGGTTGGCGACGCTGATTCGCTCGTTGTGGCCGTGGATCGTGCCGAGATCCTCGCGCGTGAGCAGCGCGGGTGTGAAGCCGTAAGCCTGGGCGCCGGCGGCGCGGTACGCGTGCGAATCGGTGAACCCCGGCGACATCTGCGGCATCAGGAACGCGTCCTCGCCGAGTTTCTCGCGCACCACCTGCGCTGCGATACTGACGACAGGCGTGTCCATCGACGACATGCCCGACTCGTGCTGGTAAACGACTTCGACGTCGATGTCCGGGTCGTCGACGATGCGACGAATCTCGGCCACGAACTCCTGCGCATTGGTCGTCGGCAACAGGCGGCAATCCACGGTGGCCTCCGCGCCGGCCGGGATCACGTTGATCTTCTGACCGGCGTGCAGGCTGGTGATGCTGACGGTGTCGTGCGTGATCGCGGACAGGTGCGCGTCCACCGACGTCAGCATCGCGAGCACGCTCTCGTCACGCGGATCGAGGTCTTCGGGCAGGTAGCCCTTTTGGGCGAGTGTGCGCAGCATCGCTTCGACCGCGGGAGTCAGCACCACCTTGCGCTCGGCAGCTTCGACGCGCGCGAGCGCCTTCACCAGCTTGACCAGCGCGTTCTTCGAGTGCGGAACCGACGCGTGTCCCGGCAGGCCCTTCGAGCGAAACTTGAGCCACGCCGGGCTCTTCTCGGTAGGACAGATGCCGACGATCCTGGCCTCGCGGCCCATGAACTCGCAGAACCCGTAGGCCCCTTCATTGAAGACGTAGTCGGCCTGCAGGATCTCCGGATGGTGCTCGGCGAGGTAGTGCACGCCGTGCACGCCGCCTTCCTCTTCGTCGGCGACGGCCACGAACACGAGGTCGCGATCCAGAGGAATGCCGTGGCGCTTCGCGAGCACCAGCGTCAGCAGCTCCATCACGCCCATGCCCTTCATGTCGAGCGCGCCGCGTCCCCAGATGACGTTCTCGACGACGGCGCCGGAGAACGGATCCATCTTCCAGTGCTCGGGCTCGACCGGCACGACGTCGATGTGGGAGAGCAGGACGATAGGCTTGTGCCCGCGATTGATCGTGGCCGGGATACGGGCCGACATGGACACGCGGCTGTTGCCGGCATCGTAGAACTTCGACTCGATGCCTTCGCGCTGGAGCGCTTCGCGCAGGAAGACCGCGCCGGCTTCCTCACCGCCCGGCGGATTGGTGGTGTTGATGTGAATGTAGTCGCCGAGAAGCTTGGTCGCGTGCTCGGTGATCTCGTTCCAGTCGATGGGAAGTTCGGGGCCGGTGCTGTTTGCGGTGGACATGGGCCGGGACTCTATGCCGTCGGCCGCGACAGGAGAAATACCCCGCACCCGGGCCTGCCAGAGTGCCCGGGCGAGCCGTCACCACGTCCGTGGCGGTTCATGCGATCTCTGTTCTTGTCAGCAGGCGTCGACGGTGACAGTACTGGCCGCATGAGACTTGTTCATGTGCCGATGCTGCTCAAAGGCCGGCGCGGTCGTACCCGAACCGTCGAGATGCTCGTCGATTCGGGCGCCGTCTGGTCCCTTCTCCCCACTGCCGACTGGCGCGCATTGGGCCTCAAGCCGCAGCGCAAATACCGGTTCGCACTGGCCGACGGCACCGTGATCGAGCGCAGTGTCTCGGATTGCAGGTTCAACTACGAAGGCGACGAGGCCCCATCTCCTGTCATCCTGGGCGAGGACGAAGACGTAGCTCTTCTGGGCGCTGTGACCCTCGAGAGTCTGGCCCTCGTGCTCAATCCGATGAAGCGAACCCTGCATCCGATGCGACTGATGCTGATGCGCATGCGTTGCGGCGACGACGCAGCATCCGCAGGATCGCCCCTCTGACCCGTCACACATCAGCGGCGCACGATCACCCCCGGCGGACGGGGACCTCCATCCCGCGTGCATTCCCTCGGGCCGGAACGGACCGCCTTGGAAGTGCTGTCCTTCCCCCTCGCCGCGCCGTCACATCGGCGGCAGTTTCAGCGTCACCTCGAGGAAACCGAAGTTCGCCGACTTGCCGCTGAAACCGGCCTCCACCACGTCCTCCCCGAAGCCGTGTCCGTAGTAGACCGTCGTCGCGATGTAGTCGTTCCAGTTGTAGCTGACCTGGGTCTCGAGCACTTCCATCAGCGAGTTCTTGCCGCTCGACGGCCGCCCGCCGAAGCCAAAACCGGCGTTGCGCTTCTCGCGCGTGGCGCCGCCGCCGAAGTACCACAGGTCGTCGTCCTCGCTCAGTCTCAGCACATGGAAGTCGGTGCGCCAGACAAGGCCGGCCATCGGCTTCACGATGACCTGCGCGAAGATGTCCTCGCTGTTCATCAGGTTGTAGAACGTGGACAGCGAGTACAGGCGCGGTGTCGGCAGCACCTGGAAAAACGACTCGTGGTCGCCATCACCCGCGTTGTCATCGCCGGAGCCCATGTTGAAGCCGGCGCGAATCCACGGTTTCCACGGCAGGTCCGCCGGCTGGATCCCCGCCTCGATCGCCAGCGACCACGCCGAGTGGTCCTGCACTCCCCATTCGCCGGCCTGGTACGCGAACCAGCCGAGCAGATCGATGGGACCGATGCCGGTCGGCACCAGTTGGAGCACGTCCCCGCCGATCGTGTGGATACCGATGTTGCCGGTATCGGCCTGGCGCTCGTCGAGCGGGCGGTTGTCCACTTTGAGCAGAGCGCGGTCGTCGGCGTAGTAAATGTAAAAGAGTCGCGCGGCGGTGTTTCCGGCGAACTCCGGATGGTTCAGGTTCACCGAACCGTAGGCGAGGTCGATTTCGTCGATCTGGTCCATGCCGTTGATGTTGAACCCGCCCTGCGTCGGCTTGCCGTAGAAGCCTGTCACGTTGAGGGCGCCGTGCGTGTAGTTCACGAGCGCCGAATCGAAGGAACGTCCTGCGTACGAGAAGTCGAACGGACCGATCAGTCGCTCGGCGATGCGCGTGTTCTGCAGCCACGCCAGCGTCGGATCGGCCGGAATCGCTTCCTTGCCGTCGGAGAAAACCTGGCGGCCGCCCTTGAGCGAGAGCCCGCGCACGCCGAGCTTCTTCAGCTTGAGACTGGCCTGGCGCAGGTAGCCCGACGCATCGAAATCGTCGTCGTTGTTGTTGGCGCGATAGACGGCGCCGAGCCCGAGCGGTCCTTCGGCCGATGTACCAACCGCATGGCTCGGAAGCTCGGCAAGAATCACGCTCTGGCCTTCCACGAACACGTCGAACCAGTCGTCGGTCCACGCCGCGCTCACGCGAAGGTCGTTGCCGAGGAAGTTGTACGTGTTGTTCGCGCCGCCGGCGCCGGAGGGTTCGAAGAAGTCCCACATCTCGAGGCGCGTGCGCCACGTGGCCGCGATCTTAAACTTGTCGGGCGGCGGGGCAGCGTCCATTCCCGCAATTGGCGCGGACTCGGGAGCCTCCTCGGCTGGCGTCGCCGCCCCCGCGATCGTGATCGGCTCGCCTGCAGCGACCGTCCCGGCCAGGAGCGCCGCGGCGGTCACCGTCACTACAAAAGTCATCGCTCGGTGTGTTCGCGAAAAAATGGCCATGGGACGTCCTCCGTATTCCGGTCCTTCTTGTCCAGTTCTACTCGAAGTGTCACGCCGCCCGCTGCGGCCCTGTGCCGGCATCGGCACCAAAAATGGGGTCAGACCCCATTTTCTTGCGACCCCTTCCTCGCGAATCTCCATCTTCGCAAAAATGGGGTCTGACCCCATTTTTTGCTCGGTCAGGCGGCGCGTGTGATGCGCTGGTGCTCGTGTTCTTCGAGGAAGCCCAGCAGTTCCTCGCAGTGATTGTCGCGCCGCTTTCGCGTGAACCGGCGCGCTTGCCGCCTGCCGGCGGGGCGCGTAAACGTCGCCGGCCGGTCGCGCATGGATCTTGAGCCGGCCAAAGCCGCGCCCGTGCCGCGAAATGGAGGCCACAATGAAACTTCCTGCCGTCCTGCTCACGCTCGCATTCATCCTTGTGGCAAAGTTCGCCGGCGCGGCGGACTGGACGCCGGCCGCCTGGACCGACGAGGAGACGCTGCAGTTTCGCACCGATTGTCCCGACGAAGCAGAGCACTGGTCCTACGTCTGGTTGGTCGTCCTCGACGGCGACGTGTGGGTGAGACTCGGCGCGAAAGCCGGCGGTCGCGTGGACTGCAGCAAGACCAAGCCGCTGGCCGCCGTGAAGATCGCCGGCCAGGAGTTCGCCTCCGTCGAGATGGTGAACGTGCCCGAGATGGCCGAGCGCGTAGCAGCGGCGATGGGCGAGAAGTACATGACCGACATCTTCGTTCGCTACATGGATCATCCGTACACGATGAAGCTCGTGCCGAAGACGGAGTAGGTGCGGGAGGACGCAACCCGGTCGGCTCGCCTTGGCGGGCGTCCTGGGGCGTCCAAATGGTCCGCCAGGAGCCGTCCAAACGGTCTCCTGACGGCCGTCCAAAAGGGTAGTCTGGCCGGGACGCCTACCGTCGCGAAGACGGAATCGCCGTGGTCCCTGCGGCGCTGCTTACGAGGTAAATGATCGAGCTGTTCGCCGGACGAACGGGGTGCAGGCCTGCCCAGCGTAAATCCGTACCTGTCCCGGATTCAGTCGCGGCGGCGCAGCAGTACCGGCACGAGGAAGAGGGCCCAGACCACCGTCGCAGCCAGGAAGAAGAAGGCCGCGGTCGCCATCCACGCGTTGCGATGCAGCGGCTGCATCGTCATTGCCACGCGACAGAGCGTAGCCGCTGCCATCAGCATCGCGATCGTACCGACCTGCCAAGGTTGTCCGTTGATGAGATCGCTGCGGTCGCCGTGACCAAGCACGACGTGCGTGCTGACCGCCAGCGTCAGCGTGGCCAGCCCGGCGACGAAGCTGATGTGAAGCCCCGCCTGGTAGTACGCCGGATAGAGGGCTGCGAACGCGAATCCGGTCGGCAGCATCCAGGCCGACAGCCAGACCACGCGGCGGTTCCAGCCGGGAATCGAAGGCGGCCGCCACAGTTCGGCGCCGAGCAGCAGCACCGCCGCGATCACCACCGCCCGCAAAGCGCAGCCGATCGGCAGCGACCACTGCGACTGAATGACGAAGCTCGCGACGAGCAGGCCCGCCGCGCCGAGGTGAGCCGCGATCACGGCCATGTCGCGGCGTGTGAACTCCGCATCGGCCGGCGAAATACCGCGCGTCATCATCGGCAGCGCCAGACTGCCCACACCGAGCACCAGCGCGATGAACACTCCCTGCAGCACGAGTTGCTGGCCGAGATCGTGCAGCCACATCCAGTCCGTACCGAGTGCGCCGCGCGCGCCCGTCAATGCCGATCCGACGAACCCGATCACGAGGGCCACCGGAATCCACACGAAACCGGTCGGCGGCCGCCTGCGCGCCGACGACGAAGCGAAGCGCCTTCCGACGAACACCACGAGCAACACGCAGGCCACCATCCACCCCACCTGCGACAGCGCCCAGCGCTGTCCCCACGCGGCGAGCACCGTGGCGACAGGCGCGACCAGCCCGATCGTCATCTCGAGCGCGGACGGCGGTGCGGTTCCGGTGCGGCGCGGAATCATCGTGAACAGGAATCCGATCGCGAAGCAGAGCAGGAATCCCTGGATCTGCGTCATGCCGTGGAAGATGTAGATCGCGAGGTAGTCTTCGTGGCGCCCGGTCAGCGCAATCTCGAGCCAGCGGCCGACGCCGGCCCACGAAAGCACGACGCCGAGCGGGAAGAATACGGCGTAGGGCTCGCGGCGCCAGAATGGCGCGGCCAGAATCGCGGCGTTCGCTGCCGGCACCGGTGTCGTCATCTGGCGGCCTTTGGCTGGTTACCGCGACGGTAGTCCCACGGCGGCTCGAACTGGCCGGCCCACACGCCCCGCCGTGCCAGTCGCGCCGCATCCTCTTCGTCGACGTATTCGGTGCTGTAGTGTCGGTAGGCCAGCGCGACGCCGTCGGAGACAACCTTGGCCCCGAGGTCGCCGTCGCGCGTGCGGCATACGGCCACCATGCGGCCGTACTTGTCGATGTCGCGACGCGTGCAGGAAACCGGCGCGCGCGCGATGGCCACCACCAGCGACTCGCGCGCAACCTGTCCGCAGGCATAGCGGCCACCGTCGCCGCGCGTGCACAACTGGTCGCGCTCGAATGCGTCGATGCCGAAGAGCCGCACGCGGAGGCCGTCGAAGTCGAGAGTGTCGCCGTCGAGCACCAGTGGAGTGCCGCTGATCGTCTCCGGGATGTCCCTGACGGGCTTGGTCGGCGGCGCCGAAGACCAGCGTCCGATGGCGAACGCCACCGCCGCGCCGACGGCGATCAGCAGCACGCGCTCGGTCGGCGTGCGACCGAGTCTCGCGAATGCGCGGGGCAGGCGCGAGAAGGAACGATTCTGGTCCGGGACTCTCAGTCGGCTGTCTCCTGGCGCGCCGTGCTCGATCGGCGCAGGCTGCGAGGCATCAAAGCGTGGTGCGCAGGCCGATCATATAGATCTGGCCGCTGATCGTGTAACGGCCGGGGAAGATCGCCGCTTCCGAGTCCGAAACGTTGCGCCGGCCCGTCGGCGAGTGCCCGACCGCGAAATCCAGCGTCCAGTCCGAGAAGTTGCCCGGCAGGATCCACGAGGCGCCTGCGGAAAACTTCCATTCGTCCGAATCCATGAGCAGCGGAGAGACCCACGTATCCGGCACGATCGCATCGGCGTAGCTGATTCCGGTGCTGACACTCAGCGTTTCGGTCAGCTTGTAGTCGGAGCCGGCGGCAATTCGCCACTCGTCACTGGCCGAGCGGATGTAGGGGATGCTGGCCTCCGGCGTCTTCTCGAAGCGAAAGTTCGAATCGGAAAAGGTGCTCGCATCCGTCCACCGCCCGCTAAGGCCAAGGTGAAGCCGGTCGGTCACGTCGGCGTTGATGCCGAGAAAGATCTGCGCCGGCATGTCGAGGTTCAGTTCGACGTCCTGCTTGTTGCCCGGCGAGACTCGCTCGTCGCCGTCGGCCCAGATCATGCCGGGCGTGCGGAAGCCGAGACCGAGCGCAACGTTGTCGGTCAGGCGATAGCGCAGTCCGACGATGGCCTGCACGCCGGCTCCGCGCACCGTGTACGCGAACTGCGTGGTCTGGAAATAGCGAAGGTGAAGCTCCCCGTAGAGCACCGACAAAGCCACGCCGGCACTGAGACGATCGGTGATGGGATAGGCCGCCATCAGCGAAACGTTGGAGACCGCGGCCGACGACTTGAAGTCCTGGACCACGCCGACCGACGGATCGGCGTCGGAGTCGAAGGTGGATCCGAGACTTCCGTAGAGCGCGAAGCCCCAGCGCAATCCCGATTCGGTCTCGAACACCGAACCGCCCTCGGGCGAGTACGCGACGAAATCCGAGGTTGTGTCGTAGCCGGGAGGCGTCGTGGTGTGCAGGCGCGAATGTCCGACGGGAACGCCGATCGAAGTGGACACCGAACCCGCCTCGAGATTGACGATTCCTGCCGGATTCGAGAAGGCTGCGGCCGATGGAGTGCGCGGCGTGGCGACGGTCGCACCGCTCATGGCCGAATCCGGAACGCCGATAGACGGGACGAGCAACTGCGACGCGATTGCGGACGGCGTCGCGGCCATCGCTGCAAAAATCGCAGCCACGACGGCCCGTGCCACCGTGCACCAGCGACCGGCGGCTTTTCGGAGCGAAGCGGCTCGAAGGCGTGAACTGTGCATTGTGTTCCCCCGTGCCGCCCGCAGCGGCGAGGGCCTAACTATGCCCGGACCGGCACGGAAGAAAGTGCCTTGACTAAACCTCGAGGATTTTTTGTGCGTCCGGTTTGACTCGCGGAGGCTGCCTTCCTTTAGTGCGCCCGTCGCTGCCCCGCCGGATGCGACAACGTCCGCCGGTCCAGCAAAGACGTTCGCCGTCTCCTGATTGCTCGCGGAGACCCGAGCAGTCGGCACGGATTCGGTCGCCGAGGAGATCCATGTGACCGAACGCTCCGGACTCGTCGCCTTCTGGAAGAACTACAACCGCAAGCAGGTGCTGCGTCACGCGCAGGAAGCCGACGAGCTGGGCTACGATTCCTTCTGGATCCCCGAGGCGTGGGGCTACGAAGCGTTCAGCCTGCTCACCGAGATTGCGGTTCACACCAAGCGCATCAAGCTGGCTACCGGCATCGTCAACGTGTTCAGCCGTTCACCCGGCCTGCTCGCGATGCACGCGGCCACGCTCGACGAGATCTCCGAAGGACGAGTGATCCTCGGCCTCGGCACGTCGGGCGCCAAAGTCATCGAGGGATTCCACGGCGTACCGTACGACAAACCGCTCACGCGCATGCGGCAGTACATCAAGGTGATCCAGTGCCTGATCTCGGGCCAGCGCCTAAACGAAGCGGGGGCCGATCTCTGGGAATTCCGCCATTTCCAGCTTGCGATGACGCCCGTGCGCGATCGCATCCCGATCTACTGCGCGTGCCTCAACGACAAGGCCATCCGCATGGTGGGCGAGCTGGCCGACGGCTGGATGCCGACCTTCTGGCCGTGGCAGCAACTCGAGCGGGGAATCTCGATCCTCGCCGAAGGCGCCGCCAAGACCGGCCGTAACGTGAATGACATCGACGTGGCACCCTTCACTACCGTGATTCCGATGCCCGACAAGGAGATGAGCTACCACTCGGCGCGCGGCATCATCTCGTTCTACATCGGCGGCATGGGCGTCTACTACCACGAGATGCTTTCGCGCATGGGTTACAGCGAGAACTGCGACCTCGTGCGTGATCTTTACGTTGCCAGGCAGAGGCCGGAAGCTGCCGCCGCCGTCTCGCAGGAACTGCTCGACGCGCTCGTGATCGCCGGTGAACCGGGCTTCTGCCGCGAACGCCTCGGCGAGTGGCGAAAGGCGGGAGTCGACCTGCCCATTCTCGGGCTGCCGACCGACATGGGCCCGGAGATCTGCTCGATGTATCTGCAGATCATGGCGCCTGCGGCCTGAACCGGCGTCGCCCGTGATCGCCGCTTCGCTCGCGATCGGCCTGCCGGAAACGCCGATGCTCGTGGTCTGGGGCCTCGCCACGTTCGTGCTGCCCGGAGCGGTGCTGCTCACGGCTGCCGCGGTGCCGCTCGCGCGTGCGGAGCGGTTCGCGTTCGCGTTCGCGACGTCGCTGGTACTGCTGACGGCGACGTTCGCGGCTTGCCTGTTCGCGGGTTTCTCGATCGCCGCGGCTCCGTTGGTGCTCGCGCTGGTTACGCTCGGCGCAGCTCTGGCGACTCGCCGAATCGGCTCGCACGACTCGCTGGGCCCGATCGATTCGTTCGATTCGCATGGCTCGCACCGCACCACGGCGGCAGCGGCGCATGGCGCGTCTCATGCTGGGTCCTCTGGCCGGCCCACGCTGCCTGCCGTCGTTCTCGTCGTGCTCACGCTGGGTTTCCTCGTGGCCGCCGTCGCGTTCGCGCCGGTCGGTAGCGTGGATCGCTGGTGGTACCTCGCCTACGTTCGCGGCTATCTCGACGCGACCACGCTCACGCTAAGCGAGCCCTTTCTCGGAACCGGCCAGGCTTTCGCGCGTTTCGGGATTCACCCGTGGTTGTTCGGCCTGGCCACGTGGTCGTCCCTGTCCGGCGTGGATCCGGTCGCGGCCTACGAGCGCGGCGCGCCGGTGCTCGTCGTGCTCGCTTCGATCTCGGCTTCCCATGCGATGGCATCGGAGTTGTTCCGCGATGCGGCACGCGCGCGGCTGTGCGTGATCGCGACGATGCTGCTGTGGAGCGGCGCGCTGCTGCCGGTGCTCGCGCGAGCCGGCGAGGACAAGGTTCTGGCCGCGTCGGCACTTCTTCCGCTTTGCGTCGCAGCCTTCTTGCGATCGATCCGTCTTGAAGGCGACGCGGCTCAGCCACCGGGCCTGCGTTCTTCAGAGTATCTAAAGCTGCTCCTCGCAGCGGCCGCGACGGCCGCGGTGCATACGCTCGCGTATGCGTTCGCACTCCTCGCGCTCGTGTCCACGGCAGCGCTGGTCGCATGGAACTACCCTTCGCGGCGTCGCGCGGCCGGCGTCGCTGCGGCGGTGCTTCTCGTGGTCGCGCTGGCGCCGGCACTGTCGGGAATCGTCGTGCGCGAGCGCCTCGCCGCGATCGGCGCCGAACTTGATATGCCCGATCACCCGGTGGTGAGGGTTCACGACGCACGCGAGCGATTGATCCAGCTTCCAGTCGCGGGCTACGTCGTGAACCCGCGGCTTTTGCTGCATCCGCTGTCCGTGCTGGCGCTCGTGGGGTTTGTGCTGATGTGGCGCGGCGGCGTTGCGCAGGATCGTGCTGCGCCGCTGCCGCGAAGCGACGTTGCGGCGGATCGGCCGCTGCCACAGCACGACATTGCACGCGATCGCGACGGACCGCTCGATCAGTCTGCCCGCTTGTTTCTGGTCGCCACCACGACCGTTCCGCTCGCGATCGCTTTCGTTCCGCCGTTTCCGGCGCTGGCGGGTAGCGTGATTCCGCCTTGGATGGTGTACCGCGTGCTGTGGCTGCTGCCGCTCGCGCCGCTCGCGGTGCTGGCGGTCGATCGTTTCGCGCAACGCTTCCGGCGTCGTGACGCCGTGGCCACGCTGCTGCTGCTCGCGCTCGGGCTGCCGGTGGTGGCCGACGGCGCGCGCGCGCGGCTTGCCGATGCCCGCGCACGCATGGCCGCGCCCGAGGGCGCCGCGTTTCGCAGTCTCGTCGATGCCGTCGCGTCGCTGCCCGCCGACGCGGTGGTGGTCGCCGCACCCGGCTTGTCCGAGCGGCTTCCCGCGTTCGCCGCGCGGCACGTTGCCGCAGCGCTCGATCGATCCACCATCGTGTTCGCGGGTTCGCGCAAGAGCGGCGAAGCCAGGCTGCGCGCTCGCGCGGCGTTGCTCTCAGGAGACGCCGACGCAGCTTCGCTCGCTCGCACCGCCGGCCTGCGCCCCACGCACGCAGTCTACGACCCGCAGGCCGATGCTCGTCCGCGCTGCGCGGCGGTGCTCATGCACGAGGACGGTTACGCGCTCTGCGAGCTTGCCGCGGACCCGGCTGGCGGCGATGCGGGCAACGAACTCGCACCCGCGCTCGAAGAGACCGTTGCTGCTCCGTCGCAAACACTCGCGACGGCGGAATGCGATGACGCCGGATCTACGTTGCGGCGCGATCCGTGGTCGGCCGCGCCCGCGAGCGTGACCTGTCGCATCGCAGTACCCGCCAAGTGGCGCGCGAGCACAGAGCTTCTTCTCGTCATCGACGCGAACACCGGCCGCGCCGCTGACGAGTTGCGCATCGTCGTGCGCCATCCCGGTTCGAATACCGCCCGCGGGCACGCGACCGCGGCTGTTTCCGGCCGCCGCACCATCGCACTGCGCGTTCCAGCCTCCGCGGCCGCAGCGCTCGAGGTGGGTATCACCTCATCGTTCCTGCCTGTCGTCCGCGCGAAAGTGGCGCTGGCGATTCGTTTCCGCGGAGATTAGGACGCATTTTCTCCGCACAAATGCGTAGAATACTTGCCGCCGCGGAGATTCGTGGGCATTATCACCGCAAAAGGTGCGGCGAATGTATATCCACGAATTGCAGGACTGGCCCCGGCTACACTGGAACCGGGGCCAGTTGGCCGAGCCTCTCGCCGCGCTTCGTCACCAGCAGGGCAGGCTGATCGGGCATATGGAAGCCCTCGGCTTCAGTCTCCGTCAGGAAGCTGTCCTGCAAACGCTCACCACCGACGTGCTCGAGAGCAGTGAGATTGAGGGGGAGAAGCTGGACACGGACCAGGTGCGGTCCTCGATCGCCCGCCGTCTCGGCATGGACATCGGTGCCCTCAAGCCCGCAGACCGTAACGTCGAAGGGATCGTCGAGATGATGCTCGATGCCACTCGTCACTACGAGAAGCCGCTGACGGACCAGAGGTTATTCGGATGGCATGCCGCCCTGTTTCCGACAGGGCGCAGCGGAATGACCAGAATCACGACGGGAGGTTGGCGAGACGACAGTACCGGCCCGATGGAAGTGGTCTCCGGTCCGATCGAGAAGGAGAAGGTACACTTTCAAGCGCCGGTAGCCGGACGGCTGCAGCGAGAGATGGAAGTCTTCCTCAGCGCCTTCAATGCGAGATCCGACACCGATCCTGTCTTGAGAGCAGGACTCGCTCACCTCTGGTTTGTCACCATCCATCCGTTCGATGATGGGAACGGCCGTATCGCGCGCGCAATCGCCGACATGACTCTCGCGCGCTCGGAAAAGAGCCCGCAACGCTTTTACAGCATGTCGTCGCAGATCAGGCAGGAACGCAACGCGTACTACGACATCCTCGAAAAATCCCAGAAAGGGACGTTGGATATCACGCCCTGGATGGAATGGTTTCTCGGGTGCCTTGGTCGCGCGATTGACGGCGCGCAACAGACGCTCGGCGCTGTCATCGCGAAGGCGCGATTCTGGGAGTCGATAGCCGCTTTTGCCATCAACGAACGCCAGCGATTGGTCCTTGACCGGCTTCTCAACGACTTCGATGGCAAATTGACGTCCTCGAAGTATGCAAAACTCGCGAAGTGCTCCCAGGACACGGCACAACGCGACATCAACTCACTCGCCGAGCGGGGGATCCTGGTTCGCAATGCGGCCGGCGGCCGCAGCACGAGCTATCAGCTCGCGGCAGGGTCGCTGTAGACACGCACCATAGCGACATGGACTTTCGGGCGCGCCGCTAGTACGCGCCGCGAGCGTCCACCGGCCAGATGTCCACCAGCTCGTCGCCGCGAACACAGTGGTAGTGGTCGTAGAGATTCACGGTCGGGTCGCAGTGCGGCACGATGCACTCGACGGCACTGCCGATCGGCAGGGATTGCGAGGAATCGGCAAACACGATGCAGCCGTGCTCGTCGCCGCTGAATGCGTAGAGGGCGTCCGCAGGCGCGCCGCTCGCGATGCGTGGTTTCGGACCATCGGTGGCGAATCGCTTGAGGCCGGCGTCCGTCGTCACCATTCCGCGCGCGTTGTCGCTCACGACCGTGCTCGCACGAACAGCGCGTTCGCAAACGGCGGCCGCAACGATCCCGGACGGAGTTCCACGTCGTCGTACTCCACGTCCATCACGGTGTAGGAGCCTGCCTGGAGCTCGGTGAAGACACCCGCGACGTGATCGATGTCGTGGGTGCCGGTTCCGCCTCCGCTGACAATGCGAGGTGCGAGGCCTTCGGCTTCGAGCGCGCGCACCACCTCGGCAAGCTTCGCGATCTGCGCATCGCCAAGTTCCTTGCGTGACGCGAAACTTTCGATGTGCTGGAGGTGGCCCGCGTAACCCTGCAGGCCTGCGAACTCGATTCCCGGCGTGTCACGGACGAGAAGCGCGAGCGCGACCGCGTCGCCGACCGTGGCCGTACCGGTGCGGCCGAGCCCGATGTCGAAGTCGACAAGCACCTTCACCGTGGTTTGCCCGGCTGCGGCGGCCTCGGCGATGGCGACCGCGTTGACGGGATTGTCCACCGCCACCATCAGGCCCCGAGCCGCCTCGTGAAGACGGACGAGCCTTGCGATGCCGGCCGGCTGCACCACGGGCGACGTCAGCAGCACGCCGGGAATGCCGGCGCGCACCATCACTTCGGCCTCGCCGATGGTTGCGCAGCAAATGCCGGTGGCACCTGCATCGAGCTGCAGGCGCGCGATGCGCACGGACTTGTGTGTCTTGGCGTGCGGGCGAAGCGCGATGCCGTGCGTGCGGCAGTGCGCCGCCATTGCAGCGATATTGGCTTCGAGAGAGTCGAGGTCGAGGATCAGCGCCGGAGTCACGAGGCGCTGCCTCGATCCCGGCACACCGATCAATTCACGGTTGGGCGAAGGAGGCTCAGACGGCGACGTCGGCAACGACAGGCTCGCCATCGGAGAAGGAGAACCCGATCCAGCGGCGTTCATCTTCCTTGAACGTTTCGAAAACCTCGAGTTCGAGTGCACGATAACGTGCGAGCTGCGCCTTCGCCTTGGCCTCGGTACCGCGCTCGCGTGCAAGTCGGAACATCCACTCTTCCATCCAGGAGATGTGCCACTTCTCGTCTTTGGTCAGCTCGTCGAGAACTTCGCGCGTGAGGTCGTCGCAGTAGGGACTGGCCGCATGCTCGGTGTAGCGGCTCACAGAGCGCTCCTCGACGATCACGGTGAGGGCGAACAGATCGACGATGTTGAACGGAATTCCGAGCGCCTTGCCGAGGCGGCGCTGGTAGCCGTCGGGAACCGGCACCGGCATTCCGCCGAGTTGGCGGATGCGTTTTGTCCACAGCCACGCGTGGCGGGTTTCGTCGGCAACGTGGCGCGAAAAAAGGACCTGCGCTTCGGGGTCCTTTTCCCACTGCATCATCTTCATCAGCAGCGTCGCCCCCCGGATCTCCGCATCGCGGTAGAAGCTGAAGATCTTGATGAGGGACTCCACACTGGGAGTGAGGGGTGCGGTGGATGTCTGAGGCTGGTCCATAACCTTGTCGGCGCGTTATATATGAACACCTACCCCCACAGAACCCGCCACGCACCGGATGACCCGGAAGCGACTCGTGAGCAGGTCTACGAGAAGGGTGGCCTCTTCGAATCGCCGACCGATCGGCGGGGGGG
>JBHEOD010000026.1:16915-20994 GCA_046261745.1 Binatia bacterium
TTCGAGAAACGGCGCGACCAGCGAGCCGCCACTCGAGAACGGCGTTCGGGGAACCCCCGTGGCCCCTATTCTTTCTGGAGGCACAACGCGCTCACCGCTGAGCCGCACTCACCATGGAGGCGACGACGGTCGGAAAAAGCACGGTCGTTCTATTTCCACTTGCAGAACGTTCGTTCTATAAAATCCGCCATGGCCCGCCAGAGTCGCCTCCGCGCCCAGCAGACCCGCCAGGACATCATCGCGAGGGCCCTCGACCTCGCGTCAGTCGAAGGCCTCGACGGCCTCACCATCGGCCGTCTTGCAGACGCACTTTTCATGAGCAAAAGCGGGCTCTTCGCGCATTTCGGCTCCAAGGAAGAGCTGCAGCTGGCGGTAGTGGATGCGGCTCGCGACGTGTTCGCCGCGGAGGTGCTCGCCGGAGCCGGCGACGCCGCCGGGGGACTCGACCGCCTGGCCCACCTCGCCTCCGCGTGGCTTGGTTATGTGGAAAAGGGGGTTCTGCGCGGCGGCTGCTTCTTCGCGGCCGTCTCCTCGGAAGTGGACGATCGCCCCGGGAGAGTGCGGGACAAGGTGGTGGACCTGACCCGGGCATGGATGGAGGCGCTCGAAGTCGAGGCCGCCGAGGCCGTCGCGGCCAGCGAGCTGACGGCCGAAACCGATCCCTCCCAGCTCGCGTTCGAAATCCATGCCTTCGTGCAGGAGGCCAACTGGGCCTTCCAGCTTCACGGCGACGCCGCGGCCTTCAGGCGAGCCGCGCGTGCCATCGACCGGTCTCTTCGACAGGAAGCGACCGACGCCGGCATCGCCGCCATCAATCGTCGCGGAGCTCCCCGATGACCACCGACTGGACGGAACGAACTCTTACGGCCCAGGGCGTCGAGCTTTTTGCATTGGAACGCGGCGGCGAGGCCGGCCGTGCACCGATAGTGTTGCTGCACGGTGCCGGCGGCAACGCGCTGACCTGGACGACAATCGCGCCCGCGCTAGCCGACCGCCGCGTGTTGCTCCTCGACATGCCGGGCCACGGGCGCAGTCCGAAGCTTCCGGGGTGGGACCTCCTCGAAACCGCCGACGCCATCGCCCGTGCGATTCAAGCTTACCTCGGCAACACGCGTCCGATCTGGGGCGGGCACTCGTGGGGCGGCAAGGTGGCCGGCATCATCGCGGCGCAGCACCCTTCGCACTGCTCGGGTCTGGTGCTGGTCGATCCGTCGCCGTCGGCGGCCGTTCCGGTGGATATCGAAGAATTCGTGAACGGGATCTGGGCCGCCGAGATGCAGTCGCATGCGTCGCCGGAAGCGGCCGCCGAGACGGGTCAAGCGCAGAGACACTGGCAACCCTGGGACGACGAAACAGCGCTCGCGTTTCGTCACGGCATCGCCGAGCGCACGGACGGCGGATGGTCGCTGCGTCCCACGCGCGAAGACCTCGTCGCCCTGGCAACCGCCACGCTGCATGTCGATGCGGGCGAGCTGCTCGCCAACGCCGCCTTCGTGCCGACGCTGTTGCTCGTCGCCGAGGAAAGCCACCCGTGGCAGGGCATCACGAACATGATCGTGTACAGCGGCGCAACCCAGGCGGTGATCCCGGGACATCACTGGATTCACCAGTGCAACCGCTCCGCCGTGATGGCTGCGGTATCCGGGTGGCTTCCCGGACGATGAAGGTTTCGCACGCCCGGAACCGGGCTGGCGCACGAACTCAACCAGCCGCCGATCCGGTCCCTACAGAGCGACCCACACCGCTTTGGTCTGCGTGTACAAATCGAGGGCCTGCGATCCCAGCTCGCGTCCGACGCCGCTCTCCTTGTAACCGCCGAAAGGGACGCCGGCGTCGAACGTGTTGTAGGTGTTGACCCAGACCGTTCCGGCGCGCAGTGCGCGCGCCACGCGATGGGCCTTCGAGATGTCGCGCGTCCACACCGCCGCCGCCAGGCCGTAGTTGGTGGCGTTGCCGGCCTCCACCACTTCGTCCACATCACGAAAGGTCAGCGTCGAGACCACGGGTCCGAAAATTTCCTCGCATGCGATCTTCATGTCCGGCTTGACGCCCGAGAAGATCGTCGGCTGCAGGAAGTAGCCTTTGTCGTGGGCACGCTTGCCACCGGTCACGAGCTTGGCGCCACCGCTCTTGCCCGCCTCGATGTAGCCGAGGATCTTCGTGAACTGCTCTTCGCTGACCTGCGCGCCCATCTGCGTGGACGGGTCGAGAGGGTCGCCCACCTTGATGGCCTTGGCGTGCTCGGCAAGACGGCTCACGAACTCGTCGTGCGCGGATTCCTCCACGAACAGGCGCGAGCCCGCACAGCAGACTTCGCCCTGGTTGAAGAAGATGCCGGTCATCGCACCCTTCACGGCTTCCGCCAAGTCCGCGTCGGCGAACACGATGTTCGGCGATTTTCCGCCGAGTTCGAGAGACACGCTCTTGAGGTTGCCGGCCGCCGCGCGCTGGATGATGCGGCCCACTTCGGTAGAGCCGGTGAACGCGATCTTGTCCACGTCGCGATGTTCGGCCAGTGCCGCACCGGCCGTCGGGCCGAAGCCGGTGATCACGTTGACGACGCCCGGCGGCAGATCGGCCTCGAGCATCAGCTCGGCCAGCCGCAGCGCGGTGAGCGGCGTCTGCTCGGCGGGCTTGAGTACGGTGGTGTTGCCGCACGCCAGTGCGGGAGCGAGCTTCCACGACGCCATCAGCAGCGGGAAATTCCACGGAATGATCTGGCCGCACACGCCGTGCGGTTCGCGCAGCGTGTACGTGAAGAACGATTCGCTGACAGGAATGGTCTGCCCGTAGACCTTGTCGGCCCAGCCGCCGTAGTACGCGAAGACTTCCGCGGCCTGCGGGATGTCCACGTTGCTGGTCTCGCCGATGGGCTTGCCGTTGTCGAGGGATTCGAGGCGCGCAAGCTCGTCCTTGTTCTTCATGATGAGGTCGGCCACGCGCAGCAGCGTGCGGCCGCGTTCGCGTGCGCTCATCTTCGGCCACGCGCCGGTCTCGAACGCGCGGCGCGCGGCAACGACCGCCTTGTCGACGTCGGCCTTGTCGCCCTCGGCTACGGTGGTCAGCACTTCTTCGGTGGAGGGATCGATGGTCTCGAAGGTTTTGCCGCTGGCGGCATCGACGAAGCGGTTGTTGATGAGGAGCTTGCCGACGTTGCGGGCGGTGGCGGGAAGATCGTTGCGAATCGAGGCGGCGGTTGCGGTCATGGCGATGTCCTCCAGGGCGAGGACGCTACGTTTCTGCGGTGGGGCGGTCAAGGCGGGCGCACCGGCCGTATGAACACTTGTCGATGGTACCCGAGCTCGAGTCGCCCATACGCAGTACCCTACCCTCGTGATCGCACGTCTCGCCCCCAGATGACGCATCAAGTCGCTTTCCGTGGTCACCACCACACCGCGTCGCGCGTGCCGCTTGCCCCACGAGCGTCCCCTTCCTACCCTCGCGCCCATGAAGACGCTGCGAACCCCCGACGACCGTTTCGCCGACCTGGCCGGCTATCCGTTCTCACCCAATTACGCCGACGTCTCGGACAGCGAGGGCGGCACCCTTCGCATGCACTACCTCGACGAAGGCCCGCGCGACGCGAAGCCTGTGCTGCTACTGCACGGCGAGCCGTCGTGGAGTTACCTGTATCGCAAGATGATTCCGGTGCTGGTCGATGCCGGCCATCGCTGTGTCGCGCCCGACCTCGTCGGCTTCGGCCGCTCGGACAAGCCTGCCCGGCGCAGCGACTACAGCTATGCCGGCCACGTTGCCCAGATAGCCGAGCTGGTCAGGACGCTTGCTCTGCAGGACATCATTCTGGTGTGCCAGGACTGGGGGGGCTGCTCGGCCTGCGCCTCGCCGCGGAGCACGAACGGCGCTTCGATCGCGTCGTGGCCGCCAACACCTTCCTGCCGACCGGCGACACTCCGCTCGGTGAGGCCTTCTTCGCATGGCGCAAGTTCTCGCAGGAGGTTCCGGTCTTCGCGACGTCGCGCATCCTGCAAGGAGCGACGGTAACGACGCTGCCGCCCGAAGTGCTCGAAGCCTACGACGCGCCCTTCCCTGACGAAACGTACAAGTGCGGGGCCCGACAG
>JBHEOD010000026.1:21004-33539 GCA_046261745.1 Binatia bacterium
CGCACACCACGATCTCCGGGGGCGGACATTTCCTGCAGGAAGACAAGGGGGAGGAACTCGCGCGCGTGACGGCCGATTTCATCGCCAGCACGCGGTGATGCAGTTCATTCTGACGAATCGCGTTCCGACGAAGGCCACCCCGAAGGAGCGTCGCGCATGAAGGAAGGCAGTGTCCTCGTCACCGGGGGCAACTCGGGCATCGGTCTGGAATGTGCTCGGACGCTTGCAAGGGCGGGCCGACACGTCGTCATCGCGAGCCGCAGCCGGCGTGCGTCCGATGAGGCCGTTCGGCGGATCGGCGCCGAAGCCGGTCCCGACTGCATCGAGGCGATGGACCTCGACCTCGCGTCACCCGCGTCGATCCGCCGCCTCGTCGCAGAAATCGACGCGCGCAATCTGCCGCTTCAATCCCTCGTGCTCAATGCCGGCCTCCAGTACACCAAGGGCCCGGTCCTTTCGGACGACGGCTACGAGCTTACGTTCGCGGTCAATCACCTCGGGCATTTTCTGCTCGCGAACCTGCTGCTCTCGCGTGTCGCCGCGCGCACACCGTCGCGCATCGTGATCGTGTCGTCGGGAGTTCACGATCCGGCACGCCTCACTGGCATGCCGAAGCCGAAGATTGCCGACCTCGACACGCTGGCCGCCACCGGCGGCGCCACTGCGGGCAAATTCAGCGGGCCGCTCGCGTACGTGAACAGCAAGGTCTGCAACCTGTGGTTCGCGTACGAACTGGCGCGCCGTCTCGAGACCACCGGGCTCAGCCGCGGTGACCGTCCGATCGCGATCAACAGCTTCGATCCGGGCCTGGTGCCGGGTTCCGGCCTCGCGCGTGATTATCCTGCGCCGGCGCGCTTCGTGTGGGAGTCGGTGATGCCGGCGATGGCGTCGGCGCTGACGCGCTTCGTGCCGGCCGTCAGCACGGCGCCCAAGTCGGGCGCGGCGCTCGCGCAGCTCGTGCTCGATCCGCGGCTCGGTGCACCCGGCGCACGCTATTATCCGTCGCACACGCGATGGTTGGAGACGCCGTCGTCCGAGCTGTCCTACGACGCTGGTCGTGCCCGCGAGCTCTGGGAAGCCAGCATCCGCTTGTCCGGGCTTCGTTCGGGCGAGTCGCCGTTGGTGGGATAGGTATCAGGGCTGTGGCGTCTGCAGTTCACCAATCAGGCCTGCGCCTCGGCGTAGCAAAGTGGTGGTGTACCCCGTCTAGAGCGGAGGATTGCGATCCGGTCCGACCTGCGATCGGTAGTCGTCGACGAGGGCAGCCGGATGGACTGTCGAGGGACGCGGCGGCCGGGCGATATGCCACGCCTCCGGGTTGCGCCACCCAGGCGACACCCGCAAGTATCTGGATTTGCTAGATATGTGTCTGGCTCGTACGGTCAAAATCACAGGTTTTCGCCGAATCTTCGTGGTTTTGGCTGTGATCCGACCGCTCACAAGGCGCTGAGCGCCCCGGAAAACTTGGCATGCTGGCCGAGGTGGCCCCTTATCCGCGGCCTTTCTGGCGCTTGCGTCCAGTTCCGCCTTGAAAGCTCCGACACTCCGGCATCATGATGCCGACATGAGAACCACCTTGACGCTCGATCCCGATCTCGCCCAAGTGCTCGCTGATGAGGCCTGTCGTCGGCATCTCAGTTTCAAGCAGGTGGTGAACGACGCGATTCGGCGCGGATTGGCGAGCGGCGGCAACTCGGCGGACAAGCCACCGTTTCGCATCACCGCGCACAAGACGACGCTGCGCGGCGGGATCGATCCCGAAGGCTTGAACAAACTCGCCGACGAGTTGGACGAAGAGGCCCTTCTTCCAAAGCTTCGGCCGCGCGCGTGATCATTCCCGACGTCAATCTTCTGCTCTACGCAGAGTTCGATGCGTTCCCGCAGCACGAGGCGGCGCGGCGATGGTGGGAAGGTGCGATCAACGGTGATCGGCAGGTCGGAATTCCTGCAGTCAGTCTTTTCGGCTTCCTCCGAACTGCGACGAGTCGTCGGATTTTCACCGCCCCCCTTCCTGTCAAAGATGCGATTGCACGCGTGGAGGCCTGGCTCGCGCCGTCGCACGTGCGCTTTCTCGTCGCAGGCCCTCATCACCTGGAGATCGCGCTCGCGCTGCTGGCGGAAATCGATACCGCCGGCAATCTGACCACCGACGTACAGCTGGCCGCGCATGCCATTGAGAACCAGGCCGACCTGTGCTCGAACGACCGCGATTTCGGCCGCTTTTCCGGCCTCAGGTGGAAGAACCCGCTCGACTCCTGAATCCGCACAACGGCACGAACCCCGTCGCGCGAGAGCGACCAGATTCCAGGCTGCGACCTTGCGGAAGGAAGAACAAGCGACCACATCGAAGTAGCTTCCGCCTGTGGTCGTGAGTCAGGACCACGTGTCCGTGGTCTCGCGCCCAGCGCATCAGCTCGATATCCGGGGCGCGCGGAGAACCGACGTACAAGGTCTACTCGATGACCACCGATCGCTTGAGCTCCGACTACGGCCGCAGCGTGCGCGGCCTGCTCGAGCTCCGGATCGTCAAGCAGCTACGGAAGGACGATTGTCCATGCGCGGGCGCCCGGCTTCGGCCGGGCGTTTGTATGGCGCCGGCGCGCATCAACGATGCTTCGCGGTTTCGCGACGCTCGCTGATTCGCGCACTCCGGGGCGAGATTATCGGATGTGCCCCCTGACACATCTCGGATTTCCTTGAGCATTGCCTGGCGTTCATAGTGCGCTTCGCGTGAATCTGTGTCCGGGAAATTGCAGGAGAACCCTCGATGAAACTCTACCGTACAGTCCTGGTTGTGGTCGCGATGACTACTGTGGCGGGATGCGTGACCATGGCCGGCAACGGGCTTCGCGATCTCGAACGCGCAACCCCTCGGGAAGTGCCGCGGGTCGAACAAACTATCGGGGACTTCTCCTTCCATCTCGACGGCGGCAAGATGATCACGTCGATAAAGGCCGGCCGTCTCCTCAACGACGAGATCCTCGGCCGCTGGAAGAAATGGGGCTACATCAGCAGCCAAACCTACGTGAAGTCCGGTAGCTTCACGGGAGCCGCGGACTACGAGCTTACTCTTGGCGGCAACCAGGATGGGGACTCCAGCATCATGCTGCAGCTCATCAGCGGGCTTTCGCTCATGGTGATCCCCTACTACGTCGATACGCGCTACAACGTGATTTACGACCTCAGGAACCGGCATACCGGGGCGACGTATCGCGCGGCGGTCAGCGACAGTCACAACACGATCATCTCACTTCTGATGATTCCCGCCTCCCCCTTCGCCCAGGGTGGGCGTACCAAGACTTGGGACAGGATTGCCGAGAATCTCTATGCGCAATTGCAGACCCAGGGCGCATTTTCCTCCGGGCAACCTTGATCAAACCCGAAATCTGTCCCCGTCCAGGATTTTTCATTCGCATCCCACCGGATGCTGGTTACTCGAGCGCAGCCTGGGCTGAATCGGCCCTTCTCCGATTGCTGCACCCGCATCGATTACGACGAAAGAAGCGATGGCCACAAGAGGCTCGGATGGAAGGCTCGTTCCCAGTTTGAAGCTGGAGAACGGATACTCGCTGGCGCGCTACCGTAGTCTCCGCTTACGGCCGCGGCATGCCCTTGAGCACCGCGAGGTGCTCGCGGTAGCGCCCGCGCGCGGTTACCACCTCGTCGCGCGGGAGCTGCAGCTCGGCACAGATGCGCACGATCTCGTTGTCTTCGATGGTCGAGATGGACTCGTCGCTGGCGGACACCGCGAACAGGCAGTCGAGTAGCGCGAGCTTCTGATCGCGGGTCGCAATCTTGTTGAACTCTCGGGTGACGAGGAAGCTCTCGGTATGGCCGAACAGCAGTTCCTGGCTCTTCGCGATCTGCAGCACCAGCAAGGCTTGCTCTTCGGTGAGGCCGCCGCGCTCCATCACGATGCGCTCCATCTCTGCGGCCTCTTTGTCGCAGATGTGCAGGTCGGTGCGCGCGACGCGGCAGAGCAGGAACGCGAAGGCGGCGATGTACCGCGCGCGCTCGGGGTCCATCGCATCCAGCGACGCGACGATCTTGCGGACCGTCTGCGTGTCGGCCGAGGAGTTGGGGTTGCTGCCGGCAAGACCGAAGTAACTGAGAAGCGACATGGTGTTCCTGGAAGACGGGGCTTGGGCGTTCAGTACATGTTGAGCTGGAGACGCGCCGATTCGGTCATCATCGCGGGGCCCCAGGTGGGCTCCCAGACCAGATCGACGGTGACATCGGTGACGCCTTCGATCATGCGCACGGTCTTCTCCACCTGGCCCGGCATCGAGCCGGCCACCGGGCAGGCCGGCGTAGTCAGCGTCATGGTGATCGCCACCTTGCCGTCGGGACTGACGTCGACGCTGTAGATGAGGCCCAGTTCGTAGATATCGACCGGAATCTCCGGGTCGTAGATGGTGTGCAGCGCATCGATGATGAGTTGTTCCATCTTGTTCACGTCCAAGCCGCCGGCGGCCGGCGGTGACGCGGTCGACGTTTCGTCGGCAGCAGCGTCGGTCGTACTCGCGTTGTCGTTCGGTGTTTCCATCTTCACCCCGTCACTCGGTGCTGGCCACTTCGGCCGCCTTGCCCTCGAGCGCATTGTTGAGCGTGTGCCAGGCCAGCGTCGCGCACTTGACGCGCATCGGGTACTGGCGCACGCCCTCGAACACCGCGAGCTTGCCGAGCTCGACATCGCCTTCGCGATCCACGTCGCCGTCGCGACCGGTCACGAGCGCGGTGAGCTTGCGGAACAGCGACATCACGTCGCCCATGTTGCGCCCCTTGACCGCCTCGGTGAGCAGGGACGCCGAAGCCTGCGAGATGGCGCAGCCCTGCCCTTCGAAGCTGATGCCGCCGACCGTGTCGCCGTCCATGCGCACGTGCACGGTGATCTTGTCGCCGCACAGCGGATTGTGGCCGATCGCGTCGTGGGTCGCGCCGTCGAGCGGGCCGAAGTTCCGCGGCCGGCGGCCGTGGTCCAGGATCAGCTCCTGGTAGAGTTCGCGCAGGTCCGACATCAGCCGAGCAGCTCCCGTACTTTCGCGAGCCCGTCAACGAGTCGGTCGACGTCCGCGGTTGTGTTGTAAATGCCGAACGACGCACGCGCGGTGGCCGCGCAGCCGTAGCGTTCCATCACCGGCTGCGCGCAGTGGTGACCGGTGCGCACGGCGATTCCTTCGTGATCGAGGACAGTGCCGATGTCGTGCGGATGAATCCCGTCGAGAAGGAAGGAGTGCACGCCGGCTTTCTCACGTGCCGTTCCGATCAGGTGCAGCGACGGCACCGCGCGCAGCGCTGCATCGGCGTAAGCCATCAGCTCGTGCTCGTACGCGGCGATGGAGTCACGGCCGATCGCCTCGATGTAGTCGACGGCGGCCGCAAGCCCCACCGCGCCCGCCACGTCGGGCGTGCCGGCCTCGAACTTGTGCGGCGCCACATTGTAGGTGGTCTCCTCGAAGGTGACGGTCAGGATCATCTCGCCGCCGCCCTGCCACGGGGGCATCGCATCGAGCAGCTCTCGCCTCCCCCAAAGCACGCCGATGCCCATCGGCGCGTACATCTTGTGCCCGGAGAACGCGTAGAAATCGCAGCCGAGCGCCGCCACGTCCACCGGCGAGTGCGCGATGGCCTGGGCGCCGTCCACGACCACTTTCGCGCCCACTTCGTGCGCAAGGCGCGCGATCTCGGCCACGGGATTGACGGTGCCGAGCGCGTTCGAAACATGCGTGACGCTGACGATCTTCGTGCGAGGACCGAGCAGCGATGCGTAAGCCTCCATGTCGAGCTCGCCGTTGTCGCGGATGGGCGCCACGCGAAGGCGTGCGCCGGTACGTGCACAGGCCATCTGCCACGGCACGATGTTCGAGTGGTGCTCCATCTGCGTGAGCACGATCTCGTCGCCTTCGCGCAGCACCGAGCCGCCGTGGCTCGACGCCACCAGGTTCAGCGCCTCGGTGGTGCCGCGCACAAAGACGATCTCGGAGGAATCCGCCGCGCCCACGTAGGCGGCAATCCTCGCGCGCGCCGCTTCGAACGCGATCGTCGCGCGCTCGCTCAGCGTGTGGACGCCGCGGTGCACGTTCGCGTTGTCGTGCTCGTAGTAGCTGGTGACGGCGTCGAGCACCGCGCGCGGCTTCTGCGTGCTGGCGGCGTTGTCGAGGTAGACAAGGGGCTTGCCGTGAATGATCTCGGACAGGATCGGGAAGTCTGCACGAATCTTCTCCACATCGTAGAAAGCGGTCCTGGTGGATGCGGCCAGGCTCATGACGCGGCTCCCTGGCCGATCTCGCCGATGCGCGCGGCAACCAGCGCCGTCAGGGCGTCGCGCAGAGCGGCCGGCGACACGCCCTCGACCACTTCGGCGGCGAAGCCGGACACGAGGATGCGCCGCGCTTCCACAGGCGCGATGCCGCGCGAGAGCAGGTAGAACATCGCGTCCTCATCCAGCCGACCGATCGTCGCGCCGTGGTTGCACGCAACGTCGTCCGCGTAAATTTCGAGCTGGGGCCGGGTCTCGGCCACCGCGCCGCGGCCTAGCAGCAGGCTGGGGTTGCTCTGCATCGCCTTGATTTTCTGCGAGCCGGCGCGCACCACGACGCGGCCGGTGAACACGCCGCGCGAGGAATCCTCGAGCACGCCCTTGTAGAGCTGGTTGCTGCGCGTGCGCGGCTTCGCATGGTCCACTGTCAGGTGATGGTCCACGTGGCGCGATGCATCGATCGCATAGAGGCCGGCCAGGTTGCACTCGGCCTCCTCGCCGTCGAGCTTCACGTCCACTTCGGTGCGCGAAAGCGCGGCGCCGAACCCGAACGCATGGGATACAAAGGCGCTTCCCGCGGCCTGCTCCACCTGCACGCGCGCAACGTGAAAGCCGGCGCGCGATTCGTCCTGCACGCGCACGTGGCCGAGGTGGGCGCCGCGGGCCAGCACGATCTCGCTGGCGGCGTTGGTGAGATAGCGCGCGCCGGCGGCGCCGATGTAGTGCTCGATCACCTGTGCGTGGCTGCCGGCTCCGGCCACGATCACGTTGCGCGGATGCGAAACGAAAGGCTTCGCGCGGGCGCTCGACAGATAGACAAGATGGACAGGCTGTTCGACGACCGTGCCGTCCGCGACCTCGACCACCGCGCCGTCGTCCAGGAAGGCGGTGTTGAGCGCGGTGAACGCATGCGCGCCGACCGGCAGATACTTGCCGAGCCACGGCTCGAGAAGCGACGGATCGGAGTTGAGCCTGTCGCGCAGGCTCGACAGGCGAAGCCCCTTGGCTGTGCCGGTGCGCGAGAGGCCCGCGTGAAAGCTGCCATCCACGAACACCAGCAAGGACGACGCGACGTCCGCGCCGGCCGCGCACGCGAGCAGCGCCTCGAGGGCGGCCGCGTCGGTGCACGCCTCGCCGGGCAGCACGGGCTCCAGGCGGTCGCGCAGCGCGGGCAGCACGTTGGTGTACTTCCACGCCTCGTCGCGCACGCTCGGGAAGCCGGCGCTCGCGAAGGCCGTCATCGCGTCGGTGCGCATCGCGGCGAGCCACGGCAAGCCTTCACCGGCCAGGTGGCCGCGCATGCGCTCGAAGTCGCTCGCGAAGGTTTCGGTGCTGTTTGCGGTCGTCGCCATTGTCTTCGCTTCCGTCAGGCCGCGGGCGCCGTGTGTTCCTCGATCCACTTGTAGCCGTGATCCTCCACTTCGTGCGCAAGCTCGGGGCCTCCCGAGCGCACGATGCGGCCGGCGGCCAGCACGTGCGTGCGGTCGGGCACGATGTAGTCGAGCAGGCGCTGGTAGTGCGTGATCAAGAGGATCGAACGGTCGGGAGAGCGCAGGCTGTTGACTCCCTCGGCCACCGTGCGCAGCGCGTCCACGTCGAGGCCCGAATCGGTCTCGTCAAGAATCGCAAGCCGCGGCTCGAGCATTGCCATCTGGAAGATCTCGTTGCGCTTCTTCTCGCCGCCGGAGAATCCCTCGTTGACCGAGCGATGCAGCAGTTCTTCGGTGAGGCCGACCACCTTCATCTTGGTACGCGCCGCCACCAGGAAATCCACGGCGTCCATCTCCGGCTGTCCGCGATGGCGGCGCTGCGCGTTGAGCGCGGCCTTGAGGAAGTAGGAGTTCGCGATGCCCGGCAACTCCACCGGATACTGGAAGGACAGGAACACGCCTTCGCGCGCGCGCTCGTCAGCCGGCATGGCCAGCAGGTCGCGCCCGTCGTAGAGCACTTCGCCGGCGGTCACGTTGTAGACGTCGCGGCCGGCGAGCAACTGCGCGAGCGTGCTCTTGCCCGAGCCGTTCGGCCCCATGATGGCGTGGACTTCGCCGGCGCCGATCTCGAGGTCGAGTCCGCGCAGGATCGCCTTGCCGTCGATCTCCGCGTGCAGGTTCTTGATGGAAAGCATGCTCATTCGGTCCAATCCTCGATTTTGCCCGTGGCGCTCGGGTTCGTCCTTGCCGCGTTCATCACAATCGCGCTCGGCACGCTCGCGCTCGGCACGCTCGCGCTCACCATTTTCACGTTCGTCGCTCTCGCGCTCATCCGACCGCCCCTTCGAGCGTCACGCCGAGCAGCTTCTGGGCCTCGACGGCAAACTCCATCGGCAGCTCGCGGAACACCTGCTTGCAGAAGCCGTTGACGATCAAGGAGACGGCGTCCTCGGCGGAAAGCCCGCGCTGCTGGCAGTAAAACAGCTGGTCCTCGCCGATCTTCGACGTCGACGCCTCGTGCTCCACCTGGGCCTCGGGATTTCGTACGTCGATGTACGGGAACGTGTGCGCGCCGCACTTGTCTCCGATCAGCAGCGAGTCGCACTGCGAGTAGTTGCGCGCGCCGGTGGCACCCGGACCGATCTGCACGAGGCCGCGGTAGCTCTGCTGCCCGTGCCCGGCCGCAATTCCCTTCGACACGATCGTGCTCTTCGTGTTCTTGCCGATGTGGATCATCTTCGTGCCGGTGTCGGCCTGCTGGTAGTTGTTGGTGACCGCCACCGAATAGAACTCGCCCACCGAGTTGTCGCCTTGCAGGATGCAGCTCGGGTACTTCCAGGTGATCGCCGAACCGGTTTCCACCTGCGTCCACGAGATCTTCGAGTACGCGCCCGCGCATTTTCCGCGCTTGGTCACGAAGTTGTAGATGCCGCCCTTGCCTTCCTTGTCGCCCGGGTACCAGTTCTGCACGGTCGAGTACTTGATCGTCGCCTTCTCGTGCGCGACCAGTTCGACCACCGCGGCGTGGAGCTGGTTCTCGTCGCGCTTGGGCGCCGTGCAGCCTTCGAGGTAGCTCACGTAGGAGCCCTCGTCGGCCACGATCAGCGTGCGTTCGAACTGCCCCGTGTTCTGCGCGTTGATGCGAAAGTACGTGGACAGTTCCATCGGGCAGCGCACGCCCGGCGGGATGTAACAGAAGCTTCCATCGGTGAAGACGGCCGAGTTGAGCGCGGCGTAGAAGTTGTCGGTGATCGGCACCACCGTGCCCAGGTACTTCCTGATCAGCTCCGGATGGTCGCGCACCGCGTCCGAAAACGAGCAGAAGATGACGCCGGCCTCGGCCAGCTTGGCCTTGAACGTGGTGGCCACCGACACGCTGTCGAACACGGCGTCGACCGCCACGCCGGCCAGCAGCATCTGCTCGTCGAGCGGAATGCCGAGCTTGTTGAAGGTGGCGCGCAGCTCGGGATCGACCTCGTCGATGCTGTTGAGCAGCGGCTTCTGCTTGGGCGCCGCGTAGTAGCTGATGGACTGAAAGTCGATCGGCGCGATCTTCAGCTGCGCCCACGTGGGCGAGCCCTCGGAGGCCGCCATCTTGATCCACGAGCGATAGGCCTTCAGGCGCCACTCGAGCATGAACTCGGGCTCGCCCTTCTTCGTGGACAGCAACCTGATGGTGTCTTCGCTGAGCCCCGGCGGAGCAATGTCGCTCTCGATGTCGGTGACGAAACCGTACTTGTACTCGCCGCTCTCGACGAGATCCCTGGCGTCATGCCCGGTGCTCATCGCAGTGCCTCCTCGCCCGCGCGCGCGGCCGCCTGGAGCGAAGCCGTCGCCGGTGCGAACGCATCGCGGCGCGGAGCGTCGGCGGTGGGGGTCGCAAGGGAACGCTGCAGCCATGCGCGCGTTGCGCCTTCATCCCGCGAGAGGTCGGCGAGCGTGATGGCCGACAGCGCTGTCTTGAGGATGCCGTTGACGTTGCGCCACAGCGCGCGAATGGAGCAGTCGGTCGAATGCGTGCAGTCGCGCTGGGAACCGGTGTGCGCGTCGCAGAACTTGTCCTCGTAAAGAGGACCTCCGAGTGCTTCGAGCACCTGCCACACGCTGACGTCGGGCGCGGGGCGGGCCAGCAGGTAGCCGCCCGCCGATCCGCGCGTGCTGGCGACGAAGCCGGCCTTCTTCAGCGTGCGCATGAGCTTGGCCGCGTACTCGAGGCTGAGCCCCTCGGCGACGGCCACCTCCTGGGTACGCATCGGATCGCCCGACTCGTGCTTGGCGACGCGCAGCAGGCAACGCAGGCCATACTCTTCCTGTGCCGTGATGTGCATGCGGCGACCCTTCCATACCATACAGAAAAGTCAATATTCGTTGCTCGACCGGGGGGATCCCGCCAAGTTTCTGAAATCACGTGTTTTTTTGACGAACGAACTGCTCTTCTGGGACGCCGCGTCGTGAGACAAACCGATTCCGGAACAGTTGCTCCCCGGTGAGCCATGCGGTAGCCCGGCACCCTCGACAAATGTCCCTCCGCAACCAGTCGCGACCGCCGCGACGGGAGAAGCCCCATGAACGAGATCGACGTCTTCGTCCGCTACGCCGCCGCCTTTGAAGTCGCCTACGCCAGCGACGACTGGTCCGCCGTGCGCGACTTCTTCACCGACGACGCTGTCTACGAGGTCGAGGCGAGCCCGCCGTTCGGCGGCACGTGGAAAGGACGCAACGTGATCGTCGACCACCTGATCGAATCGGTGAATGCGTTCGACCGCACCTACGATGAACGCGCGCTCGAGATCCTCAGCCCGCCGACGACCAAGGACGGCGCCGTCCACGTTCGCTGGGGCGGCGTGTATCGCAAGGCCGGCCAGGACGACCTCCGCGTCGAAGGCGAGGAGTACGCGTGGATCCGCGACGGCAAGATTGCCCGCCTGAAAGACATCATGCCGTGACGACAGCGGCGCCCGTGCTGCCCGAGTTCAGCCAGACGACCGCCGACGCGATGATCGCGATGAGCGGCAAGGTGACCGGCCTGCCCGCGTATCTCGGCATCACCATCGACGAGCTCACGCCAGGCCTGCTTCGCGCAAGCATGCCGGTGCGAGACGAACTGCTGACGATCATGGGCGCCGTCCACGGCGGCGTGATGGCGGGCCTCGTCGACCACGCGCTCGGCTGCGTGCTCTATCCGCTGATGAAGCCGGGGCAGTGGGCGGCCACCACCGAGTTCAAGATCAACTACCTTGCGGCGGTGAAGAGCGGAGAGCTCAAGGCCGAGTCGCGGGTGCTTTCGTGCGGCCGTCGATCGGCCGTCGTGCGCGTGGAAGTCGTCAACGACACAGGGGCCACGGCGGGCGGGCGACTGGTCTGCGTGGCGCAGGGAACGCTGCTGATGTCCGATCCGCCGGGTGCGGGCAAGTCGTGAACCTTGGCGGCGCGAGATGTGGTCACACGAACGCGCCGTTGGCGCGAACCGACAGGCGCAGGATGCGGCGCGAGCATCTCCGCCAGGCGGTCGCCGGAACGAATCTGGTGCTACTGGATCCCGCCGTTGCCGATGCGTTTCCAGACGCCGGAGCAGTAAACCGGGCACTGCGGCTGCCTCTTCATGGCTGCACCGGATCTCCTCGAGAGCATGGCGCCACACGGGCGTCGCAAGTTCCGCATCCGAAAGCCGTTCAGTCGCCGGGCGAGCGTAACCAATCGGCGTCGATCGTCATGATCGATGCTTTCCCTATCATTCCTGGCGAAGCCGAACACGAAAAACCACCGATTGCTTTGTCGCCTCGCGACGATGACTCGCGCCCCACCACGCTTCCCTCGACCGGCTAGTCGGATCCGCTTCTTCAACCCGCCGCCGGGATCCGCTGCCCGAACCCGGATTCATGCTCTTTCCGTCATCGCCGTCGCCTTGCGGCCTTCTCGCCCGGCGAGCATGATCCGGTCATGAACGACACCGCCGCATCTCTCGGGCACTACACCGTGGATCGCTACTTCGCACTCGCCGAATGCGGCATCCTCGCCCCCGACGACTGCGTCGAATTGCTCGACGGCCTCGTTGTCGCGATGCCGCCACCGACGCCGTCGCACGAGAACGCTGTTCAGCGGATCACGTACCTGCTGCTGCGCCGGCTCGGTTTCGAGGTCATCGTCAGGACTCAGGCGAGTTTCGTGGTCGGTGGCGATAGCGTCCCCCAACCCGACATCGCCGTCTGTCCTGGCGACAAGGAGACATACGAACATCGCCGCCCCACGCAGGCTCACCTCCTGGTCGAAGTGTCCCTCAGTTCGCTCGCCCAGGACCGCCTCACCAAGTCGGCCATCTACGCGCGCGCCGGCGTGCCGTGTTACT
>JBHEOD010000260.1:0-313 GCA_046261745.1 Binatia bacterium
CTCGAGCGGGAGCTCGACGTTGCGTCGCACGGTCCGCCAGTTGAACAGGGTCGGCTTCTGGAAGACCATCCCGTAGTCACGGGATCGACGCGCCTCGACAGCGGTCTTGCCACCGACCGTCACGGACCCTTCGGTCGGTTCGATGAGGTCACCCATCACCCGCAGCAGCGTCGACTTACCGCAGCCGGACGGCCCGATCAGTGACCAGAAGGATCCGGTCGGCACATCGATCGACACGTCGCTCAGCGCGGTGACCGCCTCGGGGCCGTCGCCGAAGCGCTTGGTCACCTCACGCACGGACACCAGCGCCTGG
>JBHEOD010000260.1:500-777 GCA_046261745.1 Binatia bacterium
CGGAAGGAAGTCCACCTGGTTGACGGCGATCACGAGGATCGGCGCGAACGCGACGAACGGGACCGTCTGCGAGGCGATGACGTAGGGCATCAGACCCTTCTCCGCGAGCGGTGAGTGCCGGAAGAGCACCCCGAGCAGGAACCCCAGGAACACACCCAGCACGAACCCGACCGCGACCTCGCGCATGGTGTAGAGGAGCTCGCTCAGCAGAAAGGACCCCAACAGTTCGCCACCACCCCGGTAGGGACGACCGAAGGCGGTCACGATGTCCCACAGG
>JBHEOD010000261.1:0-274 GCA_046261745.1 Binatia bacterium
GGTATTATGAAAGTAGAGGCGGCGGCGCACTTCCGCCATGTCTCGCACGGGCACACCCTCAGTGATGCAGATGACCAGCGGAATCTCGGCCTCGATGGCTTCCAGGATGGAGTCGGCGGCGAAGGGGGGCGGCACGTAGATGACGGAGACGTTGGCTCCGTGCGCTTCCACTGCTTCGGCCACTGTATTGCAGACGGGGACTTTATCTTCCCAGAGTTGACCGCCTTTGCCGGGTGTCACACCGGCGACGACATTGGTGCCGTATTCAACGCAT
>JBHEOD010000261.1:534-763 GCA_046261745.1 Binatia bacterium
TTTGCGGGATTAGCCCTGCACTTGCTTGACGATCATTTCGGCGGCTTCGACGAGGCTGTCGGCGGGTGTCAGCGCAACGCCGCTTTCGCGCAGCAGCTTTTTACCTTCCTCGACGTTGGTGCCTTCGAGGCGGACGACCAGGGGTATTTTCATATCCACGTTCTGAGCCGCCGCGATAATGCCGCGGGCGATCACGTCGCATTTCATGATACCACCGAAAATGTTGACG
>JBHEOD010000262.1:0-237 GCA_046261745.1 Binatia bacterium
GTTCCGCCGCGCGCGCCTGCGCGACCCGCTCAAGCTCAAGCAGCTGCAGAAGGGCCTGGCGCAGTTGTCGGAGGAAGGCGCGACGCAGTTCTTCCGTCCGCTGATGAGCAACGATCTGATCCTTGGCGCGGTCGGCGTGCTGCAGTTCGAGGTGGTCGCCTACCGGCTCAAGGACGAATACAGCGTCGAGGCCAGCTTCGAGCAGGTCAACGTCGCCACCGCGCGCTGGATCCGCTG
>JBHEOD010000262.1:508-750 GCA_046261745.1 Binatia bacterium
GCATGCCTGTTGCTGCTGTATCTGGCCTCCACCCTGTACCACGCGATCCAGCACCCGGTCGTCAAGGGCCGGCTGAAGGTCCTCGACCATTGTGCGATCTACCTGCTGATCGCCGGCACCTACACGCCATTCACCCTGGTCGGCCTGCGCGGTCCGTGGGGCTGGGGCCTGTTCGCCGCGATCTGGTCGCTGGCGCTCGCCGGGGTGGTGTTCAAGCTGTTCTTCACCGGCCGGCTCAAGGG
>JBHEOD010000263.1:0-292 GCA_046261745.1 Binatia bacterium
GAGCAGGCCTCGCACTGGCAGCCCGGCTCGAGAGGTTCCCGAGAGTGTGCGTGCGCCGCGTTGCGCAGATTCACCCGGCCGCGCCCGGTGAATGCGGTGCCCATGCGCGCTATTCGCGTGGGCAGCACACAATCGAACATGTCCATGCCACGCTCGATGACCTCAAGAAGCCCGGCCGGATCACCTATCCCCATGAAATAGCGAGGGCGGTCTACAGGTAGAAGGCCCGCGGTTAGAGCAGTCGTCTCCAAAGTCGCCCCCCGCTCCTCCCCCACCGACAATCCTCCTATCG
>JBHEOD010000263.1:507-739 GCA_046261745.1 Binatia bacterium
ATGCTGCTCGCGTATGGCCTTCTCCGGCGTAAATGTATGGCGGGAGCCGTCGTAGACCGAACGAAAAGTCACCCCGGCCTCGTCGATGTGTGTTGTGGCCTTCAGGCTGAAGACCTGGAAACCACCGCTGTCGGTGAGGATAGGGCCCTGCCACCCCATGAATGCATGAAGGCCGCCGAGGTGGGCCACCGTCTCGCTTCCCGGTCTTAGGGCCAGATGGTAGGTGTTCGCG
>JBHEOD010000264.1:0-237 GCA_046261745.1 Binatia bacterium
CAATTACGGCCCCTACCATTTCCCTGAAAAGCTGATCCCCAAGGTCATCCTGAACGCGCTGCACGGGCAGGAAATTCCGGTCTACGGGCAAGGCGAGAACGTGCGCGACTGGCTTTATGTCGAGGATCACGCCGATGCGCTGCTGCGCGCCGTCACGAAGGGCGTGCCCGGGCGCAGTTACAATGTCGGCGGCCATAACGAGCGGCGCAACATCGATCTGGTGGACGCGATCTGCGA
>JBHEOD010000264.1:287-734 GCA_046261745.1 Binatia bacterium
CACCGGATGCGATCTGTCTGGGCCGCGACAGCGCCGATCTGGAAAAGCCCGAGGCTTGCGCGGCGGCCATCGCCGATTACGCCCCAAGTGTCGTGATCAACGCCGCCGCCTTCACCGCCGTGGACCGCGCCGAGCGCGAAGAGGCGCTCGCCACCCGCATCAATGCCGACGCGCCGGCGGCGATGGCCCGGGCCTGTGCCACCGCGAAGATCCCGCTGGTGCATATCTCGACCGATTACGTGTTTGATGGCAGTGGTAACGCGCCCTTCAGCCCTGACGAGGCCACCGGGCCTCTTGGCGCGTACGGGCGCAGCAAGCTGACCGGGGAACAGGCGATCCGCGACAGCGGGGCGACATATGCAATTCTGCGCACGGCGTGGGTGTTCTCAGCGCATGGTGGAAATTTCCTCAAGACCATGCTGCGCCTGTCGGAGACGCGCGACGTGC
>JBHEOD010000265.1:0-243 GCA_046261745.1 Binatia bacterium
GTACTGGTGTCGCCGAGGATCTTGCCCTCCCCGATATCACGCAACAGGCGGCGCATGATCTTGCCGCTTCTCGCCTTGGGCAGATCGGCGCTGAACACGATCTGTTCCGGGCGGGCGATCGCCCCGATCTTGACGGCAACGTGTTCCTTGAGTTCCTCCTCCATCTTGAGGGAAATGTTCCGTCCCTCCCTGAGGGTTACGAATACCATGACCGCCTGCCCCTTGACCGGATGCGGAATTCCG
>JBHEOD010000265.1:442-725 GCA_046261745.1 Binatia bacterium
CTGCGATACCGCTCAGGGTCGCCCCAGATTCCCCTGAGCATCGCCGGCCAGGGTCAGGTGACGGCAAGGAGTCCGCCGCCGGTCTTTATCTCTTCTCCTTCCGTGTTATATATCGCGGCATGAACGCCCGGCACAGGGTAGCCGGCCGAGCCCGGCTTCATGGAGTCCAGTCCCGGCAGAGTGGTTATCATGATCATGCCTGTCTCGGTCTGCCACCATGTGTCCACGATCGGGCATCGCCTGCCTCCGATATGTTCGTAATACCACATCCATGCCTCCGGGT
>JBHEOD010000266.1:0-255 GCA_046261745.1 Binatia bacterium
GGATCACCGGGGCCGAAATTACCGCCATCGGCATCACAAACCAGCGCGAGACGACCGTGGTCTGGGACCGCCACACCGGCCGCGCGATCCACCGCGCCATCGTCTGGCAGGACCGCCGCACCGCCGCGACCTGCACCCGCCTGCGCGACGCGGGGCACGAGCCGATGGTGACCGCGCGCACGGGGCTCCTGCTCGATCCGTATTTCTCCGGCACCAAGCTCGCGTGGATCCTCGACCAAATCGACGGCGCGCGGG
>JBHEOD010000266.1:467-711 GCA_046261745.1 Binatia bacterium
CCGATGCCACCAACGCCGCGCGCACGCTGCTCTACGATATCCGCAAGGGGCGGTGGAGCGCGACCATCTGCGATCTGCTTGATATTCCGATGGAGATGCTGCCGGAGGTGCGCGACAGTGCCGCCGATTTCGGCGCCACGCGCGTCGATCTTTTCGGGACCGAGATCCCGATCCTCGGGGTCGCCGGCGATCAGCAGGCGGCCACCGTCGGTCAGGCGTGCTTTCAGCCGGGGATGCTCAAATC
>JBHEOD010000267.1:0-264 GCA_046261745.1 Binatia bacterium
GCGCCTTGCTCGCGCTGTCCCCTCGCGCACTCTACGCGCACGCCGGTCACGGTCCGGCGGCGCTCGACGAGCAGCATCTCGGTGGAGCCATCATGCTCGGGGTCGGGGGCGTGTCGTATCTGGCGGGCGGCCTATGGCTCTCGATGCGCCTGCTCGGATTGCGTGGATCCGCGCGGCAGGAGGAGCCGGCATGAACGACATCCGCGGGCGTATCAGTCGGGCGATCAAGCCCCTCATCATGGCAGCCATCGTGCTCGCCATCGC
>JBHEOD010000267.1:448-702 GCA_046261745.1 Binatia bacterium
TGCTGCAGCAGCCCCGCATCGCCGCGGCGATGACGCCGAAGCCGCCGGATCTTCGAACCGTCGCGCTCACCTTCGATCCGGAAGAGCTCTTCTACATCGTCAAGCACGGGATCAAGTTCACCGGCATGCCGGCGTGGCCGGCGCTGGAACGCGATGACGAGGTGTGGGCGGTGGTCGCGTTTCTGCGGATGCTGCCGACACTCGACCCGGGCGAGTACCTCGAGTTGACCGGCATGGCCCGCGCGGCGCCAGAC
>JBHEOD010000268.1:0-260 GCA_046261745.1 Binatia bacterium
GGGCTAGGCGATGGCCGGTCTCAGCGTCGATATCCGCATGGACTATCCCGGCTTCACCCTCGCTGTCGCGCAGGAGTTCCCAGAGCAGGGGATCACGGCGCTCTTCGGCCCCTCGGGCTGCGGCAAGTCCACGCTGTTGCGAATCATCGCCGGGTTCGAGCGCGGCGCGACCGGCCGGGTGAGTTTCGACGGCGAGACATGGGCCGGGACGGGGCGCATCACGCCGCCGCACAAGCGCGGCGTCGGCATGGTCTTTCAGG
>JBHEOD010000268.1:436-695 GCA_046261745.1 Binatia bacterium
ATCTGACGGTGCGCGGCAATCTCGACTATGCGCGAACCCGCGCGGCGCATCGGCCCGCGCGCTACGGGGTCGATGACGTCGTGGACGTGCTCGATCTCGCGCCGCTCATGGGGCGGCGGATCGCGGCGCTCTCGGGCGGCGAGCGCCAGCGCGTCGCGATCGGGCGGACGCTGCTGACGCGGCCGCGGCTCCTGCTGATGGACGAGCCTCTTGCCGCGCTCGACAGCCGCCGGAAGGGCGAGATCCTGCCCTATATCGC
>JBHEOD010000269.1:0-235 GCA_046261745.1 Binatia bacterium
CTTTTCGATCGCCTTCATCACGCGCATGACCCGCTCATCGCTGCTCGAGACCATCCAGCAGGACTACGTCCGGACGGCGCGCGCCAAAGGGGTGCGCGAACGGCTGGTGCTGTTCATGCACTCGCTGCGCAACGCGCTGCTGCCGGTCACCATCGTCGTCGGGCTGCGCTTCGGCTACATGGTCGGCGGCGCCGTGATCACCGAAGAGGTCTTCGCGTGGCCCGGCCTCGGCCGG
>JBHEOD010000269.1:455-695 GCA_046261745.1 Binatia bacterium
TCCTCCTGTTCGTCTTCACCGGCTTGTTCGCCGAACAGCTCGCCCCCAAGGACCCCAACCGGGTCTCGGTGCGCAACTCGCTGGCGCCGCCGAGCGCCGAGTTCCCCCTGGGTGCCGACAACAACGGCCGCGACGTGCTCAGCCGCATCATCTTCGGTGCCCGCATGTCGCTTTACGTGTCGGTGACGTCGGTCGGTATCGCAGCCCTGATCGGCGTGCTGCTCGGGATCGTCTCCGCCT
>JBHEOD010000027.1:0-403 GCA_046261745.1 Binatia bacterium
CGCCTGTTCTGGCCCCGTGCGAAGAGTCGATTGCCAGCCGAAACCCACGTCGCTAAGCGCTACGTGGGCAAGCAGCGTGACCAGTACGCCCACGTTGAAGCAGACGCCGAACAACTGGGTCACCACCACGGACGGCCATGCGGCGACGGCACCGTAGATTTCGCGTCGGTGCTCGATCGTCGCGAGAGCCTCGCGCAGGTTTTCGCGACGCTCGCCGGAAAGGCGGCGAAGGCCGGCGCCAAAGCTCCAGGCGAGCGCCGAAGCGAGTGTCCGCAACGGGCCTGCTCCGGAGCCGGTAAGTCGCCTCGCCATCCAGAACGCAAGGCTCGCCGCCAGCACCAGCCATTGGACGCCGACGGTTGCGGCGAAGAACCACGCCACGTTGACGGGCGCCTCCCCGCGG
>JBHEOD010000027.1:413-11030 GCA_046261745.1 Binatia bacterium
GTAGTGGAGAAGTGCGGCTGACACGCTGGCGCCGACCGCGAGACCTGCAAGCGCGGCCGCCGAGAGCAAGGCTTGTCGTCCCGCCTCGAAACGCCCGCCAGGAAGGCTTTCTCGTTCTGCTTGCCGCCGGACTTCCAGCCAGAGCCGGAAGATGCGGCGGCGTTCGATTGCCGCGCCCGCGCCAGCGCCCCCGGCGGGTTTGATGGCGGGTTGGATCTGCCCGACGAAGATCGCACGGTCGCGCTCGCGAACGGCGGCATCGTCGCGGGCCGCATCGGCTGACAGCAGGACCTCGAAGTCGAGCAGGTCAGCGATCGTCCAGGAGGCAGGGCGTGGCACGGTCCACAGATAGAGGCCGGGGCCGGCAATGTCAGCCCGCGCCCCCCTTCCTGTCGCCACCCCGGGATGCGCTCCCGGCCGCAAGGCTTCCTGACGGTTCCGCGTGCGAGTAACTATACCCCTTGAATGAGAAACCCTTCCGGCTCGGCCCCGTAGCGAATCCTGCTTGCCTCCGTGTTCGCTGCACCGCTCGGCGCCCTGGCGGGGGCGCCCGCAGTGCATGCCGCCGACCTGACCGGGCACTGGCGTGATGCGAGCAACGGCAAGTACGAGCTCGTGCAGTCCGGAGCGTCCGTCGTCATGACCTTCGTCGGCTCGACGGAGGTATGCGAAGGAACGATCGACGGCAGCGACGTCGAGCTTGCCTGCGACAATCCGAGCATTCCGCGATCGTACTCTCTCGTTTTGTCGGGCGACGAGGTGACGCTCTCCGGACTTCTGCACACGTTTCAGTGCTTCTTCTCATTCTGCCAGGCGGTGGACATCAGCGTAACGCTGGAGCGATGCGAGTGCTTCGACGGCAACAGCGCAAACGGAGACGGATGCGATCTCATGTGCAACGTCGAAGGGTGTCATGAATGCTCGGGAGACCCGTCGACCTGCACTCCTGCGGCCGACGCGACCGCCTGCGATGACCCGAGCTTTTGCGTTTCCGGCGGAGCGTGCAGCGCTGGAACGTGTGAAGGCGGCAACGAAACTGCACAGTGCCTCGACCTGAGCGGCACGTGGCTGCGCGCGACGCGCGGGACGTCGGAGTTGTCGTTTGCAACCGGCGTGTCTCGCAGTGAGTTCGTGCAGGATGCCGACGGAACTCTGACGGTGTTTTCCATGCCGAGCGGGTATCTGCAAAGAACCGGATCGGTCGACACCGCGGCGCTGACGCTCCACATGGACGGGACGGGTTCGTGGCCGAACTGCGGACTCAGTCAGCTCAACGGAAATCTCGTCCCCGAAGGCAACCGCTACACGGCGACGGGTGCGTACCTGGCGGCGACGCCGCGCGGATGTTTCGGATCCGCTTCGTATGACGAGGTCGGCGTTCGTTGCGCGCCCGCGGCGCTCGAGCCGCCGGACGGCTGCAGCGTCGATTCGTGTCAGCGCTGCGAGGGGGATCCAGTCGTTTGCGAGCCGGTTCCCGACTCGACCCCGTGTCATTCGGACGATCCATGCGCCGTTCTGGCGACGTGCCAGGCAGGCGAATGCGTTACCGCGCTCTCGCCGGTCTGTCCCGCCTGCTCGACCTGCGACGGCGCGGGAGGCTGTGTGGTCGCTCCCCGCAACGACTGCCGAGACGCGAAGACGAAGCTCTCGATCAAGAACGCCGCGGACAGCGACCGGCCCTCCATGCGCTGGGACTGGAAGGACGGTGGTCCGGTGGAGGCCATCGAGGTCGGGCGCCCCGATGTCTCGACCGAGGTGGCGATATGTCTTTTCGACGAATCGGCGACCGAGCCGGCGCTGCTCTACTCCGACAGTGTCAACGAGTATCAAGTCGACGAGGGCTGGAGCGTCGACGCCAACGGCGGCATGCATTTCCGCAGTCGTAACGACGCCATCTCGTCCATCGATCTGCGCATCGGCAATTCAGCGAAGATGAGCCTGAAAGCCGGCCGGGGAGCGTCCGGCCTTCCAATCCCCGAGCTTTCACTTCCGCTTCGTGCCCAGCTCCAGATCGAGAACCGCGCGTGTTTCGAAGGATTGTACGAGGCGGAAGACGTGCGTCGGAACGCGAACGGCGTCTTCAAGGCGCGGAGCATTCCGTAAGGCCCGAGGGGCGGCGGTGTGCGAACCGCGTCACCGGCACGGCTCGTACGCGTGTGTCGGCGGAGCCGCTGCCGACGCCCGCACTCCTGCCTACCCGGCTCAGGCCCGCCCGGGACTCGGAAACTGCGTGCGCAGGAACGCGTCGAAGCCGCGCGCGCCGAGGATGCGGCGAAGTCCCACGAACATGTGCGCGCCGGCCGTGATCAGGTAGCGCGCCTTCGGCTTGCGCGCATTGATCGCCTTCTCCATCACCTTGGCAACGACGTCGGGTTCCACCGCGAGAACGGCAAGCTGGCCGGTGTTCACGTCCTGGATGCCCTCGGCGAGTTTCTTGTGGAAGGCTTCGTACGGCGAGCCCGGCCTGGAAGCAGCGGCAACCTTCGCGATTGCCGTGTTGCCGAACTCGGTCTTGATCATGCCCGGCTCGATGATGACCACGTCGATGCCGAAGCCCGCCACCTCGAAGCGCAGCGCATCGCTCATCGCTTCGACGGCGTACTTCGTCGCATGGTAGAACGCGCCGCCGGGAAGCGTCATCTGCCCGCCCATCGAACTGACGTTGAGGATTCGTCCGAAGCTCTGGTCGCGCATGCTCGGCAGCACGAGCTGGGTCATGCGGATGAGTCCGAAGACGTTGGTCTCGAACTGGCGACGGATCTCCTCCATCGTCACTTCCTCGAACGCACCGTCGCTGCCGTAGCCGGCATTGTTGATCAGCACGCCGACCGCGCCTTCGCGGCTTTCCACCTCGGCCACGGCGGCCTTCATCGAGTCCTCGCTGCAGACGTCGAGGGCGAGCGTGCGACAGCCGGCCGACTCGAGATCGCGAATGGACTCGTGGCGCCGCGCGGTGGCGTAGACGCTGTGGCCCGCCTTGGCGAGACGCAATGCCGTCGCGCGGCCGATGCCGGTCGAGCAACCCGTGATGAGAACGGCCCTGGAGGGGGTGAACGCCATGCTTTCGCTCCTCGGCGGGCGCGCGGCCCGCAAATCTTCGTTGCTGTCCCTCCCCTAAGGGAAGAACGAGGTCGGTGCGAACAGCTGGCCTGAACGCCGCGGCCTCGCTAGGTTGCCCGCGTGGAAACAGCACAGTATCGCAACTGGTACGCGGCCTTCGATTCACTGCTGACGGCGGCGCAGGCAACCGACCTCGTCGATCTCTGCCACCGTCACGGCAGCTACAAGATGTACTCGGAGGAGCCCACCTTCGAAGGCCTCGGCCAGGGCTACCCCGCGCGCTACGATGCGGCCCGAAACTTCGTGCTGACGGGTGGTCGCTTCGGCCGCAGCGAGCCGATTCACGTGCTGGCGGCGCGCACCAACTACTTCCGCGAAACCTACGCGTACGGCGAAGAGATCGTCGCGCCGGGCATCGAGCCCTACCTCCACCACGAAAGCTTCATGGAAGCGGCGCGCCGGCTCTACGTTCGGCCCGTCGTCGTTCCCGCCATCGTCTACGCGAACCTGCTCGTGCCGGGGCAGGAACTCGCCGTTCACACCGACGTTCCCGAGTTCCGCGGCGTCAGCCGCAAGAGCCACCCGCAATGGCTGATCGTGGCGATGCATCACAGTGGCCTGTTCGACGAGTACCGCATGCCGATCGCAACGGCGGTCGCGTGGTACCACGACTGCGCGGGCGGAGAGTTCGCGTTCTATCCGAACGGTGCGGACGAATCGCCGGTCGCGCATCCAGTGCGATTCAACACCGCGCTCCTGCTCGACACCGACTCGGTGTTTCACGGCGTCGATCGCGTGCGCGAGACCGCGGCGCCGGTGGACGAACTACGGCCCGGAATGCGCCTGGCGCACACCGGCGACCGGCGCTGGGCGGTGCGCGACGGCGAGCGCGAAGTGATGCACTACCGCTGGGAAGACCTGCGTTTCTCGGTTTCGTGGAAGGCCTACTGCTTCGAGAGCGAGGCGGAGCGCCGCGCGTGGGCGGAGCACAGCGACGACCTGTCCGTGGACTTCGTCGTCGACCGCATGCTGGACGACCTTCGGTCGCGCGGTGTGCTTGAAGGCCCGCGCCCGCCCGACGGGGCACTGGTCGAACTGCTGATCGATTCGTACACGCGCTTCCCTCCGGTGGCGGCCGCCTGATTCACGCCGCGCGGCCGCGCGGCCGCGCGGAGGGGATCCTCCCGCTCGCCCGGTGGCGGCGGCCTGATTTACCACAGGCGGCGCGTGGAAGGGGACGGCTCGCCCGGCGGCGACCGGCTGAAGGGCGGTCACCACAGCGCGCGGTGTTCTTCGGCCCAACCGAACAGATAGGGAATCTCGATAGTCTCCCCGTGCTCCCCGCGCACGGTCCCCGACCAGATGCCGAATACCTGGTGCACGCTCGAGCGCACGAACACGGCGTCCACGTTGCTCTTGCGCTCGACGATCGGCTCGAACAGCAGGTCGACGGCTCCGCTGCGCGGCGCACGCACGCGCCAGCTCAGCAGGTAGTTGAGGCTGCTGTACGACCACTCGAGATCTTCGTGGATCTTGATCATGCGCCCGTCGATGAACACGGCGTTCTCGGTCGCGCCGGTGCCGTCGGTCCATTTGCCGCCGAGGTTGATGCCCACGTTTGCATTGTCCACGTAGCCCGAGCCGGCTCCCCAGTTCCACGTCGTGCTCCGGGGCCACACGCCGCGCCCGAAATCGAAACACGCGAATGCATCGACGCCGTCGAACGGGATCTCGTTGCGCCCGATGCGCACCCGCCCCGCCACCGGCACCGCGATGTGCTTGGACGTGTACTGGAAGTGCGCGTGGTCCATCGGCACCACCACGCCGAGGGTGTCGAAGTCGTCGGGATAGATCACGCGGATTGCGGCCGACAGCCGCTCGCCCTCGTCGAAGTTGTCGCAGGTCACGAGCAGCTGCGTGACGTTGTCATCGTGCGTTTCCGAGAACGTCATGCTCCGGCTGCGCAGCGCGGCGGTCGAGCCCACCCGCTCGCCGAGCGTGATGCCGCGCCCGAACGGCCGCACCACGCTGCGCTCGGTGACCACCTTGCGGCGGATGTCCACGAGATACACGAAGCCGGTGGCGGCGTAGTCGAGGTCGGCGATGCCGGCCGCGAAGAAGTAGCGCTCGGTCTGCACGCACCAGTAGTTCCAGCGCTTCTTGCGCAGGCGATGGCCGGAGAGATTGCAGCGATGCAGCGGCCACCGGCTCCAGCCGACGGCGTCGGGGCTCAGCGTTCCGGCGGGCGTGCAAAGATCGGTGGGTTGCTCGAGTTCGTCCTTCACGCCGTGCGCTTGGCCAAGGACGGCAGCACGCCGTGGCGGCGCCCCACCTTCTCGAGGATGACGAGTGCGCGATCGAGGTGCTCGCGCGTGTGCGTGGCCATGTACGACGTGCGGATCATCGCATGGCCTTCGGCTACGGCCGGCGAAACCACCGGATTGGCGAAGACGCCTTCTTCGTGCAGGTCGGCCACCATGCGGTACGCGGTGAAGTCGTCGCCGACCATGATCGGGATGACGGGCGAGGCGGCCTCGCCGGTGTCGAAGCCGAGGTCGTCGAGCGCCGCTTTCATGTAGTGCGTGTTGTCCCAGAGTTGCTGGCGGCGCTCCGGTTCGCGCACGACGATCTCGAGAGCCTTGATGACGGCGGCGACGCTGGCGGGCGGCATCGACGCGGCGAAGATCTGCGAACGCGCGTTGTGACGGATGAAGTCGATGATGTAGCGGTCGCCGGCAACGAAGCCACCCACGCACGCGAGCGATTTCGAGAACGTGCCCATCACGAGATCGACGTCGTCCTCCACACCGAAGTGCTCGGCGGTTCCGCGCCCGTGCTCGCCGAGCACGCCGATGCCGTGGGCATCGTCGACCATCAGGCGCGCGTTGTGGCGCTTCTTGACCTCGATGATCTCGGGCATCGGGGCGAGGTCGCCCTCCATCGAATAGACGCCGTCAATCACGATCAAGCGGCCGCGGTCGGTGGGCGACAGGCGAAGTTTTTCTTCGAGATCGGCGGCGTCGTTGTGGCGGAACTTCACCTGCTTGGCCAGGCCAAGGCGCGCGCCGTCGATGATGCAGGCGTGGTCGAGGTTGTCGAGGAAGACGGTGTCGTGGCGACCGAGCAGGCACGAGAGCACGCCGAGATTTACCTGGAAACCGGTCGTGAAGATCAGCGCGGCTTCGCAGCGCATGAACGTGGCGAGGCGCGCTTCGAGCTCGGCGTGGATGGTCAGCGATCCGTTGAGCAGCGGCGAGCCTGCGCAGCCGGTGCCGAACTTTTCAATAGCGGCGACGGCCGCGGCCTTTACCTCAGGATGGCTGGCCAGGCCGAGGTAGTTGTTGGAGCCCAGCATGATGAGTTCCTTGCCGTCGATGGTGACGACCGGGTCCTGCTGGGAACTGATCTGGCGGAAGTAGTGGTAGACGCCCTCGTCGCGCAGCGACTGCGCCCTCGTGTAATCGAGACACTTCTGGAATACGTCCACGTTGCTCGCCTCCCGGGGGGCCTTCCGGCTCCTCTCCACCTCATCCGCCACTGTCCGACTATGCATGAAGCGGGCATGGTTCCGCGAACAGGCGCCATGTGCAACGTCGCGGTGCGTCACGTTCTTCCGCAGCCTGCTGGCGCTAGCTGTAGGCCTTCTCCCCGTGGTCGATCAGGTCGAGGCCCTCCGACTCGCCTTCCCTGGTGACGCGCAGCCCGATGGTGGCTCGAAGAACCGCAAGCAGCCCGAACGAGACGACGCCGGAGAGCACCACCGTCAGCAGTGCGGCGAGCAACTGCGTGACGAGCTGCGGAGCGATGGCAAAGTCGCCGAGTCCGCCGGGGAACGACTTCGATCCCACCACGGCGACGAGCACGGTTCCGACGAATCCTCCTACGCCGTGCACGCCGAACACGTCGAGCGAATCGTCGTAGCGGTAGCGCGACTTGAGCTTCGCGCACGCGGCCCAGCACAGCGCTCCCGAGACGATGCCGATCACGAGCGCGCCTTCGGGGCCAGCCTTGCCGGCGGCGGGCGTGATGGCAGCCAGCCCGGCGATGGAGCCTGTCGCGATGCCGAGCACGCTCGGCCGGCCGTTGCGCTTCCACTCGATGGCCATCCACGTGACTGCCGCGGCGCAGGCCGACAGGTGCGTGACGACGATGGTCATGGCGGTGTTGCCGTTGGCGGCCAGGTGGCTGCCGCCGTTGAAGCCGAACCAGCCCACCCACAGCATCGCGGCGCCGACCACGGTGAGCGGCAGATTGTGGGGCAGGAACGGCGTCTCGGGGAAGCCCTGCCGCGGGCCCACCATGATGCAGGCGACGAGCGCGGCGACGCCGGCGGTGATGTGCACGACGATGCCGCCGGCGAGGTCGATCACGCCGGTCAGCCCGAAGAAGTTCATGCGGTTCCAGACGCCATAGCAGCACGGCACGTACACGAGCAGGCTCCAGCCGATGCTGAACAGCAGCACGGCCGAGAACTTCATGCGCTCGGCGAACGCGCCGAGGAAGAGCCCGGGCGTGATCAGGAAGAACATCATCTGGTAGGCAAAATGCAGCAGCACCGGGATCGTCGGGGCGTCGGGCCGCGGCGGAGAGTCGGGCCCGATGCCGCGCAGGAACGCCAGGTTGAGGTTGCCCGCGATGCCCTCGGTGCCGCTGAAGCACAGCGAGTATCCGCACACGAGCCACAGGAGGCTCATCACGCACGTCAGCGCGTAGCACTGCACCAACATGGACAGCACGTTCCGCGACCGCACCAGGCCGCCGTAGAACAGCGCCAGTCCGGGAATCATCATGAACAGCACGAGGGCGGTCGACACGAGCATCCACGCGGTGTCGCCCGAGTCGATGGCGCTGTCGGCGGCGAACGCGTTGTCGGTGAAGAGGCCGACGGTGAGGAGGGCGAGGGTGAAGGGTGCGAGCGCGACGGCGAAGGCCGCTGCCGTGCTCCTGCGAAAGAGGTCAATCATCGGATTCTCCGCTGGTCCGGACGGAAATCACGACTGGTCGAGCCAGCATCGTGTGTGTCGTCGGTGCGCGAGCGTATTCCCGTCGCGGCGTGGTTGAGTCAACAGCCGCGCGTGTGCGGTCGCGCGGCCGCTCAGGCAGGAATTCGCCGCGTTTTCGCTCGACCTTCGCTTCTGCGTGCAGGTTTTCGACTGTTTTCGTTACGGCGGGGTCCGCTTCTGACCCTGCGGGAACTCACTGTGCCTGCTGTCCACCGCAAGGTTCGTCGCAAGGTGCGACGTCGAATGCGGTTGCGACGGGGGACGCCGCCGATGTGGGAAAACAGGGAAGTTTCATTTCGGACAAGTCATTGCGTCGAGGGGCAACTCGCGGCGGCGCGCAGCACCGCAGCGGCTCCGCGGCGGGCGGAGTCCGGCGCGCGAAGTGCGTCGGGAACGCCGAAAAGGGTGGAAACGCTTCGCAGTTTCGACGTCTTCCGCGACTGCCGCGGCGAGGACCTCTCGCGCCTGGCGGAAGCGGCAAGCCTGCATCGCGTGAAGCGTGGGCAGGCGCTCGAGGCGCAGCACGACAAACTCCTCGCGATCGTGCGCGGGCTGGCGGGCATTCGCTTCGCGCGCGACGGCGGCGAGTCCGAACTTCTCGTCGAGATCTTCGGCGCCGGCGACCTGTGCTCGAACTGGTGCTGGGGCGATGCCGGCGGCGGCACCCTGGTCGCGCTCGAAGAGACGGTGGTGATGCTGCTTCCGCGCCGCGCGCTGGAGACGCTGTGGCTCGGCGACGGCGCGGCGGCGTTGCGTTTCCTCGAAGCTGTCGCCCATTCGCGAGCCCGCGCGCTGGCGCTGGCGGTGCAGAACGCGTGCCTCGATGTGGGCGCCAGGGTGTACTGCCGCCTCGTCGAACTCGCGCACCGTCGCGGCAGGAAGACGGCCGAGGGCTTGCACGTGCCGCATGGACTTTCGCAGTCGGAGCTGGCGGAGTTCAGTTCGACGACACGCGAGAACGTGAACCGGCACCTCAACGAGTGGCGCGCGCGCGGCTGGATCGAGTTGAAGCGGCGCGTGGTGCTGGTGCGCGATCCGGAAGCGCTTGGGCTGGCGGTCGGCCCGGCGGCGCGGCGGGTGGGGTTCGGGGCAGGGGACGGGCGGCTGCCATTGCGGGCGCGCTGAGAGTCACCGATCTTCCTCGCCGGTCTTGCCGGCGGGGAAGTTCGGCGAAGACGAAGAAGCGGCGGCCCGGGCGCTGGCTTCCGCCGCCGTTCGCGCGGAAAATCCGCGCATGCAGAGCGACACCAAGGCAGCCGACCGTCCCCACTGGCACAACCGGCTGCGCATCGGCATGCCCGCCCAGCTCGACCTCTACGAGAAGACCAAGGCCTTCCAGTGGAACGCGACGGACGAAGTCGACTGGTCGAGGCCCATCTGCAACTACACCGAGGCTTCCTACGCACCGTTCGCCGCGAGCATCCCGCGCGAGGATTTCGACCGCCTCGCGGCCGAGAGGCGCGCTTCCACGTTCACGCAGCTCTTCTTCGGCGAGCAGGCGGCGCTCGCGCTGTCGGCCCAGCTCGTCAACCAGTGCACCGAGCTCGAGGCGCGCATGTGCCTGGCCGGCCAGATCATGGACGAAGCGCGCCACGTCGAAGTGTTCGGGCGCTACCTCGACAAGCTTGGAGTGGAGGCGCCGCTCGATCCGATGCTCGAAGACATTGTGCACCGCATCCTCGACAGTGACTTCTACGGCGAGAAGATCGTCGGCATGCAGATTTTTCTCGAGGGCATCGCGGTTGGGCTCTTCCAGGTGTTCCAGCACGAGAGTCCCGACCCGCTGCTGCGCGACCTCATGCGCGGCGTGCTGCGCGACGAGTCGCGGCACGCGGGCTTCGGTGTGATGTACCTGCACGACAAGTTCGAGGACGCGACGCCGGCGGAAAAGAAGCGCACGGAAGAGTTCGTCGGCGACCTGCTGCGCGGATTCGGGGCGATGATGGGCGGCGGAGGCTTCCTCGACTCCACGTTCGTGGACATCCGCCACCGGTTGAAGCAGATCGGGCTGGATCCACGCTAGCTCGTCCAGATGATGCTCGGCGCGTTTACGTCGAGAGCGATGCAGCCGAGGGGCGGTCCGATACTTCTCGCACGATGGCGCACGACATCACCCGTCGCTGCACTTGCACTCTCGCAGACCGGTGCGCCAGTACCCGCAAGGACAGGAGTTCATCGCCGCCACAAAGAGGAAGCATACGCGGAAATCCCAGGCCCCAGTCTGGGCTCTTGGTTGTTACCCGGCGGGTTCCACTCGGCGATCGCCGCAAGCGGTGACGGCTGTTCCGGGGCGCGAGGCAAGAGTCGAGAGGCTTAGCGTCGCAGTGCTGTGGAGAATTCGTGTGCGGACACTCCGGCTTGCTTGAGAAGCCCGTGGAGCGTTCCGACTTTCAGTTCTCGGTGGAGGGGCACCACGCAACCGGTGCTGTCACGCCGCAGGACAACATGGCTGCCCCGCTTGTCGAACGATGGAGAATCCGAGTTTCTGGAGTGCCCGGATCGTCTCCGCTCCGAAGACGATCGGCAGGTCAGGCATGGCGGGAGACTTCGAATG
>JBHEOD010000027.1:11040-32214 GCA_046261745.1 Binatia bacterium
GCGTGGTGGTACCGGTCTCTGGATTGAGAGCCACGAAGCCGCTTTCGGCGGCTGGAATCAGGACAGCGATGAGTGTCATCGATCCTTCTCCGTTCGCCAGTGTTCGCTGGGGCGATGGCCAGCGGATTTTCTAGCCCGACCCGTCCCATCATGCCACGCTGACGTGCTCCGGCGCTTCGCGCTCTTCTTGTCGCGTGAGGTTTCGCGACGACACGCGAAACTGAAGCGCTTCGGAGAAGCCGATGGTAGCGCGCGACATCGCCACCGCTACAGCGACATCACGCACTCCGGATCGCCGCCAGCCGCACAGACACAGGTTCAGGCTTGCGAAAATCTGTACCTGTCCCGGATTTCCTAGCCGCGGCCGAGGGAGGTCATCAGCGAGCCGCATACCACGAGGGTGGCGCCGGCGATGCCGGCAGTCGTCACCGGCTCCGGCGCGAACACCGACGGCGCGAACAGCGACGCGGCGTGTACGGCGGCCAGCGTGCCGAGCGGCACGGCGGCGAGCAGTGCGCTGACGCGGCTGGCTTCCACGTGCGCCAGCGCCTCGGAGAACGTCGCATACGACAGCAGCATGTTGGCGGTGCAGAACACCAGCGCCGCGAACTGCACGGTGTCGAGGTCGAGCAGCGCCGCGGGCGTTGCCAGCGGCGCGAAGATCATCGCGCCGGCGGCGTACAGGCACAGCATGATCTGCGGCGAACCCATGCGGCCGAGCAGCTGCTTTTGCGCCAGGCCGTAGGCGGCCCACGTGACTGCCCCGGCGACGAGAAAACCGAGCCCGGTGTAGTAGCGGTCAAGGCTGCCGACGAGGTGCGCGATCTGGTCGGAAGAGAACAACGCCAGCCCGGCCAGGAGCACGCCGAATCCGAGCCACTGCACGGCGGCGAAGCGCTCCTTGAACACGACGATGCCGCCGAGCGTGAGCAGCATCGGCGCAATCTGGATCACCACCTGCGAGGTGCCCGCATTCGTGAAGTGAAGTCCGAGTGCGTAGAAGCCGTAGTTTCCGGCCAATCCTGCGGCGGCAACGGCCATTAGCATCCAGTGATGCCGTGCCAGCAGCCCGACCGGCGGCATGTTGCCGCGCAGCTTCAGCAGCACGCCGAGAAACAGCGCGGCGGCCATGAAACGAATCCACGTCAGCGTGAGCGGGTCCACGCCGCCGAGCGCTAGCTTGAGGCCGACCGGCAGGATGGACCACAGCGACACGGTGGTCATCGCGAGCGCAAAGCCGAGACCGGCACGCCCGGACGGCTGATGGAGTCGCGAATTTGCGCTGGAAGATTGCATCGAGCGTTGGATCAACCCGTCTTCGGGGATAAGTTCCCTACCGAGGAAAGCCAGCGCATGCGAAGACTCAGCGGCATCGACGCGGCGTTCCTCTACATGGAGACGCCGGCCCAGCACATGCACGGCCTCGGCGTGACCATCGTCGATGCGTCCACAATCCCGGGCGGCTACAACTTCGAGGCGGCCCAGGGCGAGTTCGTGCGGCGTCTGCTGGTACTTCCCGGCTTCAGCCGCCGTCTGGTCGAGTTTCCGCTCGGCCTCGACCATCCGGCCTGGATCGAATCGCGCGTGGAACTCGACGAGCACGTCGTGCGCGCGGCGCTGCCGGCTCCGGGCACGCAGGAGCAGTTCGAGAAGTTCGTCGGGGACTATGCGAGCCGCCAGCTGCGGCGCGACCGGCCGATGTGGGAATTCTGCCTGCTCGAAGGCCTCGAGGGCGGCCGCATGGCCATCCTCGCGAAGATTCATCACTGCATCATCGACGGCGTGTCGGGTTCGCAGATGCTGCGGGAGATCTACGACCTGGAGGCGGTCGCGCCGCCGCGCCAGCTCCAACCGGAGTTCTACGGCGAAGACGAAGCGGTGCCGTCGCTGTTCAACCTTGCGGCTGCATCCCTTGCGGCGAGGGTGGGCGATCCGGTGCGCGCGGTGACGACGGTGGCCTCGACGCTGATCTCGGCGGCTGAGGCCATCGTGGGCCTGTCGGAACAGGAGGAGGTGACACTTCCGCTCTCCGCGCCGCTTACGCCGTTCAGCCACTCGCTGACGCCGCGTCGCGCCGTGTCCTTCGCGCGCGCGTCGCTGGCCGACGTCAAGGCGATCAAGAATGCGTTCGGCGTGACGGTCAACGACGTGGTCCTCGCAGCGTGCACGATGGCGCTAAGGCGCCGACTTGAGGAGGCGGGTGCGCTGCCTGACCGGCCGCTGGTGGCGTCGGTGCCGGTGTCGGCGCGGCGCGCGGGCGAGAGCACGGAGAGCCTCAATCGCGTGTCGGCGATGTTCGTCGGGCTGCCGGTGCATCTTCGTGATCCGGTCGAACAGCTTCGCGAAGTCAGCCGCGAGACGTCGGTGGCCAAGCGGATGCACGCGGCGATGGGGTCGGATCTGCTCGGCGACTGGGTGGAATTGTTGCCGCCGCTGCTTTTCGCGCAGGCGATGCAGCTCTATTCGTCGCTGCACATGGCCGAGCGCCACGCGCCGGTGCACAACCTGGTGGTCTCGAACGTGCCGGGCCCGCCGTTCCCGTTCTATGCCGGCGGCGGGCGCGTTCTCGCGGTCTATCCGCTCGGTCCGATCCTCGAAGGCGCGGCGCTCAACGTCTCGGTGTTCAGCTACGAGGATGCGCTCGACGTCGGAGTGGTCACCTGTCCGGACCTCGCGGTGGACGTGGGTTCGATCTCCAGTGCCGTCGTTGATGCCGTCGCGCAGCTCAGGCGGCGCGCGGACGCGTTGCCGGGGTAGTGCCTGCGAGCACCGCGCGGACGTGTTGCGAGCGAAAAATTTACGAGCGCCGCGCGGACGGAATGTCGGCGCAACGTCCACGAACGGGCGCGGGGTGTTCGCGTAGCGCTCAGCGGTCGAGCACGTACGCGAACACGAGCGGCGCGACGATGGTCGCATCCGATTCGATCACGAAACGCGGCGTGTCGATGCCGAGCTTCTCCCACGTGATCTTCTCGTTGGGAACAGCGCCCGAGTACGAGCCGTAGCTCGTCGTCGAGTCGCTGATCTGGCAGAAGTAGCCCCACAGCTTGATGTGCTCGAGCTGCAGGTCCTGCCTCATCATCGGTACCACGCAGATCGGAAAGTCGCCGGCAATGCCACCGCCGATCTGGAAGAAGCCGATCTGCTTGTCCTTGGTGGTCGGCTCGTACCACTTGGCCAGCGCCATCATGTACTCGATGCCCGAGCGCACCGTGTGCACGTTCTTGACGGTGCCGCGGATGCAGTGGGATGCGAAGATGTTGCCGAGCGTCGAGTCTTCCCAGCCCGGTACGAAGATCGGCAGCTTCTTCTCGCACGCCGCGACGAGCCAGCTGTCGGCCGGGTCGATCTGGAAATGTTGCTCGAGCACGCCCGAATCGATGAGCCGGTAGAAGAACTCGTGCGGGAAGTAACGCTCGCCCTTCTTGTCGGCGGCCATCCACTCGTCGAGCACGACGCCCTCGAGACGGCGAATGGCTTCTTCCTCGGGAATGCAGGTGTCGGTCACGCGGTTGAGATGCCGGTCGAGCAGTTCGACTTCCTCGTGCGGGCCGAGCTCGCGGTAGTTGGGCACGCGCACGTAGTGATCGTGCGCAACGAGATTGAAGAGGTCTTCCTCGAGGTTTGCGCCGGTGCAGCAAATGGCGTGCACCTTGCCGCGGCGGATCATCTCCGCCACCGAGATGCCGAGCTCGGCGGTGCTCATCGCGCCGGCCATCGTCAGCAGCATGTGGTTGCCGCCGTCGACGAAATCGACGTAGCCCTGGGCTGCGTCGATCAGCGCGGCGGAGTTGAAGTGGCGGAAATCCGCGATTCCGTTGGGGGCGACGTAAGGCATGATCGCGGAGTTTTGGAGGGGACGGGGTGGGGATTCAAGCGGTGGCCGTGAGCGCGAGACGTGGACCTCAGCCTGTTCGCTTGCGATCGTAGTGCGTCCCTCCTTTCCGTCTTCTCTCGCCACGCGCGTAGAAGTCCCCTCTATCCACCCAACGGACAAGGTCTAGATTAAACCTTGGAACTGGCCCGCGTGACGACGGCGGAGCGGCTTCTCATGGAACGAACCGGGGAGAACAGAAGCCCGGCTCACATGAACTCGGACGCGAGGGGCAAGGCGCACGGTCCAGCCGCAAGGCGGACGAGCGGCGCGAATTCAGGTGCCTTCAGGCGCCGGAGAGAACCATGAACTATCCATCCATCGTCCGACCCGATCCGCGAAGATGCCATTCTCCGCGGGTCGCCCAGTCCACAACATTGTCTGCTCTGTTCCTGTGTTCGCTGTTGTTTCTGCCCGCGACCATCCAGGCAGCGAGTTTGCCGCCCCTCGGGACGGCGGCCAATTTCGCCGTCCTCGGAGCCAGCGAGGTGACCAATACCGGCGGAACCATCGTCATCGGCGATCTCGGGGTGAGCCCCGGGAGCGCGGTGACGGGATTTCCCCCCGGTTCCGTGGTCGGCACGATCTACACCACTGTCGCGTCCCCCGCCGGCACTGCCCAGGCCGATGCGCTCGTCGCGTACAACGATGCCGCGGGACAGGATTGCGATACCGATCTGACCGGACAGAATCTCGGCGGCCTCACGCTGACCCCCGGGGTTTACTGCTTCGATTCCTCCGCCCAGTTGACGGGCACCCTCACTCTGGACTTCCTCGGCGACTCGAACGCCGTCTTCATCTTCCAGATGGGCAGCACGCTCACTACGGCGAGCGACGCCGCCGTGGTGGTGATCAACGGAACGCCTTCCTGCAGCAACATCACATGGCAGGTCGGCAGTTCGGCGACTCTGGGATCGGGAACCGCATTCATGGGCAACATCCTGGCCCTGGTCTCCATCACGGTTGCCACCGGCGCTTCGAGTGACGGCAGCCTGTACGCCCTCACTGGTGCCGTGACGATGGACACCAACGCCATCTCCGCGTGCAACACCATCGTTCCTCCTGTCTGCGCTACCAACGCCGACTGCGGTGACGGGAATGTCTGCACGACGGACACCTGCGATCCCGCCACCGACGAGTGCGTGCACACCAACAATGTCCTCACCTGCAACGACAACCTGTTCTGCACGGACGGCGACATCTGCGCCGACGGCGCGTGCACTGGAACGCCCGTGGTTTGCGTGGACGACGGCAACGTCTGCACCACCAACGAGTGCGACGAGGTGGTGGACGCGTGCGTCGCCACCCACAACACGTTGCCCTGCGACGACGCAGTGGTCTGCACCGAGGGAGATGTCTGCAGCGGCGGAGCCTGCGACGGAACGCCCGTGGTTTGCACGGACGACGGCAACGTCTGCACAACCAACGCCTGCGACGAGTCCACCGGACTGTGCGCCGCCACCGACAACACGCTGCCCTGCGACGACGCCGTGGCCTGTACTGAGGGAGATGTCTGCAGCGGCGGAGCCTGCGCCGGCGCGCCCGTGGTCTGCACGGACGACGGCAACGTCTGCACGACCAACGCCTGCAACGAGTCCACCGGACTGTGCGCCGGCACCAACAACACGCTGCCCTGCGACGACGCCCTGACTTGTACCGAGGGAGATGTCTGCAGCGGCGGAGCCTGCGCCGGCGCGCCCGTAGTCTGCACGGACGACGGTAACGTCTGCACGACCAATGCCTGCAACGAATCCACCGGACTGTGCGCCAGCACCAACAACACGCTGCCCTGCGACGACGCCCTGTTCTGCACCGAGGGAGATGTCTGCAGCGGCGGAGCCTGCGCCGGAACGCCTCGGGTTTGTGGAGACGCAGTCGAATGCACCGTGGACGCGTGCAACGAGGACACGAACCAGTGCGAGCACACAGCGGACGATACACTGTGCGAGGACGATGACGTCTGCACAACCGACACCTGCAACCCCCTGGTGGGCTGCGAGCACGAGCCCGCCTGCACCGACATCTGCCGCACCCCGGGGTACTGGGGAACGCACGGCGGCTACGAGAAGACTGGGTTCAACGTGACCCAGGCGGTCCTCGACAGCGCCGGGGGAATCGAGGTCTGTGGAGAACTCATCACCACCACGAGCAACGTCAGTTCTCCTTACCTGGACGGCCTCGACCTCACCTCGGCCCTCGAAGGACTTTGCGTGAGAGTCCAGGGCCAGAAGGTACGCCAGCTCTATCGCCAGTTGGTTGCAACGGCGCTCAACTGCCAGATCAGCTCCGGCGCCGATTGCGATGAGATCCTGGCGCGCTACATCGAAGTGAGCTTCAGCGACTGCAATGCGCTGTGCGCCGACGGCGGATCCTCGCTGGGCGACGTCAGCGTAGGCGAGTGCATCGAACAGCTCGACTGCTTCAACAACGGAGGACTGTTCGTGGACGGCGCCTGCGTCGAGGGCGGCGGCTGCCACGAGGAAGCGCTGTGCAACGAGGAACTCGGGATCTGTCCGAGCAACACGCGGGCTTCGAGTCCGAGGGCGTGCCAGGAGGCGACCTCCAACAGATGCACGATCGATTCCTGCAACTGAGCATCCGCCCGGCGTGAGCCGCGGTGAGGATGGTCGGGTCCGGGCGGGGCCGCGCAAGCGGTTCCGCCCGGGCAGGCCGACAAGAAGGTCGGCGACAACCTGCGCATGGAATAGGCTTGCGCATCGGCAGCGCGGCCAGCACGCGGGCACTTTACGGAGCAACTCGCCCGCGTGTCAGCAACGGCACCCAGGCCTTGCCCGTCCCGCGCCATCCACGGTTGATCGCCAGTCCAATTGTATTACATTTATCTCGTGCGCTTCGTGTGGGACCCGAGGAAGGCCGCGTCGAACCTGCGCAAGTACGGTGTTGCGTTCGAAGAGGCGTCCTCGGCGTTCGAGGACAAGCTTGGAGCGTACTACCCCGATTCCCTGCATGCCGAGCGTTTCATTCTGATCGGGTACTCACGACGGCAGCGGCTGCTGTACGTCGTCCATGCGGAAGTCGAGCTGGAAGCAATCCGGATCATCAGTGCAAGGAAGGCCACCCGACATGAAAAAACGCGCTACGAGAAAGACTGATCCGCTCGCGGAACCCATCGACTTTTCGAGGTTCGGCCCTGTACGGCGCAACGCTTTCGCGGGGGCGGACCACGCCGGGGGGCCGTCTCTTCTGGCACTTTGGGAGATGCCGGAGCTCGCCAATGATGCGGTCCTGCTCCGTCGAGGTCGTCCTGCCACGGGCCGGAAGCAGACGAGCGTCGTGCGCTCGGTTCGCCTGCCGGAATCGCTTTGGAAAGATCTGGAGCGCGCAGCCAGCTCCAGGCGACTCAACGTCCATCAGGTGATGCGCGCGGCCCTGCTGGGCTGGCTTGAGCGCGCGGGCTGATCGCCGCGTCGAAATCGCCGCTTCCCCCTGGAGAAAGATAAGCTCGGTCCGGACTTCGCTGCAGGCGTGTCGACGGTATCAATCCGCCGATGTGTCGAAGAGGCCCCCCGGTGTCGCCAACTCCGCCAGCGGAACCGCTTCCACACGATCGGCCACTGGATACCGCTTCGTGCCCGGATAGACGATCGCCACACGGTCGAGCCGAAGATCCCCCATAGCGATGCGGATCGAAGGCGTCTGTCGCGGAGCATCCGCGCGCTTGCACTCTACGCCGAGCTAGCGGTCGCCGCGACGTAGCAGCAGGTCGATCTCCGCGCCTTGATGGGTGCCCCAGAACCAGGCTTCGTCGTGTGGCTCGGTCGCGAGCACCTGTTCCACCACGAACCCTTCCCACGACGCGCCGACTTTCGGATGCGTCTGGAGCGCCTTCTCGGTGTCGATGCCGAGCAACTGATGGAGAACGCCCCTGTCGCGCAGATAGATCTTGGGCGCACGAACCTGCCGTTTGCCAAGATTGGCCAGCCACGGCTGCAACTGACGCACCATCAGCGCGTCCGTGGCGAGGACCGCTGAGGACGACGACGGGGCTGCGGTCGAGAGCGGCCCGGATCGACTGAAGGACTTGGCTCCTGTTGATCGTCCGAGGGTCAGATACCATGAAAATCGGACTCCACGAGCGAGATTTTCATGGTTGCTCCGACCTTGAGCCGGTGGAGGGAGGCAGGGGAGCCGGGATCACGGGCCAGGGACGGAGTTGCCGCCTTTCAGCGCCCCACGTGCTGCCGCTGCCACTCGGCCGAATCGCGAAACGTCTCGCCGAGGTTGCGGAACGTCACCCCGAGTTCCCGCTCCGCCTTCGACGAATCCAGCGCAATGCACGCATGCATCGTGCGAACCGCCAGCGGGGTGACCAGCGGTGCGCCGCCGGTCAGCGCGCCCCAGGCCTCGCATGCATACGCGTAAGCAAGCAGTACCGGCATCGGAATGTCGAAGCGCGGCGCTTTCGCGCCGGTAACGGCTTCGAGATGCTGCATGATCTCGCGCATCGTGCAGAAGTGACCGCCGACGATGTACTTCTCGATGTGCGCTGCAGCGCCCGGCCGCGACATGCCGCCTTCGCGGCGGCGCAGCACGGCGCGTGACGCGGCGGCGATCATTGCCCCGGCGACGTCTCGCGCATCCACCACGCAGGTCCCGCCGCCGATGTTGGCGGGAATCTTTCCGTCGGTGAACTCGCCGACGATCTTGCCGGCGGCCGTTGGCGCGGCATCCCATGGTCCCCAGATCCATCCGGGCATCATCTCCACGATGGAGATGCCGCTACGGCTCACCCACGCGGCGATGGCGGCGTCCCCTTTGATCTTGCTGCGGAAGTACGGGTTCTCGGTCTGCATCGGCATCGGCGGCGTGGTCTCGTCGCCGGGACTGCCGTCGCTCTTGCGGCCGATGGTGCCGCCCGAGCTCACGTGCACGAAACACGGCAGCGCGGCGCGGTCGGCGGCGTCGAGAAGGGACAGCGTGCCGCCGATGTTGATCTCCTCGAGCACAGCGTCGTCCGATCCCGGCTCGAAGGCCTCGCGAAAATACGCGGCGGTGTGAAAGACCGCGTCGCAACCGGCGATCTCTTCGGCGAAGTCGGGAACGCGGCGCATGTCGCCGATGACGAGCCGCGCCGAGGTTCCGTGCAGCACGCGCGCCGCCTTGCCCTTGTCGCGTGCCAGCGCGACCACGTCGTGGCCGTCCGCCTCGAGCGCACGCACGAGGTTGTTACCGAGCAAGCCGGTCGCACCGGTCACAAACGCTTTCATTCCGCAGTCCTCATCGGAGACGCTGGACGCTCATCGGAGACGCTGGACGCTCATAGGCAACGCGTGGACGCTCAGGCGCGCGCCAGCGCCTGCCGCAGATTGGCGAGATAGTCGCGCGCGCCGCCGGCCGTTTCGGCCTCGACGAACCCGCGGATCAGCGACTGCAGCAGCCACGGCACCGGCGTGTCGGGCGCAAGCCGCTGCTTGAGCGTGATGCGCGTGTTCTCGCCTTCGGCGGTCAGGCGCAGTTGCCCGCGTACGTCGGTGTTGTCTTCCTCCGCCGAGATCCCCTCGAACGAGATGTCGTCGCGGCCGTTGCCGCGGTACCTGGCGGTGTAGCGCACGGTCATGCTGACGGGCCCGGTCGAGCGCTCCTTGTAGATGAAGCGGTAGGTATCGGGACCGACGTTCTCGCAGCGGTCGATGCCGGGCACGCAGATCGACGAGCCGACGACGTCCCACAGGAACGCATACACGCGTTCGATGGGGGCGGGCACGGTGACGGATTCTTCGATTTCGGTTGGAAATTTGGCCATCGGTTTCCTTCTCGGACGTCGGGGCGCGGACAGCAGGGTCTCAGACGGTTGGGCGCTGATCTTCGCCGTCGGGGATGCGCGATGCCGTCGGAAGAGGCATCGATGCAAATGGTCCCCCCGCCGTCGCGGTGGCGGACAACCCTCGCCCCCGCAGGAACGAAGCAATTCGCCCGGCGAGCATGCGTATGCCGCGCCACAGCTTCGGCACTGCCCACGCCACCACGGCCATGCCGGCGACGAACATCACCAGGAACCACACGGGATGCTGGGTCATCATCCACAAGCCGCCGAAGACGGCGGCGTCCTCGGTCAGCGACGCGAGACTGTTCGAGAAAGGCTCGGGCGAGGTGTTGATGAGCAGGCGCGTGCCGGCCTTGGTGATGTGCATGGAGCCGGCCACGACGCCGCCGACGAGGCCGGCCGCGATGGACAGCGCGGGATCGACGTCGCCGAGGGCCTCGGCCGCGAGGATCGCGCCGGCCGGAATGCGGATGAACGTGTGCACGACGTCCCACGCGCTGTCCACACCAGGAATCTTGTCGGCGAAGAACTCGATGGCGTACATGAGCCCGGCGGCGCCGATCACCACCGGATGGGAAAGCGCTTCGAGGCCCGGCGGCAGCGACATGTTGCCGGTGGCGCCGAACAGGCCGAGCGTGAACACAGCGGCGTAGAGATTGATGCCCGACGCCCACGCGACGCCGAGCGAGAGCGCGAGGAGCTGAGTGACGTGTTCGAAATCGCCCATGAAAATGGACTGGCGCCGTGCGTCAGACGCCCATGCGCGCGAGTTGGTCGATGACGGCACCCATCGCGGTGGCGAGACGGGGATGGGTCACTTCGAAATGTTCGACGACTTCGGCGAGGCGACCGCTGAAGCTGTCGGGATCCGGCCGGTCCATCACAGTCTCGATGTCAGCGCGGATCTCGGCCAGCAGGTTCTCCAGATCGGCGTCCACTTCGCCCACCTCGGCCAGCTCGCGTTGGAGTTCCTTCAGTGTGCGGCGCAGTTCCTCGGACACGGTGTTCTCCTTGGCCGGCGCTTTCGCGCGGCGATGGCTTGGCGCAAGTGTGGCCGAGGGCGACCGTCGATGCACGCGCGACCGGCCTTGCGGACGCTTTGGATCACCTCGCCGTGATCGGCTTGTGCCCCGGCTGGCTTCGCACCCTGTCGAGCCACGCGCGGACCGCGGCGAACGGACTGAGGTCGAAGCCGCCCTGGTCTGCAACGTGGGTATACGCGTACAGCGCGATGTCGGCGATGGTGTAACGCTCCGCGACGAAGAACGCGTGGCCGGCCAGGTGCTGCTCCATCGTCTGCAGCGCTGCCACGCCGTCCTTGATCTTTTCGGCGTAGCGCCGGCGGCGGTGCGAGTCGAACTCGGTGTGGCGCAGCCAGAATCGCGACGTCGCGATGTTGGGTTCGTGGCTGTACTGCTCGAAGAACATCCACTGCAGCACCTGGGACCGTGCCCAGCGCTCGTCCGGAAGGAACGGGGTTCCGTCGGCCAGATAGAACAGAATCGCGTTCGATTCGGCCAGGTGGCGGCCGTCCTCCAGCTCGAGAAGCGGGATGCGGCCGTTCGGATTCTTCGCGAGGAATTCGGGCGTGCGCGACTCGCCCTTGAGAATGTCCACTTCGACGTAGTCGTACGCAATGCCGAGCTGGCCAAGCAGGAGCCTGACCTTGTAGCCGTTGCCGGAGTCGTGGAAGTCGTAAAGTCGAAGCAAGGCTGGTCCACCTGCCCGCGAGGCGGGCGCTATCAACGATCTGGAAAATACTTCCGGGAAAGCCCGTCGAGGCCGCCGCGAAAGATGCGCTCGATGAACTTCTGCATCACCCAGCCAAGACCGGGGATACGCGAATCGAAGCGACAGCGCCACGTGAGGAGAGTGCCGTCGCCGTCGGGCTCGAACATCTCCTCGCCGTAGTGGTTCTTCATCGGCAGGCCGCCGCGGGTGATCTTGTATGCGAAGCGCCGCGTGGGCTCCCACTCGACGACTTCCTCGTAGACGTTGACGCCGTTGGATCCGAAGCCGCGCACGCAGCCGATGCCGTTCTTGTCCGGGCGGCCTTCCTTCTCGAGCCACGAACTGGTGAAGCCGGCCCAGTTCTTCCAGTCGGCGTGGTCGGTGTACCTGGCCCACACCTCTTCGACGGGAGCGCGAAAGCGCCGTTTCACTTCGACATGCTGCATGTGCCCTGGCCTCGTTGCGGTTGAGCGGAAAACTTCACGACGCTGTTCGTGGCGGCATCGGGACGAGCGCCGAGACCCGTCTCATGTGCTCGCGGTAGCCGGGACGCCTGGCGGCGCTGCGCTCGTCGAGCAGCGGAATGCTGACGAACACGAACATCGCGGTCATGGCGATCGCGCCGGCCACCGACCACCAGTGCGGATCGGCGGCAAGTCCGAACAGCGCCAGCCCCCACCACAGCGAAATCTCGCCGAAATAATTGGGATGGCGCGAGTACTTCCACAGCCCGGTGGCGAGGATCTCTTCGTGACTGCTGCGGCGGTCGAGATAGCGGCGAAGCTGCTGGTCGGCGATACCCTCGATGAACGTGGCGCCCACGGCGATGACGAACGCGACGAAGTCGAGCAGTCCGAGCGGCGCCGGCGACGTCATCGCCGAGTAGACCGGCAGCAGTCCGGCGAACACGATCAGTGTGGGAAAAAAATGAACGCCCGCCAAACTTGCCAGCGGCCAGGCCTTGCCCGACTTCGCGCGAATATCCACGTAGCGCCAGTCCTCGTGGCCGAGGCCGTGCCAGCCGCGATACCAGTTCCAGGTCAGGCGCGCGCCCCAGAGTGCAAGTGCGAACAGCACCATCGCCTGTCGCACCGGATTGGCTCCGTCGGCACTTTCGACGCCGGCCCAGTACAGCGCGATCGGCAGCGGCGCCACGCTCCAGTACGCGTCGTAGAAGCTCGAGTTGTCGAAGGCCATGCTGAACGCGAAGATCGCGATGGTGGCGGCCGAGTCGGCCACCAGCGCGACCATCAGGGGATGGTGGCCGTCCATCGCTCGCCCGGCGATCAGCGCGAGCGCGAGGGCGGCCCCGTAGGCGAGCATTACCAGGAGCGTGGCCCGTCGCATGACCGGACCCTATGGTGGGTGGCGCGCGCCGAGGCAAGCGGCGGAAGCGGCCGTGCGGCCTATTCGGGGTACTCCACCTTGCAGTCGTCGGTGTCCGGCACCGACTGGCAGGTGAGCACCCATCCTTCCTCCACCTCGGCGGCGCTCAGGAAGTCGTTGTGAAGCATGTGGACCTTGCCGCGCACGAGCTTGGCCATGCAGCACCCGCAAAAGCCGCTCTCGCAGGAAGAGGGCGGCTCGAGGCCGCAGCGCTTGGCGGCGTGCAGTACGGTCTCGCCTTCGCGAACCTCGATGGTCTGGTCGGCGCCGTCCAGCGTCAGTTCCACCTTGCGCAGCGGGCCGGCGCCGCCGGCCACTTCTTTCTCGTTTTCGAGCGAGGCGAAGCGTTCGATGTGAATGCTGGCCGCGGGCAGCCCGGCCGCCAGGAGCGTGCGTTCGACGGTGTCCATGAAAGGGCCCGGGCCGCAGATGTAGGCCTCACAGGCGGTGCGCCCTTCGACGTGGCTGCGCACGGCGGCGTCGTCGATGAAGCCGTCGCGCACGTCGAGGCGATGCACGATGCGGAGCCGGTCGCCGTGACGCGCGACCAGCTCGTCGAGCTCGGTGCGAAAGATGATCGAGGCTTCGTCGCGGTTGGCGTACACGAGGTGCAGGCGCCGCGACGTATTCGCGAGCGCGGTCTTGACGATGGAGATGACCGGCGTGATGCCGCTTCCGCCGGCGAACAGCAGCAGGTCGGCGCCGGTTTCGCCGAGCACGAACTGGCCGGCCGGCGGCAGCACCTTGACGACGTCTCCAGCCTTCAGGGTGTCGTTGAGCCAGTTGGAGATGCGGCCGTCGGCGACGCGCTTGACGGTCACCTTGTGCTCGCTTTCGACGACCGGCGAGCTTGCCAGCGAGTAGCAGCGGTAGAGCGTCTTGCCGGCGTGCGGGATCTGCAGCGTCAGGAACTGCCCGGACTGGTACTCGAACAGGGGCGCGAGCGACGCCGGGATCTCGAAGACGATGGAACTCGCGTCGGAGGTTTCGCGTACGACACGAGCGACGCGCAGGTCGTGGTAGTGGTGGCGGGCCTTCGCCTCGTCGTCCGCCGATGCGGCGGCCCGGTCGCCTTCCCCAGTGATGGTCTCGCTCATTGCTGTCTCGACGGCTCGCGGCCGGTTCGTTGCCAGGGGGCTCGCTGCCCGGGGTCCGCTCGCAGAGCGGTTGCGGCGCCGTACTTACGGGCTAAGAGTCTCCGCCACAAACCGCCGCCGCACGGCCGCAACATTCGCAGCGCGTCACGCGGCGAACGTGCGCCGCCATCGGCCGGCGGTTTCGGCAGGCGAGACGTTGACGGTTTATCGACTCGGAAAGACGCTGGCGTTTCCGCCGCCCGAAGAGGCCGAGCCGAGCGGCTTGCTCGCGGTCGGCGGCGATCTCGAGCCCGACCGCCTGCTGCTCGCCTACGCCATGGGCATCTTCCCGTGGTACACCGACGACACGCCGATCCTGTGGTTTTCGCCGGATCCGCGCGGGGTGCTCCATCCCGCATCGCTGATCGTGCACCGTTCGCTGGCGCGCCGCATTCGCTCGCAGCACTTCGAGGTGACGCTCGACCAGGCTTTCGGCGACGTGATTCGCGGCTGCGCAGCGGCGCCTCGCGACGGCCAACTCGGCACGTGGATCACCGACGACATGATTCGCGCCTACGAGGCGCTGTTCGCCCTCGGCTTCGCGCACAGCGTGGAAACATGGCGCGACGGCGTGCTCGTCGGCGGACTCTACGGCGTGTCGATCGGCCACGCGTTCTTCGGTGAGTCGATGTTCTCGCGCCAGCGCGACGCATCGAAGGTTGCGCTCGTTCACCTCGCGCGCCAGCTCGCGCTGTGGAGCTTTGAACTGATCGATTGCCAGGTGCGCAACGACCATCTGGCCAGCCTCGGCGCCGAGCAGTGGAAGCGCGAGCGCTTCCTCGAATGCCTCGCGCGCTGCCTGCAGGGCTCGACGCGGCGCGGCCCGTGGAAGTTCGACGAAGATTCCCTCGCGCAGCGCATCGCATGAACCTCGTTCTGCTCGAGCCCGGCGAGCTCAACGGTACTCGTGCGCAGGTAGGCGGCCGCCGCGCCGGGCACATTGCGACGATCCACCGCGCCACCGTGGGCAAGCAGCTTCGCGTCGGAGTGATCGGCGGGAAGGTGGGCACCGGCGTGGTGGTGAGCGTGTCGCCTGACGCCGTCGTGCTCGACACCCAACTCGAGGATGCGCCGCCGCCGCCGCTCGCGTGCACGCTGGCGCTGGCCCTGCCGCGCCCTCGCGTGCTGCACCGCGTGCTCGGCGCGGCGACGGCTTTCGGCATCAAGCGCATCGCGCTGTTCGGCTCGCGACGCGTGGAGAAGTCGTACTGGCAAAGCCCGGTGCTCGGCGACGAATCGATCCGCGATCAACTGATCGATGGCCTCGAGCAAAGCTGCGACACGATGCTGCCGGTGGTCGAGAAGCATCTGCGCTTCCGGCCCTTCGTGGAGGATGTGCTCGGCACGCTCGCGGGCGACTCGCTGCGCCTGGTGGCCGATCCCGGCGGCGCCGAGCCTTGTCCATCCGCAGGCGGCGAGGCCGTCACGCTCGTCGTCGGCCCCGAAGGCGGCTTCGTCGACTACGAACTCGGCCTGCTGCGTACGGCAGGCTTTCGCGCGGTGACGCTCGGCGTTCGCCCGCTGCGCGTCGAGCAGGCGTTCGCTGCGCTTGTCGGGCGACTTTTCTAGCTGCGTCTGCTGCGGCTTCTTGCCGACCGACGGGCTTGGTTCGTGCGCCTGCACGCGACGGGCGAACGCGAGAGACGGTTGCCTTGACCTCGCCCGACTCGGCCCCTATGCAGCCCCATGCGACGCCGTCCCGGACCGCTCAGCGGTATTCGCGTTCTCGAGATCGCCGCCATTGGCCCGGTTCCGTTCGCCGGCATGCTTCTGTCCGATCTCGGCGCCGAGGTGGTGCGCATCGATCGCACGCGCCCCGATCCTGCCGGCACCTGGACCGATCCCCGCCTTGACGTGCTCGGCCGCGGTCGCCGCTCGGTGGCCGTCGATCTCAAGAGCGAACGCGGCGCCCAAGTGGTGCTTCGCCTCGCCGAGGATGCCGACGTCTTTCTGGAAGGCTTTCGTCCGGGCGTGGCCGAAAGGCTCGGCATCGGCCCGCAGGCCTGCATGCTGCGCAATCCGCGCCTCGTGTACGCGCGGATGACGGGTTGGGGACAGCAGGGGCCGCTGGCCGCCGCAGCCGGTCACGACATCAACTACGTGGCCCTCACCGGAGCGCTGCACGCGATCGGCACGAGCGACCGGCCGCTTCCGCCGCTCAACCTGGTGGGAGACTTCGGCGGCGGCGCGCTCTACCTCGTGATGGGCGTGCTCGCGGCGCTGCTCGAACGGACGCGCTCGGGCAAGGGCGACGTCATCGATGCCGCGATGGTCGACGGCGCCGCGTCGCTGATGTCGATCTTCTACGTGATGCAGAACATCGGCTTCTGGCACGAACAGCGCAGCTCGAACTTCCTCGACGGCGGCGCGCCGTTTTACGGCACCTACGAGACGTCCGACGGCAAGTTCGTGGCGGTGGGCGCGATCGAGCCGCAGTTCTGGGCGGAGTTGCTCGCGCGCCTTGGTCTCGAAGCCGCGACGCTCGGATTCCAGCACGATCGCGATGCGTGGCCCGCGATGCGCGAAGCGGTCGCGGCGGTGTTTCGCACGAAGACGCGCGACCAGTGGTGCGAGCTGCTCGAGGGCAGCGACGCGTGCTTCGCCCCCGTGCTGTCGATCGGCGAGGCCGCCACGCACCCGCACATGTCGGCGCGCGGGACGTTCGTCGAATCGGACGGGCTTCTTCGTCCGGGACCTGCGCCGCGTTTCGAGCGCTGCCGGGTTGACGCGACCGCCGTCGCGCCGGCCCTCGGCGCCGACACGCGCGACGTGCTGGCCGAGGCCGGCTACGGCCCCGGCCAGATCGAATCGCTGCTCGCTTCCGGAACCATCGCCGAGGCCACCCCATGAAATTGGGGTCAGACCCCATTTTCTCGCCGCTGGCGACTATGGCCGCGCTGGTGGCCGCGCTCGTCCTCACGGTGGGCGTGGCGCACGCGGCCGATGAGCTGAAACGCGACGAGGCGAGCGGTCTTCAGTATCTCGAGATTGTCACCGGCGGCGCTGCCGCCGACGATCCGCTTCCGGTCGTCGTGGCGATCCACGGACTCGGCGATCGTCCGGAATCCTTCCGCCTGCTGCTCGACGACCTTCCGGCCAGGGCGCGCGTGGTGGTGCCGCGCGCTCCGATGCCGCACGGCGCCGACGGGTTTTCATGGTTCGAGTTCCGCGCGTCCGACGGCGGCGAAGGGGAAGAACAACTGGTCGAAGGCATTCGTCTCGCGACCGGCCGGCTGGCCAGGCTGCTGGCATCGCTGGCCAAACGCCACGAAGGTCCGGCGCGTACGGTCGTCTGCGGCTTCTCGCAGGGGGGCATGCTGTCGTTCGCGCTCGCGTCTTCCCATCCCGAGTTCGTCGCCGCGGCAATTCCGGTCAGCGGCTACCTTCCTTCAGCGATGTGGCCCGCCGAAAGGCCGAAGACGCGTCCGCTTCCGAAGATCCTTTCGCTTCATGGCGAAAACGATCCGCTGATTTCGGTGCAGTGGGCACGATGGACGGTCGAGGCGCTGCGCATCAACGGCTTCGACGCGAACCTTCGCTCGTGGTCCGGCGTCGGGCACGCGATGGTTCCGGAGGTCCGGGCGACGCTGGTGGCGTCGGTGCTCAGCGCCGTCGAGGAGCTTTCGCCGGCGGGCAGCGTGCTCGAAGGGCCGCCCATGCCGGGGAAACTGTGGCTGCAGCCGCGCGTTCCGATCGTGCCGCGGCCCGGCGAGCCTCCCGTTGGAGATTCGACCGCTTCGCCGCCCATCGAGGATCCCATGCTGGAGGATTTTCCGCCGCCTGCACCTCCGGAACTCGCCGAGCCGTCGCCGCTCGACGCGCCGGTGCACTGAGCTTGTCGGCGGCGGCATCGTCCCGGCCGTGTCGAAACGGCGACCGTCCGCGGCATCGCTTCCACTTCGACCCGAACGCGCAGCTCCACGCTCGACATCTTGTCGGTCGCCGTTATCCTTCGATGCATGGAGTGCGGGGGCTTTCTCTTCGACTGCGATTTCAAGCGGCGAGTCAGTGCCAACCTCGGCACGTTCCAGCGCCGCGCGTATCCCCGCTCCTGTCTGAAAGCCGCCGCCGTCGCGGTCACTCTGGTCTGCGACGATTCGCAACGCGCATGCTTCGTGCTCACGCGCCGCGCGGCGCGCATGCGTTCGCACAGCCGCCAGTGGGCGTTGCCGGGCGGGCGTCTCGAGCACGGCGAAACAGCGGCCCAGGCGGCACTGCGTGAGTTGTACGAGGAAGTCGGGCTCGAAGCCGGTCCCGAGCGCGTGCTCGGCATGCTCGACGACTATCCGACGCGCTCCGGGTACGTGATCACGCCGGTGGTGGTTTGGGCTCCGCGCCAGGCCACGCTCGTCGCGAATCCTTCCGAGGTTGCCGAGGTCTACCGCATCCCCGTCGCCGATCTCGAGCATCCCGAGATCCCGCAGCTCCGGCGAATTCCCGAAAGCCCCCGCGAGGTCATCTCCATTCCGCTCATGGGCACCAATGTCCACGCCCCCACGGCGGCCGTGCTCTACCAGCTTCGTGAAGTTGCCGTCTGGGGTCGCAACACGCGCGTGGCCCATTTCGAGCAGCCGGTCTTCGCGTGGAGCTGAGCGCAAACTGACCCGCCGCCGGTGCGGACCGGATACCTGCCATGCACCGACGCTGCCTTCTCTCCCTGCTGGAAACCTACCGGCCCTTGGAGGCTGCCGACGACCAGGCGCGTGGTCGCATCGCCGCATTCGTGCGCGCGAACACGGACTGCTTCCAGCGGACCCTGCTCGAAGGCCATGTGACCGGCTCGGCGTGGATCGTAAACGCGTCGCGATCGCGGTGCCTGCTCACGCACCACCGCAAGCTCGAGCGTTGGCTGCAACTCGGCGGCCACGCCGATGGTCAATCCGACATCCTCGACGTTGCGGTGCGCGAGGCTCGTGAAGAGTCGGGACTCTCCACGCTGCGCGTGGTCTCCACGTCGATCTTCGACTGCGACGTGCACCGAATCCCCGCCCGCAAGGACGAGCCCGAGCACTGGCACTACGACGTGCGCTTCCTGCTCGAGGCGGACGACGCCGAGCCGCTCGTCCTCAGCGAGGAGTCCAAAGAGCTGGCGTGGGTGGCGCTCCGCAACGTGGCGCTGCTTGGCGGCGACGCGTCGGTGGTGCGCATGGTCGCGAAGACGGCACCGCGAAGCTGACTTCGCGCAGCGCCGGGGAACGCTGGTAAAGGGCCCGTGCTCTGCATAGTGTCCGGCCGCGGGCCGGCAGGAGCGGGTCCGTCCTGAGCACGGCGCCGGCCTGTCCGGATGGCGCGGGCAGCGCAGGCACCGCGCCCGAGTGCAAACAAGCGCAGTCGAACGAAGAAGAGAGGCTGCCGCCCTGGCCCTCCAGAGGATCCCCGATGTCGAACAAAGATGAATCCGTGAGGCGGCCGGCCAAGGGCCCGCGTATCGGGCTGGCCCAGCTTTCGCCCACTCTCGGCGACGTGGCCGCCAACATGGAACGCCACCGCGGGGCCATCGCAAAGGCCGCCGCCGACGGCTGTGACCTGCTGGTCTTTCCCGAACTCAGCCTCACCGGCTACCGCCTCAAGGACTCCGTCCCGGACGTTGCGATCAAGCGCGACAGCGACACCTTCAAGGAACTCGAGAAACTCTCCGAGGAAGTCGCGTTCGTGATCGGCCTCGTCGAGGAAACGCCCGATCACCTGTTCTACAACGCGGCGGCCTACTTCGAGGGCGGTCGCTGCGTGGCCCTGCATCGCAAGGCTTACCTGCCCACCTACGGAATGTTCGACGAGCAGCGTTATTTCGCGCGCGGTCGCGGCATCGCGGCGTTCGACACCAAGTGCGGGCGCGTGGCCCTGCTCGTCTGCGAAGACATGCTTCATCCGAGCGCGCTCACCGTGGCGGCCTGCGACGGCGCCACGCTGATCGTCGTGCCGTCGGCGTCGCCGGCGCGCGGCGTGACGACCGAGGGCGAGGCCGACGCGAACGCCCGCTCGTGGGAGTCCTACCTGCAGGTGATGGCGCGTTCGTTCGGCGTGTGGGTGGCCTACAGCAACCGCGTCGGCGTCGAGGACGGCGTGTCGTTCTGGGGCGGCTCGGAACTCGTCTCGCCGGCCGGTGAACGCGTGGTGAAAGCCGCGTACTACGACGAGGACACCGTCCATGGCGTGATGTCGGACGATGCCGTGCGCCGCCGCCGCATCGTGAACCCGCTGGTTCGCGACGAAGACCTCGACCTTACGATCAACGAGCTTTCGCGCATCCGTGGCCGTGCGGTCGAGAAGGCCGCGCAGCAAGACAAGCCGGCGCGCGCCGCCGCTGCCGACAAGGCGGCACGCAGCAGCGATCGCGACTTCGACCAGCCGCGCGCTCCGCGTGCTCGCGACGGCGAAGCGCCGCCGCGACGTTTCGACCGTGACTCGCCTCCTCCTCGCTTCGATCGCGATGGGCCTCCTCGTCGCGCGGACGACCGCGATGCGCGTCGCGACGACGATCGCGAGAAGCGTCCGGGCGGGCCGGGCTTCCGGCCCAAGGGACCTTACGAGCAGCGCGGCGGCTACTCGCGGCCGCGCGACGATTCGCGCGATGACAAGCCGCGCCGCTTCGATGGCGGCGACGATCGCGACAAGCGCCCCGGCGGCCCCGGCTTCCGCCCGAAGGGACCCTACGAACAGCGCGGCGGCTTCTCGCGCCCGCGTGACGATTCGCGCGACGACAAGCCGCGCTTCGGGGATGCACCTCGCGGCCGTTTCGGCGGCGCGCCGCGCGATCGTGACGATGCGCCGCGCGGACGTTTCGGCGGTCCGCCGCGCGGTCGCGACGACGGCCCGCGCACGGGCGGATTCGGTCCTCCTCGTGGAACGGGCGGCGGCTTCGGCGGCCCCTCGCGCGGCGGCGGCTTCGGTCCGCCGCGCGGTCCGATGGGCGCCGCGCGTGAGCGCGACGATCGTGGAGGCGGAAGCTTCGGCGGCGGCAAGCCGCGCTTCGGCGACGGTCCTGCGCGACCCCGCGAGCGCGAAAGACCCGAGCCGCGCAAGCCTTTCCACAAGGGCGTGCCCAAGCCGCGCGGTCGCGGACGCAAGGACGACTAGGTGGCCTCGACTACGAAGAAGAAGACTGCAGCTCCGAAGGCGGCGTCCGCAGCTCCGAAGGCGGCGTCGGCGGATGCTGCCGCCGAGCCGGAAGTTGCGACCGACGCGGGAGACGGCGCGACGCCCGCACCCAAGCGCAAGGCCGCGGCGAAGACGAAAGTGAAGCCGGCGGGCGCGGAGACTCC
>JBHEOD010000270.1:0-374 GCA_046261745.1 Binatia bacterium
CATGGACAACATCACCCTACTGCCCCCGGAACACCAGCAAGAAGCCCTGCGGCGCAGCGAGAACCATGGCGCGACCGGGCAGGCCAGGGCCGTCGCCGACTACATCGCCGGCATGACCGACCGCTTCGCCATCGCCGAACACGCCCGTCTGTTCCACCCCGAGGCCCCTACATGACCCAATCCCCGGAAACACCCCACCAGGACCCGCTGCCCATGGACTGCCTGCTGCGTCACGGTCTGGAACGCCAGCCCTTCGACGCCGCGGCGGGCGATGTCTTCCTGTACACCGACCCCGCCCTGGACATGCCCCTGGGCGTGCTTCTCGAACACCTGCACAATGACGACAACCTGCTGATCTTCAAAGGGGACACCGG
>JBHEOD010000270.1:425-691 GCA_046261745.1 Binatia bacterium
CGAAGACACACCCCTGGCGCAATTGCTATGCAGCCTGGGCCAGGATACCCGCCGCCCGGTCCTGGTCATCGACGACGCCCACCACATCGAGTCCACCGTGCTGGCAGAACTGCTGCAACTGCGCAGGGACATCCGCACCCAATGTGACCGGGTTCCCGGCATGCTGCTGGTGGGCGAACCCCGCCTGGAATTGCAGCTGCAGCAGGCAACGAACAACGAATTGCCCGGCGAGGCCCACATCAGCGTACTGCTGCGCCCCCTCACCC
>JBHEOD010000271.1:0-674 GCA_046261745.1 Binatia bacterium
CTACTACGCGATCGTACTGACCTGAAGCGCCGCACCGCGCGGCGCGAACGGGCGTCGTCGTCGGTCTCCGTCGGGCCCGAGCCCAAACGGCGCGCGCCGGGGTGACGCCCCGGCGCGCGCCGATCAGGGTGGAGGGGTTCGAGGTCGCCGGTCAGCGGCGCTCGGCGCTGCCGCCGCGGCCACGGCGGCGCGGCCGCGAACCGCCCGCGCCACCCGCCCCGTCGCGCGCCGGGGCAGGGCGACCGCCCTGTCCGGCAGCCGGTCGGCTGCCTTGCGGGGCGGCCGGACGGCCACCCCCGGCGTCGCCGCGGCCACGGGCTGGCGCGGGGCGACCGCCGCGACCGGCACCGCCGCGGTGCCCGCCCGGTGCGACCGATGCGGTGCACGTAGGCCTCCTCGGTGTCGGGGACGTCGTAGTTCACGACGTGCGAGACCAGCGCCACGTCGATGCCGCGGGCGGCGATGTCGGTGGCGACCAGCACGTGCACGTCGCCGCGCTTGAAGCCATCGAGCGCCTCTTGGCGCTTGCGCTGCGACAGGTTGCCCTGAAGCGAGGTGACGAACAGCCCGCGGCCGTCGAGCTTCTCGGCGAGGCGCTTGGCGCGATGCTTGGTGCGCGTGAACACGAGCACGCGGCGCGCGTCCCAGCGCTTGAGCAGTTCGAGCAGCAGGTC
>JBHEOD010000272.1:0-673 GCA_046261745.1 Binatia bacterium
GTAGGCTCCGATCCCAATCGCTTCCATTCAGCGCACTACACTCTCATCTTTTCAAAGGATCGGCGCCAGCTGACCCTTATTCACTCGAACGAGCAAATGGTGAAGGTCATAACAACGCGCTGCAAATCAATCTCGGATTGAGTCAGTGAAAACCTTCTTCACTTGGGATCCGGCGAAGGCCGCGATCAACCGACGGAAGCACGGCGTCGCATTTGACGACGCGGCAACTGCGTTCGCGGACCCTTGCGAAAATCGCCACGCGCAACGAACGACATGCCTACGAAGAAGAGTAGCACTGGGAAGAAAGCGAGAGCCGCAACCGAGATGCGGGCGGAGTATGATTTCTCGAACGCCCGGCCGAATCGGTTTGCGAAGGAGTTTGCGCACAAGGGCGGCGGGGTGCTCGTTTTAATCGAGCCCGATGTTGCGCAGGTCTTCGACTCCTCCAAGAAGGTCAACAAGTTCCTTCGCGCCACGCTCTCTGCCGTGAAGAAGTAGTCGCGCATCGGCGGCGGCTAGCTCGCACTTGCAGCCGACGCAGCCCGCGCCGGCGTTTTCCCGACTGCGCTACCAGAAAGTACCTCGAAGAGCACGGCGTTCATCCGGCAGATCATGATGCGGCGCCCAGGAACGCCGGCTAGCCTGCGCGCAGAGCTTTGAGGTCCCGGTGTTT
>JBHEOD010000273.1:0-664 GCA_046261745.1 Binatia bacterium
GCGCGAGTTTCATAGCCTCGATCATCAGGTGGATGGCCTTTGGGTCGTCGGGGCCGAGGTCGCGCACGCCGGTATGCGAGAGCATGCCCAGAGCCATGCACGCTGCGATGCCCTGGCCGTTCGGCGGGATCTCGTGCAGTTCGACATCATCGAACGCGGCCGAGATTGTCCCGCACCAGTCCGGCGCATTTGCCGCCATGTCGCCGAGGGTAAGCGCCGCACCGTGGCGGGCGGCGTCCTCCATCGCCCCGCGATAGAACGCCTCACCTTTCGTCTCGGAGATCGCCCGCAGGCTGGAGGCCAGATCGGGATTTCGGACGCGTTCGCCTGCAATCGGCACGCGACCTTCGGGCATGAAGTGGTCTGCAAAGCCAGGCTGATCCTTTAACACCTCGGCACCACGGGCCCAGAGCGTGGCAATCACCGGGGAGAGCGCGAAACCCTTTTCGGCGAGCGCGATAGCGGGTTCGAACAGCGCGGCGAAGGGCAGCTTGCCGAACCTTTCCGACAGGGCGACCCAGCCGCCGACGGCACCCGGAACTGTCACCGAGTCCCAGCCGCGTTCGGGCATTGTGTCCCGACCCGCGAAACGCTCGGCCGTCCACCCCGCCGGGGACCGGCCCGAGGCGTTCAGCCCGTGCAAATCCGACCCGTCCCAGACGAT
>JBHEOD010000274.1:0-621 GCA_046261745.1 Binatia bacterium
GGCGCGGCTGACCGCCGCCGGCCGCGTCGATCTCGACGCCGGGACGCTCGTCGCCGAGAGCGTGAAGCTCGCGGGCGACGCGCTCACCGTCGAAGGCCCGCTGTCGTTCGCCGACGAGTGGAGCTCGATGAAGGCGTCGCTCCAGGCCGACGCCAGCAGCCTCGAAACCCTCGGGCCGCTGGTGGAGATGCCGGTCGCAGGGACGGCCACGGCGGTTTTCGATCTCACGGCCAGGTCCGACTGGGAGGTCCTCGACGCGAAGGTGCGAGCGAAGACGGCCGATGTGGTCATCGGGGAAGCCGGCTGGAACGCGCTGCTCGGCGGCGCATCGACGCTCGATGTGAACCTCCACGGCGCTCCGCGCGGCCCCGCCGGCGGCGACCTCACGCTGACATCGACCGGCATCAGCGTGGCGGCAACGGGCAAGGTCGGCGCGGGCGGCGAGAGTCTCGAGGCCAACGCGCGCCTGGTGCTCGACAACCTCTCGAGGCTGGCCGAACCAACGCAGGCCGCCATCGCCGGGCGCGTCGAAGCAACGGCGACCGCGCGCGGCAGCCTCGAGAACTTCGATGTCGATGCGCAGGTGCGCGGCGATCGTTTCTCCTGGGAAGGACTGCGGTT
>JBHEOD010000275.1:0-565 GCA_046261745.1 Binatia bacterium
ACCATGGCCCCGTGCAGTGGCAGCAGCACTGTGTCGACCGGCATCGCGGCCTCGAGCATGCCCAGCAGCTCGTCGCGCAGGCCGGTCCAGGCCGCCCGGGTGGTGACGCCCGCGGGCATGGCGAAGGCGTAGAGCCCGAACGCGAGCTCGTCGCCGCGCGCGGCCGCCTCCTGCGCGAAGGCCTCCAGCGCGCCGCCGGCCTCGGCGTCGGCGAGGTCGCGCACGACGACCCAATCGTCGATCCCGGTGGGGATGGGCGAGAACGTGTTCGTCTCGGTGACGATGCCGCCGAGGAAAACCCTCACGTCTTGCGCGGACTCGAGGATGATGATCGAGCCGACCTGCAGGCTGGCGAGCACGATCACCGATGTGAGCACGTTGGGGACCACGTGCTTCCAGATGATGCGGCCGTCGAACGCGCCGAGCGCCCGCGCGGCGGTGATGAAGTCGCGCTCGCGCAGGCTCATCACCTCGGCACGCACGACGCGCGCGTAGCGCGCCCACACCGTCGCGCCGATGACGATGATCGTGGTGGAGAGGCTGGGCCCCAGCACGGCCGCCAGCA
>JBHEOD010000276.1:0-546 GCA_046261745.1 Binatia bacterium
GTTCTGCACGATCATGTCGATGTTGATGTTGTCGTCGGCAAGGGCCGAGAACAGGCGTGAAGCGACACCGGGCCGGTCCGGGACCTGCTGGATGGTGAGCTTGGCCTCCGAGGTGTCGTGCGCGACACCGGAGATGATGGCGTCCTCCACAATGTCCTCCTCTGGGCCGACCCATGTGCCATCGTTGTAACTGAACGACGACCGTACGTGGATACGCACGTTGTGGTTGCGCCCGAACTCGACCGAGCGGACCTGCAGGACCTTGGCACCCTGCGCCGCCATCTCGAGCATCTCTTCGGTCGGCACGATGCGTGGATCGGCGGTGAAGACCCCGTCGACATCCGTGTAGATCTCGCACACATCGGCGTCGAGCGCGGCCGCCAGAGCGACCGCGGTGGTGTCCGAGCCCCCGCGCCCGAGCGTGGTGATGTCCTTGGTGTCCTGGCTGACCCCCTGGAAGCCGGCCACGATCACCACGTTGCCCTGATCGAGCGCCTCCTGGACGCGTCCCGGGGTGATGTCGACGATCCGCGCCCTGCCGTGGAC
>JBHEOD010000277.1:0-545 GCA_046261745.1 Binatia bacterium
GCCGGCAAGCGTGGGCCGGTTTTCAAGCGGAAATTCGGCGAGGTCCCCGACAAGAAGCAGGACAATTTCACGGATCCGGACTCCCGCATCATGAAGGCCTCGCACGGATTCGACCAGTGCTACAACGCGCAGGCGGCCGTCGATGCCCATTCGCAGATCATCGTCGCAATCGAGGTGAGCAACGAAGCGAGTGACGCGGGCCGGCTCGTGCCGATGCTGGATGCCGTCGAGGCAATGGTCGGCGAACAATCGACGCGCGTGCTGGCCGATGCCGGTTACCGCTCGGAATCCAACCTGCAAACTCTCGAAGAGCGCGGGATCGACGGCTACGTCGCACTCGGCCGGGAAGGCAAGAAGCTCGCTGACGGCATCAGCGCCGGGCTCGAAGCGACGATGAGAATGAAGCGCAAGCTGGCGACGAAGATCGGCGGCGCGCGCTACCGTCGCCGCAAATGTCTGGCCGAGCCGCCGTTCGGTTGGATCAAGTCGTGCCTGGGCTTTCGGCGATTCAGTTTGCGAGGCGTCGCCAAGGTCGGGCCGGAGTG
>JBHEOD010000278.1:0-544 GCA_046261745.1 Binatia bacterium
GAGTGAAAGAGTCGGGAATGTCAATTCCGATTCTTTTTGTCGTGTTGTCTTTCCTGCCGCCGCCTGCACCGCCCCTTGCGCCGACCCTTGCCCCGCCGCTTGCACAGAGTGTTGCACTGGCAGCGTCCCGCGCGTAGAGGGCGGGCGATCCTTGGCCTCAGGACCCGCGCGCGATGTCGGTTCTCGTGATGAAATTCGGCGGCACCTCGGTCGCCAATACCGACCGCATCCGCCGCGCGGCCAAGCGCGTCGGCGTCGAGGTCGCGCGCGGCCATGACGTGATCGTCATCGTGTCGGCCATCCGCCGCCCGGATCGAGGAGATCCCCACCGCCAACATTACCGCGAAATTCGCCGAAGGCATGCGCGTGGCCGTGGTCGCCGGGTTTCAGGGGATCAGCCCCGAGGGCCGCATCACCACGCTCGGGCGCGGCGGATCGGACACCACGGCGGTGGCGTTCGCCGCGGCGTTCGACGCCGAGCGGTGCGACATCTACACGGATGTGGACGGGGTCTATACCACCGACCCGCGGATCGCCTCCAAGG
>JBHEOD010000279.1:0-524 GCA_046261745.1 Binatia bacterium
GACGATCACCGTCGACGGCACCAACGGCGAGGTGCTGGCCGGTGAGGCGCCGCTGCTGGAGGCGGCGCGCGACGTGGCGTTCCAGACGCTGATGGGCTGGGCGGACACGGCCCGCGACATCGATGTGCGCGCCAATGCCGATACCCCCGCCGATGCCGAGGTGGCGCGCAACTTCAACGCGCACGGCATCGGGCTGTGCCGGACCGAGCACATGTTCTTCGAGGATGACCGCCTGACGGTGATGCGCGAGATGATCTTCGCGGGTACCAGCACCGATCGCGCCGCGGTGCTGGAACGTCTGCTGCCCATGCAGCGCGCCGATTTCACCGATCTCTTCCGCATCATGCAGGGGCAGCCGGTCTGCATCCGCCTGTTCGATCCGCCGCTGCACGAGTTCCTGCCGGCCGACCGCGCGGGGCATCTGCAACTGGCCGACGCGCTCGATCTGCCGGTATCGGATGTGACACGGCGGGTCGAGGCGCTCGGGGAATACAACCCCATGCTCGGGATGCGCGGTGTGCGCC
>JBHEOD010000028.1:0-404 GCA_046261745.1 Binatia bacterium
GTTAGCTCGAGTGTCCAATGTGAACGGCAGCCCAGGTGCCCGAGATCTGCTGTTACGTTCAGGAAAATCCCAAGTCGTCCAATCGATGAACGCCCGAGGAGGAGTGTGACGTACCTGCTGCTGCCGATCTGCTCTAGTGTTGCACCAAGGTAAACCGTGCCGGGCTTCAAAATGTACCCACGTGATGGCAGGACGATCTCACGCAGCGGTTTAGCGCTGGCACCAAGTGTCACTAGCGAACCGCCTAGATGATAGTTGTAACTGTTTGGGTTGAGTTGAGATTTGTCGAACGGCCGAATCGTTATGTCGCCTCTCTTGAGTGCGGTGTGAATAGAAGGCCCTGTTAGAATCATCCTTAGTGTCCGCCTCACGCGTCTAAATCAGGCTCTCGCCGGGGGCCGCAA
>JBHEOD010000028.1:414-14800 GCA_046261745.1 Binatia bacterium
GAAGAGCAGTATCCAGAGAGGGATTCTTCACGAGTCGGAGAACTGATGGAAGGTGGCCGCTCGACGGCTCCGGGGTTTTTGACGCCGGGAGTGGCTAGTTGCCGGACAATGTGTCGGCAAAACATATGGGTGCGATGGACTCACAGGCGTTCGCAAACTCGGCGAAGATGTTCTGGGCGGGGGACAGCGGGCCTTCGAGCTTTGAAGGAAGGAGTACGAGATCCGACCTGTCGCACGCTGTTGAACGGTCTCGCGAGTCTCCTCCAGTACTACGCCCAGAGAGCGGGAGCGGCCCGAGAAAGCACCGCCGATGCCCGGCGGCACCGCCCTCGTGGTTGACAGGCCGGCGCCGAGTTTTGGCCGCCGTCATCGGGACACTACCGCGATATCACGGCGCTATCCGCGCCACCCCGACCTGGGCACGGCGCGGCAACCCGAAGAGAGAGATTCAGACTGAAAGGATTTTGGCTCCCCGGGCCGGACTCGAACCAGCGACATGGTGATTAACAGTCACCCGCTCTACCAACTGAGCTACCGGGGATCCACCGGCGCTTATACCGGAGCCTGCGGAAGTCGCAATTCGCGCGCCGCGGCGCGGGCTTACTCGCAGCACAGGGCAGGCGACTACTCGAGATACCCGAGCGACCTGAGGTCCTCCTCAAGCTCCTTCGGCACCTCCATCTCCTCTTCCTCGTCCCCCGGCGCAGCCTTCTTCGAAGAAGAAGACGACGACGACCGATCCGGCTTCCTCCCGCCCCGTTCCTTCTTCGCAGAAGCCGCCGGCCGCTCGCGTGAAGCGCCAACCGAACCAGCAGGGGAGGGCGAGGGAGTCGGCGATGTCACCGCCCCCGGCTCCGCCCGCTTCGACCCCGCGCTCTCCTCCGGCGACTCCGGCTCCGCATACTCTTCCGTCCCGGAGTCGCGCGCCGCCTTCTCCGCGTCCTTGTCGCGCGGCTTGTCCGGCCGCGGCAGCGCCCGCATCGACGCCATCCACGCGCGCAGCGACTGCCTGAGCAGGTAGGCCGGGCTGCGCTCGGGCAGCGGCTCGAGCTCGCGGGGATCCACGGCCAGGTCGTAGGCCTCGTCGGTTCCTTCCTCGGTGTAGGAGATCAGCTTGATCTCGTTCTTGGTGATGGCGGTGGTGCGGCCGCGGCTGCCGAGGCTGCCGGCCGCGCTGTCGGCCTCGCTGTAGACGACGGGGAAGCCCTTGTTCTGGTCGCCGTGGATCATCGGCAAGAGCGTCACGCCGGGCATCGCGTGCTCGATGCCAACCGCGTCGAGCAGCGTGCGCGCAACCGAGATGGACGCGGGGGTGAGGCCCGCGTGGTGCCTGGCCTTCTCGACCAGGCGCGGCACGTAGAGAATGTACGGCACGTGCACCGACTCCTCGTACAGGAAGCGCACGTGGTCGCAGTTGCCGTGCTCGAAGAACTCCTCGCCGTGGTCGGACGTGAGCAGGATGATGGTGTTGTCCATCAGCTTCAGCTGCTCGAGCGTCTCGAGCAGCACGCCGATGGCGCGGTCGCCGTGATGAATCGATGCGTCGTAGTAGCGCACGATCTTCTCGAGCCGCGCGTCGTCGGGTTTGGCGCGGTCGTCGCTGAGGCAAAAGCGGCCCTGGTCGGCGTCCACGCTGGCCGACATGCCGAGCGCCGTCTTGTCGGCAGACTTCGAGTAGTAGGGCCGATGCGCGTCGTAACCGTGCACGAACAGGAAGAACGGCTCGCGCTTGTTCTGGTCGAGCCAGTCGATGGTGTCGTCGAGGTTGTGCTCGAAGCGGCGCCCGCGCGACTGGTACACGTCGAAGCCGCGACCGAAGCCGTAGTGGTCCGAGACGAAGCCGCCGCCGGTAAAGCCGGCCGTCTTGTAGCCGGCCGCGCGGAACATCTCGGGCAGCACCGGATTCTTGTCCGGCAGCGAGCGCGTGGCCGGGTAGCGCAGCACGCCGAGGCGGCTTGGATAGAGCCCGCTCAGCATCGAGCCGTGGGCGGGCAGCGTCCACGGGGCCTGCGAAATGGCTCGGTCGAACACCTGCGATTTGCTCGCGAGCGCATCGACGTTGGGCGACGTGGGACGTTCGTATCCGTAGGCGCCCAGGTGATCGGCCCGGACCGTGTCGAAGGAGATCAGCACGACGTTGCAGCGCTCGCACAGCACGCGCTCGCCGCGAGCGCCCGACTCGGGCAGCCGCAGGTAGAGAAGGGCCAGGGCGAATGCCACTGCCAGCAGGGCACTCACGCGCAGTAGAACATTTGCCATCGGAGGGAACTCGTGGGTTAGTCTAGCGGTTTCGCGCGTCGGGCACTACAAACGCGGCCTTGGTTACGGGCAACGACGAGCCCCGAAGTCACCTCACGCAGTTTCCCGACGCAAGCATCCACATCATGCCCCGAGGAAATCTCCACAGGATGAAACGACTGATCCCCCTTCTCTCCCTGTTCTGCGTGGCGGCTTTGCTCACGGCCTCGTGCAATCCGGCCGAGGGGCCTGCCAGGAAGGGCCCGCGCGTGATCGTGCTCGGCATCGACGGCGGCACCTGGACCATGATCGAGCCGATGATGGAGAAGGGCGAGCTGCCCAACCTCAAGAAGCTCTACGACAGCGGCCTGCACGGCATCCTCGAATCGAGGCCGCCCATCATCTCGCCGGTGGTCTGGACGACGATCTTCACCGGCTTCGGCCACACCAAGCACGGCGTCAAGGACTGGAAGACGTCGCAGTCGGTCAATCGCCGCGTCAGCGCCATCTGGGAGATCCTGCGCAACAAGGACATGAAGGTGGACGTGTTCAACGTGCCCGCCACCTGGCCGGCCGATCCCGTCCCCGGCGTGATGATGTCGGGCTTTCCGCTGAGCGGCGCGACCCACGGCGGCAACACCGGCGAGATCATCACGGCCGAGCAGCTCAGCGGCACCGTCAAGACGACCGCCGCCTACCGCGACAATATCGAAGCGATCCGCAAGGCCGCCGAGAGCCTCGAAGTGGGCAAGTGGTCGCCGTGGATCGAAGGCAAGGTTGCCGCACGCCCGACGCTGCTCGGCGCGATGCGCCTTTACCGCATCTCCGCGGACAAGCTCTACGCGACGCCTCTTTACCGCACCGACGGCGGCCTCGTGATCAGCGAGCCCAAGACGCTGCGCGCCGACATCGCGGCGAAGATCGGCGAGCCCTACATCCCAGAGGGGCCGGGCTGGAGCCGCTGGGCCGACGAGCACACGCCCGAGGTTCTCTACCAGCACCTCGAGCAGGTCTTCACCATTCAGTCGAAAGCCGCGCTCGAGTACGCCGGCGGCGACTGGGACCTCTTCCTTTACGTGATGACGTTCGTCGACCGCGTCTCCCATCCGTACTGGGGCTACACGCACTCGGAGAACTTCCCGGGCATGGACCCGGCCAAGGCGAAGAAGTTCGCCGGCGCCGTCCCCGATTCGTACCGCCGCTCCGACGAGGAGATCGGCAAGATCCTCGCCAAGGCTGTCGGTGATCCGTACGTGGTGGTGGTCTCCGATCACGGCTTCCAGTCTTCGACGGACGCGACCAAGCCCATCGGAACGCACAACCCCGACGGCATCTACATCGTCGCCGGCCCCGGCATCACGCCGAAGACGGGCCTGCCCAAGTTCATCGAGGACGTCACGCCCACCTTGCTCTACCTGCTCGGCCTGCCGACCGGCCAGGACATGGACGGCCGCATCTTCGCCGAAGTAACCGAGATGATCGGCCGCAAGCCCGAGTCGGTGCCGAGCTACGAAACCGCCGCCCGCGACGCCACCGACGAGCCAGTGGACAGCGACACGTGGGAGTCCCTCAAGGGCCTCGGCTACGTGGACGGCGCGCCGCCGCGCAAGAAGGCGGACGAGGACAAGGCCGACAAGAAGGCAGCTCCGGACAAGGCGGCGAAGGCGGCCACGGAGAACGCGGACGATAAAGCTGGGCAGAAAGGGGGCGCGAAACCGCCGCCCGCGAAGCCGGGAGCTCCGGGTGCGAAAGCACCCGCCGCCCCACCTCCGCCCGCCGACGCATTAAAGGATTGGCCCGGCGCCCCCGCCGACCCCGAATAAATGGGGTCAGACCCCTTTATTGAAATCGGGGACAGGTACGGATTGATTCGGCCAGCGCTCGGCCGCGCGTTCCGCGGGCACGCCGCCGCCGCGTCCTCACTGCTTCGTCGCGCGGCCCCCCGCGAGTTCCCGCGCCGCCGCGGAAATTGGGGTCAGACCCCTTTATTCGGCCGGCGTCTCATTGCTTCGTCGTACTGCTCGCGGCGAGTTCCATTCTTTCAATGAAGCAGTCGCCTGGGATTCGTTAAATGGGGTCAGACCCGTTTATTGGCCGGCGTCTCATTGCTTCGTCGCGCTGCTCGCGGCGAGTTCCAAAGCCGACGCGAGTATCGGTTTCGCCCAGCTTCGTTCGAGGTCCAGCGCACGCTCGATGTCGACGATTGCACCATTCTTCCAGTAAAGCAGTCGCTTGGGATTCGGAGCGTCGCCGGATGCCGGATCGGCATCGTCGCTGTTGTCGAAGACAACCAGTTCGGAGAGTAGCGGCAGCAACTTGATCAAGTGCAGTCGACTGCTTCGATAGCGCTGCCGGATCGTCTCCTCGGGTATATCGTGACCGCCCCGCGCGACGCGCGCACGCACCCGTTCGATGTGCTTCTCGACGGAAGCGAGCCCGACGAACACGACGCGCACGGCGTGACCGTTCTCTGCGGCTTGCTCGAGCAGAGCTGTGATCGTGTTGCCGCCGAGTGTTGTTTCAAAGACGTGGTCCGGGCCGCTGCCTGCGCGCGTCAGCGGCTGGTTCGTCGGTTGGTCGGCATCCGAGCGGTGACCCGGGAGGCGGTGGGACGTTTCTGAGTGGAGCGCCTGGATCGCCGCTTCGAGCAGGACTTTCCCGTCGATCCACGCGCGGCTGTTCGCATCGCGCAGGCTGAGGTCGGGGTCGGCGGCCCGATACGCTGCGGCGGCTTCGTCAGGATTGAAGTAGTCGGCTCCGGCCGCGCGCAGGAACGCGCCGGCCACGCTGCTCTTGCCGGCGCCGTTGACTCCCGCGAGCACGGTGATGGTGGCCACGCTCAGCGCTTTGTCTTTTTCTTCTTGGTTGCGCTCGTTGCGTCGGTGCGCGCCGCTGCCGTGCCCGCGCCCGTCGCATGGAGGCGCGCGGCGCCTGTTGCGCCGACGTCCGCCGCGCTGCCCGCCGTGCCGACGCCCGTCGCATCGACGTCCGTCGGATCGACGTCCGTCGGATCGACGTCCGCGGCGCCGACGCCGACGACCGTTGCGCCGACGTCCGCGGCGCTGATCGCCGCCGCGCGGACGCCCTCCGTATCGACGCCCGTCGCATCGACGTCCGCCACGCCGACCACGCCGCCCCGCGCCGCTCCGGCCACCGCCGCGCCAATGTCCTCAGGCCGAGCGGAGAACAGCGAGTCCACCGCAGCCTTCGCCTTGGGCGTCTGCATGCGTGCAACGAGGTCGTGATAGCGACTGCCGAGCGACTCGAGCTCATGCTCGCGCGCCATGCTGACCAGCGCTTCCACCGTCTCGAGCCGCAGCACCGCGAACTGCTGGCGACCGCGCCGAGTGATGGTGGCGACGCCGCCGGCCGCAACGAGATCGATCATCTGCCCCAGCTTCGCCTTCGCGTCACTAGCGGAGAAGTTCGTGGCACGTGCCATGTCGGGAAGGTCGGCGAGCGCTCGGGTAGGCATGGTGGTCATAGCGGCGTCCTCGGCGGGGATGGTGTCCCACGGTCGATGTCCAAACTGGGCCAATTGTACAATTGGGTCAAGTTGGATTTGGGCTCGGGCGCGTATGGGGCGCCGGGCCGGGGAGGGTGGCGTTCGGAACCATCCGGCCAGCGTCGGCAAGACGCTTACGGCGTTCGACCCGTCCGTCGGTTTACCACCTGGGTTCCCGGGTGTTCGGAGAGAACTGCCGGTAGGTCGATGGAGTGGGCAACTCGCGGATCGGCGAGGTCGATGCACTGGTGAAGACCGGCAAATGTGTGCGCGAGGAGAGCCGGGCGTGAGAGCAACGGGGCCCCACCCCCGACTGCAAATGCGTGCGCATTGGCCAGGGTCCGGCGAGTGGGGAACCCAGACCGGCAAATGTGTGCGCGAGGAGAGCTGGGCGTGAGGGCCAACGGAGCCGGTGCCGCCCGCCGCCGACTGCAAATGCGTGCGCACGGCCGGGGACCGACGAGTCCGGACCTCAGACCGGCAAATGTGTGCGCGAGGAGAGCCGGGCGTGAGAGCCCACGGAGCTGATGCCGCCCGCCGCCGACTGCAAATGCGTGCGCGCGACCGGCAACCGGCGGGTCCGGAACTCAGACCGGCGAATGTGTGCGCGACGAGAGCTGGGCGTGAGAGCAACGAGGCCGAGTCGCCCGGCCGTCCAGTATAGTGAAGTTACCCGTGTCGCGTCGGCCACATTCGAGGGTGCCGTTGCGCGTGGACGACCGCCAGAATCGCGATGGAGTCGGGCTCGTGGCTGAAGAAAACCGTGAATGGGAAGCGTGGACCTGTGCGCGACGAATGTCACCACTCCAGTGCACGTACATTTTCGGATTGGAACGAATGCGAGACCAACAGGACTCTACCTCGGAAAGGAACTCGGCCCCGAGGCCGCGCCTCTCGAGTTCGTACCAGAGAAATTGGGCCTCCAATTCGAACTCGGCGCGCCGAGTGATTCTTAGCGGCAGTCGATGTCGGGTCACTCGGACCGGTCGCGCACGAACGCGCGTAGCCTGGACAGCACTTCTTCTGCTGGTCGGGCGCTTTCAGGATCGCGCCGGTACTCTTCGAGCCGCCGATCGAGTTCGGCTGCCAACTCCGCGCTGACGGGAAAGGAGTCGCCCACAGTGTCGTCGGCGATGGTATCCCAGAGGTCCTCCACGAGCTGAATCCGCTCGTCGATGGGGAGCTTGCGAAGCTCGGCGAGTGTCTTGGCGGCGTCTGACATCGAACTGGATAGTGCCGCAGTGTCAGCTGGTGGGCAACCACGGCCTATCCCACAGCTGTAATGAACGTAGTTGGGGAATGCGGATCGGCCCGATCAGCACGAGAGCAAATGAGCCGCCGGCGCCGCCTGCACCGAACCGGCAGATGTGTGCGCGGCGAGGGATGCGCGAGAAGTGCCACGGCTCCGTGTGCCACCCGCGGCTGACTGCAAATGCGTGCGTTTGGCCAGCGACCCAGGCGTCCGGAACTCAGACCGGCGGATGTGTGCGCGACGAGAGAGCGTGAGAGCAACGGGCCGTGTGCCGCCAGCGGTTGACTGCAATGCGTGCGTATTGCCCGCACTCCGCCGACTGCAAATGCGTGCGCATCGCCCCGGCCCAACCCGGCAAGCGGCGATCAGAACCGCGGATCGCTCAAGTCATTACCCGGCGGACGCGCCGGGGCAGGCGGCGTAGGCGCCACCGGCGGCCGATACGTCGGCGTAGGTTCAGGTCGATACCCCGGCACCGCGCTGGGCGGCGCGCCCCCCGCAGGACAGCGACGCTCAAGATCCTGCTTGTCGGCGATACACCCCGCCAGCTCGTTCCGCACCGTGCGCAGTTCGGCATTGGCGGACGCGGCGTCCGCCGGCACCGCCGCCGCGGCCTGGCTCTCGATCAACGCCTTCTGGTTGGCAAGTTCCTGGCGAAACGCCGCGATCGACTCGTTGATCACGCGAAGCTCGTCAGCCGACCGGATCCCGCCTTCCGCACTCTCGGCGCGAGGCGACGCCAGCTTTTCGCGCATCGTATCGAGCTCGAGCGTCAGCCCGCTCAGCGACTCGGTCAGCCTCGCGACGCGGCTTCCCCACAGGAAGTACCCGCTGCCGATCCCCAGCAACACGGTCGTGATCATCACGAAGAGCAATCGAAACACGCGCGACTCTTAAGGTTCACGCGACCGGCAGTCAAAACCGCGACGGTGCGTCGGAGCACGGCGCGGGCGGAAGGCGAGGGCGGAGGGCGGATGGCGAGGGCGGATGGCGAGGGCGGAAGGCGAGGGCGGAAGGCGAGGGCGGAAGGTGAGCGCGGAGGGCGGAGGGCGGAGGGCGAGGGCGGAGGGCGTACCCGCGCCCGTCCGCCGCGCCGCGCCACCCCCGCCCCCCCGCGGCTCGGTTCAGCCCCCATCCTCCGCTACCCTCCCAGACCCCATGCCACGCGAAGACCGCTTCCACCTCGTAACTGACTTCGAACTGGCCGGCGACCAGCCCGCCGCCGTCGCCGCCCTGACCGAAGGCCTCGAAGCCAACATCCCCCACCAGGTCCTCCTCGGCGTGACCGGCTCCGGCAAGACCTTCACCGTCGCCAACGTGATCGCGCGCCAGCAGAAGCCCGCGCTGATCCTCGCCCCGAACAAGACGCTCGCGGCCCAGCTCTACAACGAGTTCCGCCTGCTCTTTCCCGACAACGCGGTCCGCTACTTCGTCTCCTACTACGACTACTACCAGCCGGAGGCCTACGTCCCGTCCACCGACACCTACATCGAGAAAGACTCGGCGGTGAACGACGAGATCGACAAGCTGCGCCACTCGGCCACGTCCGCGCTGCTCGAACGCCGCGACGTGATCATCGTTGCGTCGGTCTCGTGCATCTACGGCCTCGGCTCGCCGTCCGAATACTTCGACATGCTGCTCTTCCTCGAAGAAGGCATGCGCATCGACCGCGACGAAGTCCTCGACCGCCTCGTCCGCATCCAGTACAAGCGCTCCGACGTCGACTTTCACCGCGGCACATTCCGCGTGCGCGGCGACGTCGTCGAGATCTTCCCGGTCTACGAAGACTCGCGCGCAATCCGCGTCGAGTTCTTCGACGACGAAGTCGAGGCGCTCAAGGAAATCGATCCGCTGCGCGGCACCGTGCTCGGTCGCCCGCAGCGCATGTGCCTGTACCCGGCGAGCCACTACGTCACCGGTCCCGACCGCATGAAGGCCGCGGTCGAGGCCATCCGTCAGGAACTCGGCACGCGCCTGGCCGAGCTGCGCCTCGCGGGCAAGATGCTCGAAGCCCAGCGTCTCGAGCAGCGCACGCTCTACGACATCGAGATGATGTCCGAGATGGGCACCTGCCAGGGCGTCGAGAACTACTCGCGTCATCTCACCGGCCGCAAGCCCGGCGAGACGCCGCCCACCTTGCTTCACTACTTTCCGGAAGACTTCATCGCGTTCATCGACGAGAGCCACGTGACGGTCTCGCAGGTCGGCGCAATGTACCGCGGCGACCGATCGCGCAAGGAAACCCTCGTCAACTTCGGCTTTCGCCTGCCGTCGGCCCTCGACAACCGCCCACTCAAGTTCGAGGAGTTCGAGCAAATCCTCGGCCCCTGCATCTACGTGTCGGCCACGCCCGGCGACTTCGAGATCGAACGCGCCGGCGGCGTCATCGTCGAGCAACTCGTGCGTCCGACCGGCCTCATCGATCCGGTCATCGACGTGCGTCCGGCCGGCAATCAGGTGGACGACCTGCTCGAGGAAGTCCGCAAGACCGTCGAAGCCGGCGAACGCGTGCTGGTGACGACGCTGACCAAGAAGATGTCCGAAGACCTCAGCGACTATTACCGCGACCTCGGCGTGAAGGTTCGCTACCTGCACTCGGACATCGACACGCTCGAGCGCACCGAGATCCTGCGCGACCTGCGCAAGGGCGTCTTCGACGTGCTGGTCGGCATCAACCTGCTGCGCGAGGGCCTCGACCTTCCGGAAGTCTCGCTGGTGGCCGTGCTCGACGCGGACAAGGAAGGCTTCCTGCGTTCGACTCGCTCGCTGATCCAGACGATGGGCCGCGCATCGCGCAACCTGAACGGCCGCGTGATCCTCTACGCCGACGTGATGACCGACTCGATGCGCCGCGCAATCGACGAGACCGACCGCCGCCGCGCGGTGCAGCAGGCCTACAACGAAGAGCACGGCATCGTGCCGCGCAGCACCACACGCTCGATCGACGACCCGCTCGTGCGCATGGCCGAGCTCGACTACTTCCCGTTGCCCGAAGTCGCCGAGGACGGCCCGCAGTACGACAGCGACAAGGACGCCAAGGCCGAGATCGCCCGCCTGCGCCGCCTGATGCGCGAAGCCTCCGAACGCCTCGACTTCGAACGCGCCGCCGACCTCCGCGACAAAGCCAAAAAGCTAGAACAACAGGAGCTAGGCCTTGCCAGCTGACCAGAAAAAAATGGGGTCAGACCCCATTTTCAAGCCCGTCTCCGCCGCGCAGAACTCCAAGGAGAAAATGGGGTCAGACCCCATTTTTGAGGAGAACTCCGCTCCCACGAACAGCCCGGAGACGCCCGCAGAGAAATCAGGGTCTGGCTCGGATTTCCGCTCCGGGAAATCCGTGCCTGACCCCGATTTCTCCCCCGCAACGCCCGACCAAGACGACCCCATTCCCTCCGCCGAAGCCGACATCGCCACCGACGACGCTCCCCAGCCCACCACCCCCTCCGAACGCGAAAAGTTCGACGCCCGCATGGCCGAAAAAGCCGCCGCGTCGCCGACCGGCCCCGGCGTCTACATCTTCAAGGACCGGCGCGGCAAAGCCCTCTACGTCGGCAAAGCCAAGAACCTGCGCGACCGCGTGCGAAGCTACGTGCGAGGCGGCGACGGCCGCTACCAGGTCAGCTTCCTGATGAACCGCGCGACCGACTTCGAGACGCTCGTGACGGTCAGCGAAACCGAGGCGCTGATCCTCGAGAACAACCTGATCAAGCAGTACAAGCCGCGCTACAACATCAAACTGCTCGACGACAAGAGCTACGTCTCCGTCAAAGTCACGGTCAAGGACGCGTGGCCGCGCATCCTCGTCACGCGCAAGATCGTCCGCGACGGCAGCCTCTACCTCGGCCCGTACGCATCAGCCTCCGGCATCCGCGAAACGCTCGAGATCGCGCGCAAGATCTTCCCCCTCCGCACCTGCTCCGATTCCGTGTTCCGAAACCGCGCTCGCCCGTGCCTCGAGTACCAGATCAAGCGCTGCCTCGCGCCGTGCGTGCTGCCGGTGGACCGCACCGAGTACGAGCGTCAGCTTAAAGGCGCCGTCCAGCTCCTCGAAGGCAAGACCGACGCGCTCGTCACCGACCTCCGCACCGCGATGGCCACCGCCGCCGACGAAGAACGTTTCGAAGACGCCGCGCGCCTGCGCGACCGCATCGAAGCCGTCTCCAAGGTAGCCGAGAAGCAAAAGGCCCTCGTGCACGGCGGCGGCGACCGCGACGTGTTCGGCTTCTATCGCGAGGGCGGCTTCCTCGAGGCCCAGGTGCTGCTCGTGCGCGCGGGCAAGCTCGTCGGCAACAACTCCTACCGCCTCGAAGACTTCGACTTCCCCGACGAAGAGGTCATCTCCGCACTGACCGGCCGCTACTACGAAGGCGACCGTTACATCCCGGAAGAAGTCCTGCTCCAGCTCCCATTCGAAGGCGCCGACGCGCTCGCCGACTATCTGACGGGACTTCGCGGCAGCAAGGTCTCGGTTTACGCTCCGCAGCGCGGCGACAAGCGCCGCCTGATCGAGATGGCGCTCGAGAACGCGCGCCAGGCCTTCGCCGACCGCAACGACGAAGCGCTGCGCCGCGAGCGCATGCTCGAGGAGCTGCGCACCAAACTGCATCTGGCGTCCACGCCCAAGCGCATCGAGTGCTTCGACATCTCGCACTCGCAGGGCGAGGCGGTGGTCGCGTCGATGGTCGTCTTCGACGAAGGCCGCCCGGACAAGTCGAGCTACCGCCGCTACAAGCTGCGCGGCGTGCAGCGCAACGACGACTTCGCTGCGATGAAGGAAGTGCTCTCGCGCCGCCTGACGCGCGGCCGCGAAGAGGGCGGCCTGCCCGACCTGCTGATCGTCGACGGCGGCAAGGGCCAGCTCGCGATGGCCGTCGAGGCAATGCGCGAGCTAGGCGTCGAAGGCGTGGAGCTCGCGTCGCTGGCCAAGGATCACGTGACCGGCGAGTTCCAGAACGAAGACATCACGCACAGCGAAGAGCGCGTGTTTCGTCCGGGTCGCAGCAACCCGATCGTGCTGCGCCGCAACGCGAACGCGCTCTTCCTGCTGCAGCAGGTACGCGACGAGGCCCACCGCTTCGCGATCACGTTCCACCGCGAGCTGCGCGCCAAGCGACGGCTGCGCTCGGTGATCGACGAGATCCAAGGCATCGGCCCGCGCAAGCGCCGCGCGCTGCTCACGGCCTTCGGCAGCGTGAAGCGCCTGCGCGCGGCGTCGGTGGCCGAGATCGCGGAGGTGGCCGGCATGGGGCCGGTGCTGGCAGAGAAGGTAGTCGCGGGGCTGCGGGCCGGCGAAGCGGCCGCGCCACCCGACGCCGACGACGCCGAGTAGAAAATCCGGGACAGGTACAGATTTTCGAGAGGAAATCTGTACCTGTCCCGGATTTTTCCCGGCGGCGACGACGCGGACGGCGAGTCGCGAAGCCCGACCCAGCAACAGTAGCTCCCGACGTTCCCTCAGCGACCGCCGAGGCTGACCGTTAGCTCGAACGCACTCTCGGTCGTTCCCTCCTTGTCACCGACATTGGCGTACCAGCCCCGTTCCCCAGGGAAGCGACGGCTCGGCAGTTCGCAGAACGTGGCGTGCTGCTTCTGCATGTCCACCATCGTGACGGATGGTTCGTAGGGTACTTCGTAGTCGCCCTGGTACGTATCCGCGATCGGGGCCTTGGCGAACAGAAAGCTCGTGATCCAGGCCTTCCAGAGCTGCCCGGTGCGGTCGTAGATGTCGGAGTACGGAATACGGAAAGTCTCCCGGTCGATGTAGAAGACGCGCCTTGAGTGGGCGAAAGAGAGGGGAGAGATATCCGAGTAGACGTACAGCGGAGACTTCGGAACGCCCTCCACGACCCAGACTCTGCGCGGTTCCCATGATGCCGCGTGCACGTAGTCGCCCGGCGCGGCGCCCCACTCAATCGGAATCGTCGCATCGTGAAAGGTCGCGAGCACCGACTTCTCTCCGAGGTACTTCCAGTCGTACAAGGCAATCTTGCCGGCAAATCCTCCATGGCTGTCCAGATCGATGTCCTGGTCGAACAGTGCCTCGGAGCGCTGCGTCCACGATATGCGTCGTATGCGTCGCAGCTGGGGCAAATACTGCCACGTGTCGTCCTGTCGCGCAGGATCGACATAGCGGTTCATCGTGACGCCGGTGCCCTTGAGGTCGAACGGCTCGATCAACGGCCAGAGCGTTTCCTTGTAGCGAACTGCGTCCCGGTTGCTGGCCAGTTCCGGCAATGGCTCCACCGTCGTGCGCTCGCGGAAATACAGGCGCCGAAAATGGTCGACGAGGAATGTACGCTTGACCTGGAACGGGTCCTTCCCGCTCCCGATCGTTCCCGCGCGACACTCGATAAAGCGTAGATCGAGGTCGTCGCGAGCGACCGCCGATTCGAAGTCGAACATCAGCTTGGTCGCAACCTGGGGATCGTTGGTGTCGATATCCGGGAACGGGAGCCCCGCGACGTGGTCGACGAGATGCGTTCCGTCGGCGGAAAGCTGCACCTTCGCGGAATACTTTCGGGTCGCTTCGAGCAAGGGCGGCGGATTGGAGACCTTGCGATAGGCGCCGATCTTCAGCTTGACTCCGTGCTCGACGAGCCAGCGAATCGAAGGACCGCCGACGTCGCCGTACCTCTCGATGTTCGACGCATCGATGATGGCGCCGGGCTTTCTGGCCAGGGGCTCTTCGCGCGCTGCGACCGATTCCGGACGGACGACGGCGGGCGCCGCATCCTCGCCCGCCGCTGGCGCTGCGGCGATGGCCACCAGGCCGAGGACGGACAGGACACAGGTACCCAGTGTGAGACTGCGTGACCGCATTGCTTCATCCTTTGCCGCCCCGCCGGCGCCGTCCGTGTAACGTACCGCGCGACCCATTGTCGAGGCGTTAGTTTCCGCAGGACATCAAAACTTCATGTCGAAGATGTGATGGCTGTGCACGGGTTCATTTCACCTTCGTCATGGCACTGCGCTGCGCGCTTTCGCGTGCGCGACTCCGACAGTAGCGGGGAGCGATGGATTTCATCGTCGCCGCTCTCCTGTTGCTGTTCGCGCAGCAGTTCCTGGCGCCGGCTGCCGTTCCGTACGACGCTGCCTCCCAAGCCAGTACTGCGAAGGACGAACACGCGCCCAAGCCGGGCGCCGCCGAACACCCGCTCCCAGCCGAACCAGCGATGCCCGGCGCCACGGCGTCCGTTGACAACCCCCGCCCGATCGAATCCCTCCTCGAAGGCCGCAACACCAGCGCGGACGCCGTAGCGCTGACCGGCCGCGTCGTCGACGCCTCCCCAACCTACGGCAGCGGCGTGCGCCTCACCGTCGCGACGGAGACCGCCGACTACGCGCCGGCCGAGGGCCTCGTCAGCGTCTCGCTGCGCCAAACGTCGCGGCGC
>JBHEOD010000028.1:14810-31276 GCA_046261745.1 Binatia bacterium
GCTGGCGCACCGGCGACCGCCTCGCGCTGTCGTCGAAGCTGCGGCGCATCAACGGCTTCGGCAATTTCGGCGAGCTCGACTGGGCCGCCTACAACGCGCGCCGCGGCCTCTCGGTGACGGCCTACGCGTGGCGCGAAGACGACGTGACGGTGCTCGAGCCGGCCGATGGCTTCGTCGACCGCCAGCGCCGCCGCTACTCGGAGGCCTGCGAGCGCGTCGGAGGGCAGGGCGCCGAGATCCTCGAGGCGCTGACCATCGGCGACCGCACCGGCATCGACCGCGAGACCAGCATCGCGGTGCGCGACGCCGGCCTGGCCCACTTCCTGGCGATCTCCGGCTCGCACATGGCGTTGATCGTCGTGCTGGTGGTCGGACTCGTGCGCTGGACGACGTCGTGGAGCACGACGCTGCTGGAGCGCTTCGACGTTCTGCGGCTGGCGGCGGTGCTGGCCGCGGTGGCGGTGGTTGCGTACAGCGCGGTCAGCGGCGGCGGCGTGTCGGTGGCGAGGTCGGTGCTGATGGCGCTGGCCGCGATGGCGGCGCTGTGGCGCGGCCGTCCCGGCGACGATCTTCGGGCGCTCGGCGGCAGCGCGATCGTGCTCGCGCTGGTGATGCCCGGCGTCGGCGAGGAGGCCGGCTTCCAGCTCTCGTATCTGGCCGTGACCGCGCTGATCATGGACGCGCGGCGGCGGCGCGCGCTGAGGCGAGCGCAGAGGATGGCCGCGGCGATGGCGGGCGGCGCACGCCCCGCGCAGTTCGCCGCAACGGCCGGCGTCAACGTGCCCGACACGAGCGAGCCAACCCGCGCGAGCAAGGTCCTCACCTTCCTCTTCGAAGCCGCCCGCCTCACCTTTGTTTGTTGGGTAGTTACGTCCCCGGTTGTCGCCCATCACTTTCAACGCATCTCGCTGGTCGCGCCGCTCGCGAACGTGCTCGCCGCACCGCTCGTCTCGGCCATCGTCGTCAGTGGAATCGGCGGCCTCGTGCTGCTGCCGGTCAACCAGACGGCAGGCGACTGGGTTGTGGAGTTCGGCGCGTTCCTGTCCGGCCTCGTCATCCAGATTTCGGTCTGGTGCGCGTCGCTGCCGCTGGCCGCGACCACCACGCCGTCCCCCGGCCTGGCTCTCACCGCTGTCCTGTCGTGTCTCGCCCTCGCGATGCTGCTCCCGCCGCAGCGCGGACGCCGAGCCCTGATCGGCACTCTCGCCGCCGTGGCCGCGCTGCTGCTGGCGAGCGCTGCCCACGACCGCTACCGCTCAGACCACCTCGACGTGTGGTTCGCGTCGGTGGGGCAGGGCGACGCGGCCATCGTGCGAATGCCGGGCGGCGAGGTGTGGGTGGTGGACCAGGGCCCGCCGGGCCGCGGCCGCATGGTGGTCGCGCCGCTGCTTCGACGCGCATGGATCGGCCGCGTGGACGTGCTGGTCGCGAGCCACGTGCAGTCCGACCACAGCGGCGCGCTGACGGAGATCCTCGAGGAGTTCGAGGTCGGCGAGGTCTGGCTGCCCGACGGCCCTTGCGACAACCCGGCCGCCCGCGCCATCGGCAAACTCGCGCGCGAGCGCGGCGTCCCGGTGCGCCTTGTCTCGACCGCGACGCCGCTGGAACGGAATCCGCCGCGCGTGACGAACAAAGCGCCGCGCGCGGCGGAGACCTCGTCGCCGCGCGATACGGAACCACGCGACGAGCGACGCGCGCGCAGCAATGAGGCCAGCGTCGACATCCTGTGGCCCCCGCCCGGCGCCGCCGCGTGCAACGCCAACGACCAGTCGCTCGTGCTCGCATTCGGTTTCGCCGGCCGCCGCGTGCTGTTCACCGGCGACATCGAAAAGAATGCCGAGTGGCGCGTCGCCGCCCAGGCCGACGTGCGCGCCGACGTGCTCAAGGTTCCGCATCACGGCAGCCGCACATCCTCGACCGAAACTCTGCTCGACGCGGTGAAGCCGTCGCTCGCCGTCGCGTCGCTCGGCCTCGACAACCACTTCCGCTTCCCGGCCCCCGACGTCGTCGCCCGCTACGTCGCCCGCAACATCCCGCTACTGCGCACCGACCGCGACGGCGCCGTCCACCTCACCATCGACGCCACCGGCAACGTCCGAACCAAAACCTTCCACCAGCAATGAAGGACGAAAAGCAGCGCCCGCAGAGAAATCAGGGTCTGGCTCGGATTTCCGCTTTGGGAAATCCGTGCCTGACCCAGATTTCTCGCAAACCAAGCGACGCGCGAGCGTCAGCTCCGCGGCAGCAATTCAATCGCGGTGAGAATCGCGTCCGGAAACGCCGCCAACGCCAAGCGATCCGTCCCCTTCGCCGTTCCTTTCCTCCGGTAGATCCGCGCGACCGAATCGGGATCGCCATACCACTCGACCACGCGGTCGCGCAGGTTGACGATCCAGAAGTCGGGCACCTGCGCGTGCGCGTAGATGCGCGACTTGGTCAGCCGGTCCTGGGCGAGGGAAGACTCGGCGACCTCAACGACGAGAAGCGCCCTGGCGGGATGCCGGGCAACGTAATCGACCTCACGACCAGCGAGCACGCATACGTCAGGCTCGGGCACACTGGACGCACCGGCGACGAGCGGCGCCTGGACGGAGATGAGCGTCTCGGCTCCCAGCGCGGCCTGCAAAGCACGGTGCACACGCCTTACTCCGGCGGCGTGAAGAGGAGCCTGAGGCGGCATCGCAACGACGATGCCTTCGAGCAACTCCACGCGATCGTCGGGAGAAAGAAGGCCCTCTTCGACGAGCGCGAAGTAGCTGTCCGCAGTGTAGGGGCCCGCGGAAGAATCCGTTTCCATGCGGCGACCTTAGCCCGATGAACGCCTGCGGCCAAGGCTTTTTCATGCCGTCGACGGCATAGACTCCTGGACATTCTCGTTCTCTGTGGCCTCCGCCGCCGAATCGCCAGGGAAACGGTTGAAGCGCCGCACATCCCTCCACAGCCCGTGCGCCGGAAATCCGTACCTGTCCCGGATTTCCCGACACAGCCCTCTCGCCCCCCGAAACCTGTACCTGTCCCCGATTTCCCGATAAGCGAAGCGGCCGCCTGCGACACGGGCGCGCGTTCGCGGAGACAGACGATGAGTGACGACAGGGACCCGAAGCCGGGCGGCATGAAGCGGCGTGACTTTCTGATCGGTGCAACGTCGGGCGCGGTGGTCACCGCGCTCGGCGCGGCCGGCCTCGTCGCGGTGCGCGACAAGCAGCGCAAGCTCAAGACGCCGGAAGCGGTTGAACCAGGCGGGCAGGCCGAGATCGCCGAGTCGTTCGAGCACTCACGCCCGTCTTACGTAGGCGAGAACTCGGCCAAGCCCGATTCGCCGAACATCGTCGTCATCGTGCTCGACGACGTCGGCTTCTCCGACATCGGCGTGTACGGCAGCGAGATTCGCACGCCGCATCTCGACGCACTGGCCGGGAGCGGTCTGCGTTACACGAACTTCCGAACCTGCGCGATGTGCTCGCCGACGCGCGCGTCTCTGATGACCGGCCTCAATCATCATTCGGCTGGTGTCGGCTGGCTGGCCGACCTCGACGCCGGCTACGCAGGTTATCGCGGCGACCTCACGCACGATGCGACGACGATGGCCGAAGTGCTGCGCGACGCGGGGTGGTCCACGCTGCACGTCGGCAAGTGGCACGTGAACGTGGGCCACTCCAACGGCGCCAACGGCCCCTACGACAATTGGCCGACCAACCGCGGCTTCGATCGCGCGTACTGGTTCCAGGGCCACTCGACCGACTTCTTCCGCCCGGCCGAACTCATCGACGGCGTCACGCCGGTCGAGCCGCCCGACACGAACGACTACTACGCCACCGAAGACCTGACCGATCGCGCGATCGCGTACGTGCGTACGCAAAAGGCTCTCGCGCCGGAGAAGCCGTTCTTCATGCAGCTTTGCTATCCGACCGCGCACTCGCCGCTGCAGGCGCGCGGCCGCGAACGCGACGCCTATCGCGGTGCGTACGATGCAGGCTGGGACGCGGTGCGTGCCGCGCGCCTCGACAAGCAGCGCAAGCTCGGCGTGATGCCCGAAACCACGCAGCTTCCGCCGCTGTCGCCGGGCGCCGAGGCCTGGGACACGCTCAGCGCCACCGAGAAGAAAGTCTTCGCGCGCTACATGGAAGTCTACGCGGCGATGATGACGAACGTGGACGCGCAGATCGGCCGCTTCCTCGCGTCGCTCGATGAGATCGGCCAGCGCGACAACACGCTCGTGATCGTTTTCTCCGACAACGGCGGATCTCCGGAAGGCACCGTCGACGGCACGCCCAACGTCTTCGCCGCGGCGTTCGGGCGGCCCGTCCCCGTCGAAGATGTCGCGGCCCTTCACGATGTGATGGGCGAGGATCCCACCTTCCCGCATTACCCGATCGGCTGGAGCTGCGTGTCGAACACGCCGTTCCGCATGTACAAGCAGTACACGCACCTCGGCGGCATCGCCGATCCGCTCATCGTTGCGTGGCCGAAGGGCATCACCGCGCGCGGTGAGATCCGCGACCGCTTCGTGCACGTGATCGACCTGTATCCGACGGTGCTCGAAGCCGCCGGCGTCAAGCGTCCCGATGTTTACCGTGGTCGCCGGCTGAAACCTCTCGAAGGTGCGAGCGCTTTTGCCACCTTCGCCAGCGCCAAGGCCGCGGTTCGCACCGAGCAGTACTTCGAACTCGGCGGCCAGCGCGCCTACCTCGACGGCAACTGGCAGATCGTCACCCGTCACGAGCGCGGCACGTCGTTCGACGACGACCGCTGGGAACTCTACGACCTGTCGAAGGATCCCAACGAGATGAACGATCTGGCGGCCGCGCACCCCGACAAGGTCAACGCGCTCGTGGCCAAGTGGAACGCGGCGGCCGAGAAGTACGGCGTCTTTCCGCTCGACGACCGCAACCTCGTCATCAAGCTCAGCCAGGATCGACTGCGTCGCGGACTGCGCGGCAAATGGGAATTCCGGCCGCCGATGGAGCGCCTGTCGGCCCACGTGTCTCCCAGCGTCGGAGGGTTCGACCACGTGATCACCGCCGAGCTGGTGCGCCCGGCCGGCCGCGGCGACGGCGTGATTGTCGCGTGCGGCTCGCAGCCGGCCGGCTACGTGCTGCATGTTCGTGGCGGCAAGCTCGTCTACGAGCAGAGCCTGTACCCGTACCGCGACCGCATCGAGTCGCCCGGCGTGTTGCCCGACGGCGAAGTCACCGTGAAGTACGTGCAGAAGATGACGGCGCGCCCGTTCGAGGGCAGCGGCTCGCTATGGGTCAACGGCACGAAGGTGGCCGAGCACGCGTTCCCGCACACGATCGTCGGCAGCAGCTACGACGGCTTCTCGCTCGGCGCCGACCTCGGCAACCGAGTGTCGGCCGACTACAACGGACCGAATCCGTTCCAGGGCACGATCGTCAAAGTGACGTTCGACATCGACACGACGCCGTTCTCCACCATCGAGCAGCTGCGCTTCGTCGACAAGCTCGGGATCAAGGTGTGACCCGCGCGCCCGAAGGAATGGTTGCCATTGCCTCCGGGCGCTACCGCCTCGGCTCGGACGAGCACTACCCGGAAGAACGCCCCGCGCATGAAGTCGACGTTTGCGCGTTCGCGATCGACATCACGCCGGTCACCAACGAGGCGTTCGCGCGCTTCGTCGCAGCGACCGGGCACGTCACCGCCGCCGAACGCGCGCAGCCGGCGGGCTCGGCGGTGTTCGTGATGACCGCCGCACCGGTGGATCTCCACAACCCCACGCTGTGGTGGCGCTTCGCACCGGGCGCGACGTGGCGTGAACCCGAAGGTCCCGGCTCGAACATCGACGGCCGCGAGCAGCACCCCGTCGTGCACGTCGGCTACGAAGACGCGTGCGCGTTCGCCGCGTGGTGCGGCAAACGGCTACCCGACGAAGCGGAGTGGGAAGCCGCCGCGCGCGGCGGACTCGCAGACGCAAAGTACGCGTGGGGCGACGACTTCATGCCCGGCGGCCGCCTGATGGCCAACGTATGGACCGGTTCGTTCCCCTGGTACTTCGCCCGCGAAGGCCAGCCCGGCCCGTCACGAGTTGGAAGCTATCCCCCCAACGGCCACGCCCTCCACGACATGATCGGCAACGTCTGGGAATGGACCCGCACCCCAAAAGGGGTCAGACCCCATTTTCCCGCGGAAAAGGGGGCTGACCCCTTTTTTGACCCCTTTTTTCGCGACCCTGACTTGCCGGTGGCGGTGAAGTGCGGCTGCGCTCCGCCAACTGAACGCGCGTCGATTGCGGAGGAAACGCTGCTCGTTCTCAAGGGCGGCTCGTGGCTGTGCGCCGGCGAATACTGCGCGCGCTATCGCCCCGCCGCCCGCATTGCCCTCACACCCGACACGACCACCGCCCACGTCGGCTTCCGCTGCGCCGCCGATCTCTGACGCATGTTCGGCGACGCGCGCGGTATTCCGTTCCCCGTGGATCGATTGAGATCAAAGCCCAGCGGTCAAGACCTGACCGGATTGATTCATCACTTCTGTGTCGTTGAGCATCCCGTGTAGCGGCATTTACGATGGGGCATGTCCCCATCGCCCACCAATCACGTCGTATCGTCGGTTTTCGGACGGAGTGCGATCCAGGCCTTGACGAGTTCACCTCGTAGGTGTACCGCCGTAAAGTCAACGATCCGTCGAGTCCTGCTTACCAGACCGTGTCCGTCGAAGAAGTGGGCAAGCACGCCTACTGAGGAGAGGCCCGTGAAGGCGTCGTCAAAGAAATCCGCTGCCATACGAACCCTGGAGAAGCTGACGGGCGGGCCGCTGACCTTTGGCCGCGCGCTGGAGGCCGCACGGAAATGCGAAGAGCTTTCCCAGTCCACCTGCGCCGACAGGCTTGGCATCTCGAAATCCCACCTTTGCGACGTCGAGAAGGGACGGAAAACCGTCAGCCCTGAGCGCGCCGCAGCCTGGGCTCGTCTGCTGGGCTATCCGGAGTCCACCTTTGTCCGTCTTGCGGTCCAGGGGGAACTCGACGCCGCGGGCCTGAAGTACACGGTTCAGATCAAGGCTGCCTGAGAAGGCATCTCCGGCATAAGCCATTGACTTAGTAGGCCAGTGGCCTAGGCTCTGCGTGAAGATTGTTTGGGACACGGCGAAACTCGCATCGAATCAAAGGAAGCACGGGGTTTCCTTCGAGGAGGTGGTTGCGCTGCTCTCAGCCGACGAGTTCAGACTCGAGATCTACGATGAGGCCCATTCGACAAGCGAGGAACGCTTTCTGGCGATTGGACCGACGGCCAAGGGGCTGGTTGTAGTCGTGTACTCCGAACCGCGGGAGGATGTCCTCCGTATTATCAGCGCGCGCCGGGCCACGAGGCGCGAAGCCGAGCTCTACGCGAACTTCGCTACGAGAGGCAAGCCATGACGAAGATTCCGGAACTTACCGAGGAACAGATGGCGAGGGCGATTCCAGCGGCCCTGCGGAAACGTCTCGCTGCCGGCAGGATCGAGTCCGGAGCAGACATCGTCGCGGTGCGCCATTTCATCGGTCTTACCCAGGAGGACTTCGCACGGGCCATGACCATCAGCGTCCACACCCTGCGAAACTGGGAGCAGGATCGCCGCCGTCCGGTGGGCCCCGCGCTAGGCCTGCTTCGGATTGCCGCCCGGCATCCGCGCATCATTCGCGAGAATCTTGAGTCCGCCGCCTAGGCCGCATCCGCCCCCCGCGCACCGCCATCTTTTGCCACCCGCCCCCCGCGTCGATAAACAACCCTGTCGGCCTCGCGCCGGGCGCCGGACCAGTCCGACTCCCGCCCGCGGACAGGCCGCCGTTCCCCCATGGCCATCACCTCCATCAAAGGCTTCCGAGACGTCCTGCCCGCCGAGGCGGCCCGCCGCCGCGAGATCGTGGACTCGGCCCGCGGCGTACTGGAAGCCTATGGTTACGGGGAAGTAGAGCTTCCTCTTCTCGAGAAGGTTGAGCTTTTCAGCCGCTCCGTCGGCGCCACCTCCGACATCGTCGAGAAGGAGATGTACGCGTTCGAAGACCGCGACGGCGCGACCATCGCGCTGCGTCCGGAGGGCACGGCCTCGCTGGTGCGGGCCTACCTCGAAGCCGGCCTCGCGCGCGCGCAGCCGGTCGCCCGCCTGTGGTACGGCGGCGCGATGTTCCGCCGCGAGCGTCCGCAGAAGGGCCGCTACCGGCAGTTCTCCCAGATCGGCGCCGAGTTCCTCGGCCGCGACGACCCGGCCGCCGACGCCGAGACGCTCTGCCTCGTGGCCGACATCTGCACGGCCGTCGGCGTGCGCGGCATGCGCATCCAGGTGAACTCGCTCGGCGACGCGGCCTGCCGTCCGGCCTACCGCGACAAACTCACGGCCTACGGCCGCAGCGTGGCCGACCGACTGTGCGACGACTGCAAGGCCCGCCTCGAGCGCAACCCGATGCGTCTGCTCGACTGCAAGGTCGAGAGCTGCCGGGCGGCGATGGAAGCGGCGCCGCTGATGGTCGACAACCTCTGCGACGGCTGCCGCGACCACCATGCCGAGGTGCTGAGCCTCGTCGTGTCGGCCGGCGTCGAGGTCGAGTCCAACCCGCGCATGGTGCGCGGCCTCGACTACTACTGCCGCACGGCTTTCGAGATCACGGCCGAGGGCCAGGGCTCCCAGGACGCCATCGGCGGGGGAGGGCGCTACGACGGCCTCGTCGCGGCGCTCGGCGGACCCGACCTGCCCGGCATCGGCTTCGCATTCGGCGTCGAGCGTCTGCAACTGGCCAGCATCGAGAGCGACGAAGTCTTCGCGCCGCTCGCGATGATCGCGCCGATCGGCGACACGGCGGCTGCGGCGGCACTCGCTCTGGCGCGCCGGCTGAGGCAAACAGGCTGTCGAATCGACCTCGAATCCCCACGCCGCCGGCTCAAGGCCCAGATGAAGCAGGCCGACAAGGCCGGCGCTCGTTTTGTGGTGATCCTCGGCGATGCGGAACTCGAAACGGGACGCGCGACGGTGCGCGACCTGAAAGCCCAGAAGGACCATCCGTCGCTGTTCGCTCTTGCCGACGAGGCCGAATCGATCATCGCGGCCCTCGGCTGCCTCGAATGAAGTGACGCCAACGCGATGGAAACGGATCGCATGAACGTGCCAGGAGTCTACTAAAGTGGAGCGGACCAGTTACTGCGGAGCACCCAGGGTGGAAGACGCCGGTCGCGAGCTCGTGCTCGCGGGCTGGGTGGACTCGCGTCGCGACCACGGCGGCATCATCTTCGTCGACCTTCGCGACCACACCGGCGTCGTGCAGCTCGTCTTCGACCCGGAGATCGCCGCGTCGGCGCACACGGGCGCCGGCGAGCTGCGCAGCGAGTTCGTGATCATGGTCAAGGGCACGCTGCGCCGCCGCAGCGCCGAGACCATCAACCCGCGCATGGAAACCGGCAAGGTCGAGCTCGAAGTCGGGGAGCTCGACGTCCTCAACGTGTCCAAGCCCGTCCCGTTCGCGATCGACGACTCGGCGTCCCTTACCGAGAACGTGCGGCTGCGCTACCGCTACCTCGACCTTCGCCGCCCGCTGATGCAGCGCAACCTGCGCGTGCGCCACGACGTGTGCCGCATCTCGCGCGACCACCTGAACGAGCACGGCTTCATCGAAGTGGAAACGCCGATGCTGACGCGCTCGACGCCCGAGGGCGCGCGCGACTTCCTGGTACCGAGCCGTGTGAACCCGGGATCGTTCTTCGCGCTGCCGCAATCGCCGCAGCTCTTCAAGCAGCTTCTGATGGTGGGCGGCTACGACCGCTACTACCAGATCGCGCGCTGCTTCCGTGACGAAGACCTGCGCGCCGACCGCCAGCCCGAGTTCACGCAGATCGACATGGAGTTCGCGTTCGCGAGCGCGGAAACGATCATGAACGTGGTCGAAGACCTGTTGAAGAAGGTCTTCGCGCACGTGACCGGCAAGCCGATGGACGAGGCGTTCCCGCGCATGACGTGGGACGAATCGATGGCGCGCTACGGCACCGATCGCCCCGACACGCGTTTCGCGATGGAGCTGGTGGACCTTACCGGCGTGCTCGCGTCCAGCGACTTCAAGGTGTTCCGTGCGGCGATCGACGGCGGCGGCAAGGTCAAGGCCGTCAACGTGAAAGGTGGGGCGTCGATGTCGCGCAAGGAGATCGACGATCTCGGCGCGTTCGCGACCATCCACGGCGCAAAGGGCCTGGCCTGGATCAAGGTGACCGCCGGCGAATGGCAGTCCCCGATCGTCAAGTTCCTGTCCGAAGGCGAACGCGCGGTGATCGCCCAGGCGGCGGCCATCGAGGACGGCGATCTCGTGCTGTTCGCGGCCGACACCGCCAAGGTGGTCAATGCCGTGCTCGGCAACCTTCGCGTGAAAATCGCGGAAGGCCGCGGCCTGCTCGACCCCAAGCAGTTCAACTTCCTGTGGGTCACCGACTTCCCGCTCGTCGAATACGATGCGGAGGAGAAGCGCCACTTCGCGCTGCACCATCCGTTCACCGCGCCCAAAGCCCACGATCTCGAGCGGCTCGAGAGCGATCCCGAGGGCGTGCGTGCGGACGCGTACGACATCGTGCTCAACGGCACCGAGCTCGGCGGCGGATCGCTGCGTATCCATCGCAGCGACGTGCAGAGTCGCGTGTTCGCGCTGCTCGGCATCCAGGAGGAGGAAGCCAAGGAGAAGTTCGGCTTCCTGCTCGAAGCGCTGTCGTTCGGCGCGCCGCCGCACGGCGGTCTCGCGCTCGGGCTCGACCGCATGGTCGCGATGCTCGTCGGCAGCGAATCCATCCGCGACGTGATCGCCTTCCCGAAGACCCAGCGCGCGGCGTGCCTGCTCACCGAGGCGCCGGCGCCCGTCGACAACGTCCAGCTCCGTGGCCTCGGCATCAAGCTGGCCACCGCGGGAAAGGCCTGATGATGCGTATTCGCCCGACCTTCCTGCGCGGCGCCGCCGTCATGCTCTCGGTATCGGTTCTGTCCGGCTGCTCCTTCAGCTGGGGCTCCGGCGGAATCAGCGACGTGCTGTTCGGCGGCCGGCAAGCCGAGGACATCGTCCAGGGTGAGGAGCCCGCCAAGGGTTCGGCCGAGGAGAAGGCGGCCGCCGCTGCGAAGGCCGAAGAAGAGCTGCTCGGCGAAGAGAGCAATCTTCGCCGACTCGCGATCCTGCCGGTGGCGTACAGCGATGGCACGGCGGGCCAGCCCTGCGACCTGTGCCCGCCGTCGGTTGCGATGAAGCCGACGAGCGCGCTGGCGGCGCGTCTTGCGACCGGCTTCACTTATGAGGCAATTGCCCGCCATCCGCGTTTCCTGTTCCCGGCTCCGGACGCTGTCGAGAGGGCCGTGGCGGCTACTCCCAACCGCAGCCTTCGCCAGGCGGCACTCCAGCTGGCCGCCGACGGCCGGGCCGAGCTTGTCGCCGTGCTCGCGCTCGTTGAACTGAGGCCGCGCATCGGTCCCGACGATGCGCCGAGCCAGCCCGCGGGCGCCACGGTCTACGCGGCGCTCGTCAACGCGAAGAGCGGCGAGACCCTGTGGTCGGACACCTTCGACCGCAACGAGTCGGGCCGCGGCTTCATCCTCAAGACGTACGACAAGGTGGCGAACGACCAGCCCATTCGCTACCGCACGGCCGAGGGCTACATGGAGCACGCCGTCGACGAACTCATCGAGGATCTCGTCGACGAGGTGGACTGAGCCGAGTGGCAACAGTCATCGACGGCAAGGCCAGCGCTGCCGCGATCCGAAGCAGGATCGCCGGCAAGGTTGCGGCGCGAACTGCGCGCGGCCTTCGTCCTCCGGGCCTGGCCGTCGTGCTCGTCGGGGACGATCCCGCTTCGAAGGTCTACGTCGGACGCAAGAACCGCGAGTCGCGCGAAGTCGGCATGCTGTCCGTCTCGGTCGACCTGCCGGCCGACGCGACCAGGGCCCAGGTGCTCGACGCCGTGCGCACCCTCAACGGGCGCGACGATATCGACGGCATCCTCGTGCAGATGCCGCTTCCGGGCGGCCTCGACTCGGACGAGATCATCTCCGCCATCGATCCGCGCAAGGACGCCGACGGCCTGCATCCGGTCAGCCAGGGCGCGCTGTTCACCGGAAGGCCGGGACCGAGGCCGTGCACGCCGTCGGGCTGCATGCACCTGCTCGACACGACCGGCGTCGATCCGAAAGGAAAGACCGCGGTCGTGGTCGGACGCTCGGTGCTGGTGGGCAAGCCGATCGCGATGATGCTGCTCGAACGCCACGCCACCGTGGTGATGTGTCACTCGCGCACGGCCGACCTCGCCGCGGAAGTGGCCCGCGGCGACATCGTGGTGGCGGCAGTCGGCGTGCCGGGCCTCGTGCGAGGCGAATGGATCAAGCCGGGCGCCGTCGTTCTCGACGTCGGCATCAACCGCGTCGGCAACCGCCTGGTGGGCGACGTCGAATACGAGGCGGCCGCCGCCAGGGCCGGCTGGATCACGCCGGTGCCTGGAGGAGTGGGACCCATGACCGTGGCGATGCTGCTTTCCAATACGTACCGCGCGCGCCTTGCGCGTGACGTTCCCGGCGAGACGATGGCTGAAGACCTGCTCGACGGAGCATTCGCATGAGCAGCGCTGCGAGCGACGTACGGCGTACGCCTCTTTACGACGAGCACGTCGCGGCCGGCGCCCGCATGGTGGATTTCGCCGGCTGGTCGATGCCGGTGCAGTACCAGTCGATCCTGGCCGAGCACCACGCGGTGCGCACGACGGCCGGCCTCTTCGACGTCAGCCACATGGGCGAGTTCGAGATCAGCGGCCCGAAGGCCGAGGCGCTGTGCGCGAAGCTGTTCACCAACGATGCCCGCGTGCTGACGCCGGGCCGCGCGCAGTACAGCATGATCCCGAATGAAGAGGGCGGGGTGGTGGACGACATTATCGTCTACCGCCTCGAGCTCGATCGTTTTCTCGTGTGCGTCAACGCCTCCAACACCGCCAAGGATCTCGCGTGGATCCTCGCGCGACCGATGGCGGGCGCCACGGTCACCGACCTCAGCGACGCGACCGGACTCATCGCGGTGCAGGGGCCGCGCGCGCTTGCGATCGTCGAGAAGCTCGCGCCGGATGTCGGTTCGCTGCCGCGCTTCGCTTGCGCGGTGCGCACCGTGGGCGGCGTCGAGGTGGTGGTCGCGCGCACCGGATATTCCGGCGAGGACGGTTTCGAGCTGTTCTGCCCGTCGTCGTCGGCGCCGCCGCTGTGGCGGCAGCTTCTCGAAGTCGGCCGCGGCGAGGGCCTCATTCCGTGCGGCCTCGGCGCCCGCGACACGCTGCGCGTGGAGGCGGCGCTGCCGCTTTACGGCCACGAACTCGGCGCCGACGTCAGCCCCTACGAAGTGCGCCTCGGCTGGGCCGTCAAGCTGAACCGCCCGGACATGGTCGGCTACGAGGCGCTCAAGCGCGCTTCCGGCGGTGAGGCGCCGCGGCGCCTGATCGGCCTGCTCATCGACGGCGGGATTGCGCGGGAGGGCGCGGCAGTGTTCGCTGCCGGCGAGGTCGAGCCGGTCGGCCATGTGACGAGCGGAACTCACTCGCCGACCCTCGGACGACCAGTGGCGATGGCCCTGGTGGACCGCCAGGCTGCCGCATCGGCGGCGGTGCTCGATGCCGCGGAAGCCGAGGAAAGCATGATGGAAACCGGCACCGCCGCGCCGGCGGCCACGTTCGAAGTGGAAGTGCGCGGGAAACGCAGAAGCGCGGTTATGACCAGTTTGCCGTTCTGTGTTAGGAGCCGCGAGCTGGCGAGCGGCGAGACCAGTTCCAACAGGTAGGAGCGCGAAGCGCGACGTTCAGATTAGCCTTGACGGGGCGCATTTCACCCAGTGAGAGAATGCGCGAAGCGCCACCACAGAAACAGGAGGCTTCATGGAGATCCCTGACGATCTTCGTTACACGTCCGAGCACGAGTGGGTGAGGGTCGAGCCTGACGGCACCGTCACGATCGGCATCACCGACTACGCGCAGTCGCAGCTCGGTGACATCGTGTTCGTGGAGCTTCCGAAAGCCACCGAAGAACCCGAGGTCACGCGCGACGAGCCGTTCGCGGTGGTCGAATCGGTGAAGGCGGCTTCCGACATCTACGCGCCGGTCAGCGGCAAGGTCATCGAAGTCAACGAAGAGCTTCCCGAGTCTCCCAACACCATCAACGAGGATCCCTACGGCGACGGCTGGCTGGTACGGCTTCAGCCAAAGAACGTCGCCGAGGTCGAGGAACTGCTCGACTCGGACGCCTACGAAGCGCTCGTCGCGGAGCTGGGCGAGTAGGGTGCGCTTTCTTCCTCACACGCCCACCGACGTCGCCCACATGCTCGCCGCCGTCGGCGAAGCGAGTGTGGACGACCTCTTCCCCACCGTCCCTGCGTCGCTGAGGGCCACCGCGGCGATCAACCTCGAAGCCGGGCTCGGCGAACGCGAAGTCTTCGAAGCGCTGTCGGCGCTCGCGGCTTCCAACCAGTCGCCGGCAAGTTTCCAGGGCGCCGGCTGCTACCGCCACTTCGTTCCTGCCGCGGTTTCGGCGGTGATGGGCCGCGCCGAGTTCGCAACCTCCTACACGCCGTACCAGCCCGAGGTCAGCCAGGGCACGTTGCAGGCGTCCTTCGAATTCCAGACCTACGTTGCGCGCCTGACCGGCCTCGATGTGGCCAACGCGAGCATGTACGACGGCGCGTCGGCGTTCGCCGAAGCGCTGCTGATGGCGATGCGCGTGCACAAGAACCGCACGCGCCTGCTCTTTTCCGCCGGGCTGCATCCCGAGTATGTCGAAGTGGCGCGCACGTATCTGTGCGGCTACGGCCGCGGCGAGATCCATGAGATTCCCCTCGCGGCCGACGGACGCACCGACCTTGCGGCGCTCGAGTCGATGCTCGGCGACGACGTGGCCGCGGTCGTCACCGGCTATCCGAATTTCTTCGGCGTCATCGACGACCTCGGCGGCGCGTCGCGGCTCGCCAAACGCGTAGGCGCGTTGTCGATCAGCGTGACCAGCGAGGCTCTTGCGCTTGCGCTGCTTCGCCCACCGGGAAGCTGCGGCGTCGACATCGCGGTGGCCGAGGGCCAGAGCTTCGGGCTGCCGCCGTCGTTCGGCGGCCCCGGCGTCGGCCTGTTCGCGACGCGCTCCGCGTACGTGAGGCAGATGCCCGGCCGCCTGGTCGGCGAGACCGTCGACGAAGAGGGCCTGCGCGGTTACGTGCTGACGCTGGCCACGCGCGAGCAACACATCCGCCGCGAGAAGGCGACGTCGAACATCTGCACCAACCAGGGCCTCGCGGCGCTGTGCGTGACGGTGTTCCTGAGCCTCGCCGGCCGCAACGGCCTCAGGGCGCTTGCGATCGAGAACGCGCGCGCCGCCCACCTCGTCGCCGACCGCTTGCGACGCGAAGCCGGAATCGAAGCGGCGTTTTCGGCCCCGTTCTTCAACGAGTTCACCGTCGATGTCCCGGACCTCGACGCGGTGTTCGCGCGCTGCACGGCCTCGGGCCTGGTGCCGGGCGTGCGCGTCGCGCCGTTATTGCCGGGCCGCCCGGAGCACAGCCGCCGCCTGCTTGTCGCGGTCACCGAGATGACGAGCGCCGCCGACGTGGACGCGCTGGTGTCGCGCCTCGCGGCAAGGAAGGCAGCATGAAGCGAACGCTCGAGCCGTTGATCTTCGAGAAGGGCAGCCACGGCCGCAGCGGAATCGACGTGGCCGGCCTGAACTACGCGGGAGAGAGGAGGGCGGCGGGCGAAGCGCGCGAGCCCGACGCGATCCCGATCGACCGAAGCCTGCTGCGCGACGAACTCGAGGACTTCCCCGAGGTCAGCGAGCCCGAAGTCATCCGACACTACGTGCGCCTGTCCCAGCTCAACTACTCGGCCGCGACGCACTTCTATCCGCTCGGCTCGTGCACGATGAAGTACAACCCGGTCGCCAACGAGCGCGCGGCGGCGCTGCCGGGCTTCGCGAACATTCACCCGTACGCGCCCGAAGAAATGGTGCAGGGCGCGCTGCGGCTGCTCGTCGATCTCGAGCACAAGCTCTGCGAGATCAGCGGCCTCGACGCAGTATCGCTGCAGCCGGCCGCCGGCGCGCAGGGCGAACTGACCGGCATGAAGATGGTGCGCGCGTATCACGAGAGCCAGGGACGACCGCGGCGCAAGGTGCTGATCCCCGAGAGCGCGCACGGCACCAATCCGGCGAGCGCGACGCTTTGCGGCTACGACAGCGTGTCGGTGCCGTGCGACGCACGCGGCTTGCTGTCGGCGGCGGCGGTGCGCGAGCGCATGGACGACGACGTGGCCGCGCTGATGGTCACCAACCCGAGCACGCTCGGGCTCTTCGAGGAAGACATCGAGGAGATCGCGGCGATCGTGCACGGGCAGGGCGGTCTCGTCTACATGGATGGCGCCAACATGAACGCGCTGATGGGCGTGGCCAAGCCCGGCCACATGGGCGCCGACGTGCTGCAGTTCAACCTTCACAAGACGTTCTCGACTCCGCAC
>JBHEOD010000280.1:0-522 GCA_046261745.1 Binatia bacterium
CCGGTAAACTGCCGGCTCTGGCTCATAATCAACCGGATGAATGGGCGACGGTATGGGTTTAAACTCCAGATCCTTCTCGGCCTTTCGGCGGCGCGGATCGGCGATCGGCACGGCCATCAGAAGCGCCTGCGTGTAGGGGTGCTGCGGGTTTTCGAACACCGCGGCGCGCGGGCCGCGCTCGACGATCCGGCCCAGATACATCACCGCAACCCGTGTCGCCAGATGCTCGACCACGGCAAGGTCATGGCTGATGAACAGGTAGGTCAGGCCGTGCGCGGCGCAGATCGCGACCCTTCAGCGCCATGATGTCGGTGCCCCCCAGCACCACATGGCCCGCCATCGGCTCGATCAGCCGAAGGATGGACCGCCCGGCGGTAGACTTGCCGCAGCCCGACTCACCAACAAGGCTGAGCGTGCGCCCGCGGTCGAGATCGAAGGTCAGATCCTCGACCGCGTGAACATTCGCCACCGTACGCCGCAGGAATCCACCCTTCACAGGGAAGCGCGTGGTCAGGCCCTTGA
>JBHEOD010000281.1:0-509 GCA_046261745.1 Binatia bacterium
CCGATACAAAGATCGTCCTGTCAGAGCCGGCCAATGCCGCCCTTCTGGGCAGCGGCCACGCGCAGGAGCGCACGCCCGAGGGCAACCCCGCCTCCAGCCACCCGGCCTTCGAGCCGCACCCGATCCAGGGCTGGACGCCGGATTTCATCCCGCTTGTGCTGCAGGAAGCCGTCGACAAGAAATACTACGACGATCTGATCCCCGTGGCCGGGGCCGACGGCATCAGATGCGCCCGCGATCTTGCCGCCAAGGAGGGCATCTTTACCGGCGTCTCTGGCGGGTCGACCTTTGCCGTCTCGCTGCAGATCGCCGAGAAAGCCGCCCCCGGCACGGTGATCCTGTGCATGCTGCCCGATACCGGCGAGCGCTACCTGACCACGCCGCTTTTCGAAGGCATCGGCGAGGACATGAACGAGGAAGAGCGCGCGATCTCGACCTCGACCCCCGGCTACCAGCCAGGTTGACCACGTCAGGCTGTCGCGCGGAACGCGGTGCGACAGCATGGCTTG
>JBHEOD010000282.1:0-506 GCA_046261745.1 Binatia bacterium
CGAGACCTGGATCCGGATCCCCTTGGCGCCGGCCTTCATCGCGGACTGGACCGCCCGCCGCATGGCGCGACGGAAGGACACCCGCCCGCGCAGCTGCTCGGCGACGTTGAACGCGACGACCTGGGCGTCGAGCTCCGGGTTCTTGATCTCGATGATGTTGAGCTTGACCTTCTTGGCGGTCAGCTTCTCGAGATCGGCCCGGATCGCGTCCGCTTCGGCACCACGGCGACCGATGACGATGCCGGGGCGGGCCGCCTGGTCGGCGATCCACCGGGACTTCCAGTCCGTGGTGACACCGAGGCGGAAGCCGTAGGGGTTGACCTTCTGACCCATATCAGTTCTCCTCCGCGGGAGCGACCACGACGGTGATGTGGCTGGTCCGCTTGCGGATCCGGTAGGCGCGACCCAGCGCTCGCGGCTGGTACCGCTTGAGCGTGGGACCCTCGTCGGCGTACGCCTGGTCGACGTACAGCTCATCGGGGTCGAGGTCGTCGTTGTTCTCTGCG
>JBHEOD010000283.1:0-504 GCA_046261745.1 Binatia bacterium
CAGGAGCGGCACGTGCGTCTTGCGCGCCATCGTGGCCGCGCGCCGGACGTCCAGCAGCGCGACGTCCTGGGGGGTCGTCACGAGCACCATCCCCGAGAGGGTGACGAGCTGAGCGAGCGAGAGCTGCACGTCGCCGGTTCCGGGGGGGAGGTCGACGATCAGGTAGTCGAGGTCGCCCCACACGGTCTGCTGGAGGAGCTGGGTGAGGGTGCCGTGCAGGATCGGGCCGCGCCACGTGAGGGCCTGGCCGTCCTCCACCAGGTTCGCCCCCCTTGCCGGAGCCGACCGCCACGACGTGCTTGACGCCCGGCAGGTTCCCGGTCGGGCTCGGGCGGACCTGGGCGCCGAACGTCAGGTCGACGCGACCGACGCCGGGCACGCGCGCGAGGGCGCCGCGGACGTCGCCCTCGATCTGCGCCTTCATCGGGCAGGCCGGGGTCGTCAACTGCACGGTGACGGCGACCCGGTCGCCGTCGATCTCGACTTTCTCGACCATGCCCAGGG
>JBHEOD010000284.1:0-503 GCA_046261745.1 Binatia bacterium
GCCCGAAGTCGTGTACGTGCCCGTCTACAACCCGAGGGTGATCTACGGCCCTCCGCCGCCGGTGGTCTACTACCCAGGCGTGTTCGGGTTTCCGGTTCCGATGGTCGGAATCTCGCCGATCATCTCGTTCGGAGTGGGCCTCACGATCGGAAGCTTCCTGTGGGGGGACTACGACTGGTACGATCGCCGCGTCTATCGGCGCTACGGCGGCTACTACTACGGCGACTACTACCGCCGTCATTACCACAACCGCTACTACGACGGCCGCGACTATAACCGGCACGACGACTACAACTGGCGCCACGACCCGCGCCACCGCCGCGACGTTTCCTACCGAAGCCGACACGTGGAGCAGTACTATCGCTCGGGCGACGGCGGAAGATCCGGCGACAATCGCGGCCCTCGCGACGACTTCCGCGACGGAACTCGTCGCGATTCATACGACCGGCAGCGCGACGGTTCCCGCGATGGCGCGAGTCGCGAGTCGTACGACCGGCAGCGAG
>JBHEOD010000029.1:0-21352 GCA_046261745.1 Binatia bacterium
ATCAGGCTCACCCCGCCGATCTCCCCCGAGACCGCAGCGCCGTCGTGACTGATCGGCTGGTAGAACCAGGCCCGCGAGCGACTGATGTTGGGGTTCGCCCAGGGCTCAACCACTTCGTAGCCGATGGGAGTCGGCATGCGGCCGGCGCTGATCAGGCCGAAGCCCGCATCAACGGCGATGAACATCTCCTGCAACGCGACATCACCGTCGATATTATCCTCGATGGCATCCGCCCAGTCGCCGAAATCGACCTTGGCACCGTAAGTGACGCGGTCGCGGCTTCCGCTGATGCCGAGTTGCACGAGATCGATGTTGAACGACTCTTCGGACTCGCCGTCGGCGTAGGCTTTCTGGTTCTCGCCGGTGTTCTGGCGATCCGGCTCGTTGATGTCGTACACGAAGGAGGTGGATGCGCCGAAGGTGAACGTGGGACCCGACTCCTCGGCCTGCGAAGGTGACGCCGCGCACAGGACAAGGGCCGCGACACGAGCCGCGAAAAGAGTTTTTTGCATCCGGATCACCGTGCCAGCCGAACCACCGCAGGTCAATCGAGTGGCCGGGCGTTGCCGCGGTGATGCAGAGGGTCGGGAACCAGGACGCCGGCTGTGCGCTCTTTCGTCGTCATGCGTCCATGCGCCGGAGCAGCGCGCCGATGCCGATGCAGATGCTGCCGAGGATGAGACCGAGCGGCGCCGACGCCGCCGCGCCGGCAATCAGCAGCATGTGGCGCGGTTCCGCCATCTTGAACTCGGTCGTGTAGAGCACGTTGCCGGGATACTTCTCCAGCGCCTTGGCCGCATCGTAGTAAACTTCGTCGGTGACCACGCCGAACGAGCACCAGAGTGTTCCGGCAATGCCCGCAAGACACAGCACCAACCCGAGCGATCGAAGATACTGCGCCATCCGGAAACTCCTTGCCCCGCTCAGAGGTCGAGCCAGAGCACGGTCGGTACCTCACCGCGCGGCTCCAGCCACTTTGCGGCGGGGACGCGCTCGGCCCCTACCTGTTTGAAACCCAGTCGCTCGAAGAACGCGATGGCGCGGGCATTGGAACTGCACGCAAAGAGCGCCCGCAGCCCGGCGCTCCTGGCCACGCCGACGACGTGGTCGATCATCCGTACGCCGACGCCTTCCCCCTTGAAACGCGTGATCGTGTACATTCCCACCACTTCGCCGACGCGGCTGCGCCGGTAGGCCTCCGTCTCGAGACCGCATACGCCGGCCAGCCGGGTGCCGGCAAACCACGCTCCGTAGCCAGCGAGCAACAGCCGGTGCTTGAGCTCTTCGCTGCGGGGAAGGAGGAATCCCTCCCTCTCGCCGCGCGCGAGCAGACGCTCGGCCTCCTGGAAATGCTCGACGCCGAGACGATCGACCGTGCAGTACTCCTCGTTCGTCACCAGCGTGCCGGAACCCTGGTACGTGAACAGCTCGGCGCCGACGCCTTCGGCGGTGGTCAGGTTGACGGCCTGGATGCCCGAGCGAACGGCCGCCAGCAGTTGCTGCAGCTCGGCCAGGTTCCAGTCGCCGTAATCCTCCTCGGCCCGGACCAGGCGTGCCAGGGCAGGCGCGTGGACGAAGGATCTCGTGCCGGAGCCCGCGTCGAGGCCACCGCGTTCGTCCACGACGACCAGTTTGCCGACGCCGAGGCGCGCGGCCAGCTGCCGCGAGTACGACAACGCCCGGGCGCCCCTCAGTCCGCGCGGCCAGTACACGTCGGCGCGATGCTCGCTCATCAGCGCCTCCGAGAGCGGCACGAGCGAGATCGGGCTTTTCTCGATGTCGCGGCGGGCAAGGCGAATCGGGCGCCGCTTTCGCGGAAAGCGCCTGGCCACGACGATCACCAGCGTCGGATTGTCCTTGAGATCCTCGAGCGCCGCCTTGGCGTGGCGCTCGAGATCGCGTGCATCCTCCACGTGAAAGAGGATCGCGCGATTGCGGAAATCCTTCAGGTAGAACTGCTTTTCGGCGGGCTCGGGATGCATCGACTTGGGGTCCGGAAAAAGCCGGGACGGGCAGCTTTTCGCGGGCTCCCGCGCATACGCGCCGTCATGCCGCGTTGCAAGCGAAACGGCCGCTACGGGACGGGGGAAAGGCCGCCGCGCGGCGGGGCAGCCCGGCCGCGCCCGGTCGATCGGGCCGTCGGCCGTTCGTTGCAACGGGAAAGACGGCGCCGTAGGGCAGGCCCATGATGCGAATCCTCGGCCCTTCGCACCGCGCGCGACTCGCGCTCGCTTTCGTGCTCGTCACGCCCGCCGGAGCGATCGCGGCTTCGATTGAAGCGCGCCACGGTGCGGTAGCGGCCGAGCATCGGCTCGCATCGGCGGCAGGCGTCGAGATCCTTCAGCGCGGCGGCAATGCGGTCGACGCGGCGGTAGCCGCTGCCCTTGTCACCGGCGTCGTCAATCCATCGTCCTCGGGCCTCGGGGGCGGCGGCTTCCTGGTGGTCTGGGACGCAAAGCGCTCGCGCGCCGCCGCCATCGACTTTCGCGAATGCGCGCCGGGCGGCGCCTCCGAGACGATGTTCGTGCGCGGCGACGGCAGCGTGGATGCGAAGGCCAGCAGGATCGGGCCACTGGCGGTCGCGGTGCCGGGCGAACCGCGCGGCCTCGCGCTGGCGCTGAAGCGCCACGGACGCCTTCGATTCGCCGACGTGGCTGTTCCCGCCATTCGCGTCGCGCGCGAAGGCTTCGTAATCGAGGCACACCTCGCAGCCATGATCGCCGCGGCCAAGACGGGACTACCGGCCGATGCCGAGCTCGCGCGCGTGTTCTTTCACCCTGACGGATCACCCCGGCGCGAGGGTGAGACCCTGAAGCGCCCTGAACTGGCCGCAACCCTCGAGCGCCTCGCGCGCGTCGGCGTCGACGACTTCTATGAAGGCGAGATCGCGGCAGACATCGTCCGCACGGTGGCGAGGCCGCCCGCCGCCACACTCACCGCCCGCGACCTTGCGGCCTATCGGCCGATCGAACGCGACCCCCTCGTCATCCGGTACCGCGGGCGCACGATTCTCTCGATCGGTCCGCCGAGTTCCGGCGGTGCGGTGCTCGGCGAGGCCCTCGGCGTGTTGTCGGCTTGGGACATCGCGGGGATCGATCCGCAGGGAGCGACATGGGCCCACTTGATGGCCGAAACCCTCAAGGCGGTGTTCGCGGATCGGGCCACCTGGTACGGCGATCCTGCCTTCACCAACGTGCCGCTCGAGCGCCTGCTCAGCTCCGCGCATGCGGACGCGATCCGCTCGAAGCTGAGCTGGAAGCGCGCGACACCGTCCGCAGAGATCGCGCCGCGCGTGGACACGGCCAGCGATGCCGGCACCTCGCACATCTCGGTCGTGGATGCCGACGGCAACGCCGCGGCGCTGACCACCAGCGTCAATACCGGCTTCGGCAGCGGCCTGTCCGTTCCGGGACGAGACATCGTGCTCAACAACACAATGGACGACTTCTCGGCGCAGCCCGGCAAGGCCAACGCGTTCGGCCTCGTCGGCAGCAGCGCGAATGCCGTCGCACCCGGCAAGCGGCCGCTGTCGAGCATGACACCGGTCATCGTCCTGGAGGATGGTCGCGTGCGCCTTGTGGCGGGCGCATCCGGCGGCCCGCTCATCATCACCTCCACGCTCGAGACAGTAATGGGCGTGGTCGATTTCGGGCTGGGCGCCGACGCGGCGGTGAACGCGCCGCGCATCCACCACCAGTGGCTGCCGGAGGTTTTGCTCGTCGAAGCCGGGCTTCCCGATGCGACGCTGAAAGCCCTCGCGCGCGTCGGCCACAAAGTGGTCCCGCTCCGGGCGAAGGCTTCCGTGCAGGCGGTGGAAGTGAAAGGAACGGGAGCCGCGCGCGTGCTCTACGCCACCAGCGACCCGAGGAAGGGCGGCGTGCCGGCGGGGTACTGAAAAGCAGAGGGGCAGCCTTGCGGCTGCCCCTCTGTCGGAGCCCCCCCGAAACGACCGGGCACGACAGGGAGGATGTCGCGCCCGGCCTCCGGCCCTCCGATCGATCAGTTCTCCCGGCAGTTCAGGCGGGCGGGCCGTGCATCGCATGCCGAGATGTCGTCGGCGCGCGTGATGGACGGCGTCGGTTGCACGAGACTGAGCGACGCCGGCGCTGTCGGAGTCACCGTCGAGGCAACCTTGCGCTGGCTCAACCTCATCTTCCACACGTCCGGCACGTTGTTGTCCCCTTGCACGAGCGGCGTGAAGGAAGCCTTGACGCCGGTCGCCTCGTTCCTGCACTTGATTCGGCCGGTGCCCGTGCAGGTGCCCACGGCTGCCGTCGTCGAGAACCCTCCAGCCGACAGCTCGACGTACACGTTTCCAAGGACCAGGTCGTCCGCGAGCGTTCCGCCGGCGACACCGTCGAGCACGACAGCGGCAACGCGCACGCGTCCGTTCGCACCGACATCCGGGTTCGCGGCCTTGATGCGCACCTGGCTGACCACGAGCGAGCCATTGGCATCGTCGTTGTCGCACACGTTGCCAATTCCATCGTTGTCGATATCCGCCTGGTCGGGGTTGGCATCCGCCGGGCAGTTGTCGTTGCAGTCAGCAGTCGAATCCGAGTCGGTGTCGGTGTCAGCCACCGCGCAGCCACAGATTCCAGGTGCAATCTTGGGAGCGTTCACCGGACATAGGTCGTCGGCGTCGCAGGTGCCGTCGAAATCACTGTCGCCGCCGCCGCCGGCCGCGCAAGCGCCCGCCTGGCACGAGTCGGTGATGGAACAGAGATCGCCGTCGTCGCAAAGCGTCCCGTCACTGACGGGTACCGCCGTGCAGGTGCCGGCAGGATCCACGCAGGTTCCCACGTTGCACTGGTCGTCGAGGCCGGAGCAGTCCACCTCGGTTCCGAACTCGCACTCGTTCGTCGTCAGGTTGCAGGTCTCGACACCATTGCAGGCGAGTCCGTCTTCGCACACGGCGTCGACGAAACAGGTGCCGGCGAGAACCGTCTTGACCTGGGCCGTCACCTGGGCCGCGACCGTCATGCCGTCGAACGCGGTCAATCGGATGTCATAACGTCCGACTGCGGCAGCGTTGAACAGGAAGGGCGCGCCGTCGTAGAAGGTGTAACGCCACGAGTTCTGTACCACGTTGTTTGCCGGCAGGAGCGCCGCATAGGCGGGCTCGGTCAAGGCTTCCACGCCCGCGCCGTTGGCGGTGGCATTGGTGCCGAACGAGTGATCGTAGAACGGCGGGGTGGCCGGGACGTCATAAGGAATGGCCTCGGTCGGGTACGAGATCTGGTCCCACGCGAGGAAGTCGGTGCCCACTCCCGGATCGAAATCCATCTCAAGCAGGTAGGTAAAATCACTCACCTTGTTCCCCGTCAGGCCCGTGTAGTCGGTATTGACGGTCCACTCGAAGTTCCACTGGGGATTCTCGATGCCGTTGAATACGCCCGCGAGGAACGTGTAGGTGCCGTCGAAGTTGTTGTTGAACACGTTCGCCGACGGGAACCTCTGCTTGGCGCGCAGGCCGAGCTCGACGCCATTGGAACGGTCAAGAGTGAAGTTCCCGTTGACGTTCCCGGATCCGAACACCACCTCGGGGGTCACGAACCCTTCCACGAGAATCTCGATCGAGACCTGCGAGACGACAGCCATGCCGGAGAACGCGGTGAGGCGGATCTCGTACCTGCCCGTCGCATTGGCATCGAACAAGTAGGGCGCGCCCTGGTAGAACGGATAGCGCCAGGAGTTCTGCGCCACGTTGTTCGCCGCCAGCAGCCCGGCGTAGACCGGCTCGGACCCGGCTTCCACACCGGCACCGCTCGCCGTCGCATTGGTACCAATCGAGTGGTCATAGAACGGCGGCGTCTGCGGCACCGCCCACGGAATTGCCGATGTGGGGTGGGAGATCTGGTCCCACGCCAGGAAGTTGGTGCCCGCCCCCGGATCGAAGTCCATCTCGAGAAGGTACGTGTAATCGCTGAGGTTCCCGCCGCTGCCGTCGTAGTTCGAGTTGACGGACCACTCGAAGTGCCACTGGGGGTTCTGGACGCCGTTGAACACGCCCGCCTTGAACGTGTAGGTGCCGTCGCCGTTGCTGTTGAACACGTTGGCCGGCACCGGATAGCGGACCTTGCCGCGCAGCCCGAGCTCCACGCCGTTCTGGCGGTCCACGGTGAAGGAACCGTTCGCATTGCCGGTTCCGAAGATGGCAGCGGGAGTGACGTTGTCGTTGTAGGTGATGACGGCCTGCGCTGAGTTCACGCAGGCAGTCACGGACAGTAGCATTCCCATCCAGAGACTTCGCGACCAGGTCGATGCATTCATACGTTCCCTCTTCTCTACCGGCATTGTCTGCACGGCATTGCTCGCGCATCCCCTTGCGCCGTGGTTGAGCTCCCTGAATCCGTTCTCGCGTCTGCGTTGCTACGTACGAAACTCGCCAGCACGCGAGATTCGGGAAGCTCCGGAATGTCGCGTGAAGCACACTCACTTCGCGGAAGGTCGCAACAAGACCGTGCGCTTCTGGCACGGAGAGACATCGGCAATGTCTTTCCACTCCGTGCTCGCACGAACGCTGCGCGCTCGACGATGCGGACCGTTTATCAACCGTCGAGCGCTGCCGTCAACGCTTTGAGAAGCACCAATGAAACATCGCGGCGCATTCGTGTGCCGCTTTTCACTTTTGCAATCGGGCGCGACAGGAGAACAAAGCGCCAAGACGCGGCGGCAATGTGAAGACTGCACATCGGTGATGCGCTTGCGCAGGAAGACGACTGCTGTGATCGCAAGGCAAGAAACACCATACGCGCCACCACGGTGTTTTCCGTTGGTGGTACCGCTCACTTTTCCACACACCCGCAACAGCGCCGCCATGACGCCAAGTACACACGAACATTGAAGACACGCCGAGAAGCTCTATAGCTTTCCAACGCAGCATTTCAGGGCGGAGAATTCCCGCTTTCGGGGACAACGAGATCGCGTGGCGCGGAGAGACAACGGCAGCACCGCAACGTCGAGTTCGCCGGAAGGTAAGCCGCAGCACCTATGAACGGAAGACGACGCGGTTCGCGCCGTCGAGTTCGCGAGAAGGTGAGCCGTCGCACCTTTGCCGGGAACGACCAGCTGGTTCCGTGAGGTGCGCGCGCAGCGACGCGCATTGGAGGCAGGCCACCAACGCGACCATGGGCAAGACCGAGGAGCCGGCCCGCGACGCCGTTCCGTCGAGCGGGCAGGTTGCGGAAGAACCCCGGACCGACGCGCGTGCGCCGATGAGACGCGCCGCCGAAGCGCGAAAACGCGGTCCGAGCCGAGAATTCCAGCCGGCTTGCCCGCGCCGGGATCGCGTCCAGGCGAGGGCTGCGCACGGACGAGAGGGGGCCGCGCCTGTCAGTCTTCGAAGTCGAACGGCTCCGACAGCATCATCGTCTGGTCGCGACCGGGGCCGGTGGACAGGATGCCGACCGGCACGCCGACGAGTTCCTCGAGGCGGCTCACATAGCTGCGTGCGTTCTGCGGAAGATCCGTCAACGCACGTGCTTCGGTGATGTTCTCGCTCCAGCCGGGCATCTCTTCGTAGACGGGCTTCACGCGCTCGAAGTCGTCGGCCAGCGGCGGGATCGCGTCGATCTTCGCGCCGTCGAGCGTGTAGCCGGTGCACAGCATCAGCGAATCGAGGCCGGTCAGGACATCGAGCTTGGTCAGAGCGATTGCATCGACGCCCGACAGCCGCACGCCCTTGCGCACGACCATCGCGTCGAACCATCCGCAACGCCGCGGCCTGCCGGTGGTTGCGCCGTACTCGCCGCCTTCCACTCGCAGCCTCTCGCCGAGCGCATCGGTGAGCTCGGTGGGAAACGGACCGCTGCCCACACGCGTGGTGTAGGCCTTCGAGATGCCGATCACGCGGCTGACGAGCTTGGGCGACACACCGGCCCCGTTGGGCACGCCGCCCGCGCCGGTGTTCGACGACGTCACGAAAGGATAGGTGCCGTGGTCCACGTCGAGAAGCACGCCCTGGGCGCCCTCGAACAGCACGTTCTTCCCGCTGCGGATGGCCGCGTCGAGGAAGGCCGAGGTGTCGCAGATCATCGGGGCGAGCAGGCGGCCGCACTCGATCAGCTCGTCGATCATGCCGTCGAAGTCGAGGCGCTCCTGCGAAAGCACCGCGTGCAGGTAGTCGTTCTTGTCCTCGAGCACCGCGCGCAGCACGCGGGTGAAGTGTTCGGGGCGCACCAGGTCGGCCATGCGCACGCCGATGCGAGCGGACTTGTCCTCGTAGGCCGGGCCGATGCCGCGCCCCGTGGTGCCGATCATGCCTGTTCCACGCTTGCGCTCGCGCGCGAGATCGATGGCCTTGTGGTAGGGCAGGATCACGTGGGCTTCCTGGCTGATCAGCAAGGACTGGGGACCCGCGAGCAGGCCGCGCTTCTTCAGCGCACCGATCTCCTTCAGCAGCACGGTCGGATCCACCACCACGCCGCCGCCGATCACGCAGGTGGTGTCGGCGTGGAGCGCACCCGACGGCACCAGGTGCAGTACCGTCTGCTCGCCGTCCACGACCAGCGTGTGGCCGGCGTTGTTGCCGCCCTGGTAGCGCACGACCACGTCGGCACGACCCGAAAGCAGGTCGACGATCTTGCCTTTGCCCTCGTCGCCCCACTGAAGACCGACCACGACAACGGTCCTGGCGGAAGTTTTGGCGGAGAAGTTCACGGTCGTGCGCTCACAGTTTCACCATTTGCGCGCCGGTCACGTCCTGGAGACCGCGCAGCTCCTCGAGCTGGGCCGCGTCCAGGGCGGAATCGACGTGGTAGAAAGCCACGGCTTCGCCGCCGGCCTTCGTTCGGCCAAGCGAGAGACCCGCGATGTTGACCCCGTGCTGGGCGAGGAAGTTTCCGAGGCGGCCGACGACGCCGGGAACGTCGCGGTTCTGCAGGATGAGGATGTTGCCCTCGGGCACTGCCTCGAGGAAGAAATCGTCGAAGCGCACGAGTCGTACGATCCGGCCGCCGAACACGGCCCCTTCGATGAGGCGCGAAGTCTTGTCGCGCTTGAATCGTACGGCGATCGAGCTCGTGAACGTCTTCGTGTCGCGGTTCTTCACCTCGACGATCTTGACGCCGCGGTCCTTGGCCAGGAAGGGCGCGTTGACGTCGTTGAGCGGCACGTCGAGCACGGAAGAGAGCAGGCCCTTGAGCACCGCCGCGTTGACGGGACGGATGTCGAGGTCGGCCACGTCTCCGTTGTACTCGATGACGATCTCGCTCGGCGCGCAGCCGGCAAGCTGCGCGTGCAGGCTGCCCAGCTTCTCGCCGAGCAGCACGTACGGCGCCACCGCGCCGGCGGCCTCGGCCGACAGCGACGGCACGTTGATCGCGTTGCGAATGGTGCCGTCGGTGAAGAAATCGCGGATCTGCTCGGCCACCGCGATCGCCACGTTGAGCTGGGCCTCGCCGGTGCTCGCACCGAGATGCGGCGTGGCCACCACCTTGGGATGCGCCACGAGCGGGTCGTCCTTGGCCGGGGGCTCGGCCGCGAACACGTCGAGGGCCGCACCTCCCACGTGTCCGGAGTCGAGTGCCGCCAGCAGCGCCGCTTCGTCGATGATGCCGCCGCGCGCGCAGTTCACGATGCGCACGCCCTTTTTCATCTTCGCGATGGACTTCTCGCCGATCAGGCCGCGCGTGTCGTTGGTGAGCGGGGTGTGGATCGAGATGAAGTCGGCGCGCGCGTACATCTCGTCGAGGGTGACGAGCTCGATGTCGAGGCGTGCGGCCGCTTCCGCGGTCACGAAGGGGTCGTAGCCCACCACGTTCATGCGCAGTCCCTTGGCGCGGTCGGCGACGATGGCACCGATGTTGCCGAGGCCGATCACTCCGATGGTCTTGCCGGTGATTTCGACACCCATGAAGTCGTTCCGCTTCCACTGGCCGGCGCGCAGCGTCGCATTGGCCTGCGGAATGTCGCGCGCGCACGCGAGCATCATCGAGATGGCGTGCTCGCCCGTCGTGACGTTGTTGCCGCCCGGCGTGTTCGCGACGATCACGCCGCGCTTGCTGGCCGCCTCGACGTCCACGTTGTCCACGCCGATGCCCGCGCGCCCGACGATCTTCAGCGCGTGCGCGGCCTCGAGCAGGTCGGCGGTCACCTTGGTGCCGCTGCGGATCACGAGGCCATCGTAATTGCCGATGATCTTCTTGAGCTCGTCGGCCGGGAGACCCGGGTTGTTGTCCACTTCGAGTCCAGGCGCAGCCTGCAGGATCTCGAGGCCTTGCTTGTCGAGCTTGTCGGAAACCAGAATTCGAGCCACGTTCGTCGCCTCTCAGTTTGCGTACATTTCGAGCAGCACTTCCCCGGCGGCTCCGGGGCCCTGCCCGAGAGCAGCGTCGTGTCCGAAGTGCCGCAGCGCCATTTCCAGAGCAGACAGCCCGACCACGACGTCAAAGCTGTCGGCGTAACCGATGTGGGCCAGGCGAAGGATCTTGCCCTTCAGCTTTCCCTGTCCTCCCGCGACCGTGACACCGAGCACGTCGCGGAGATACTTGCCGAGCGCCGGACCATCGATGCGTTCGGGCACCCACACTCCGGTGGCGGCCGGACTCGGCGCCGCCGGCGCGAGCAGCCTCAGCCCCATCGCATTGATGCCGCGGCGTGCCGCCGCCGCCAGGATACGATGGCGACGGTACACTTCGTTCCAGCCGCCGCCTTCCTCGACCATGCGGTAGACGCGGTCGAGGCCGAAGATCAGCGAAACGGCCGGCGTGTAGGCCGACGTGTTCTCGTCGAGACTCTTGCGCGCCTTGGCAAGATCGAAGTAATAGCGCGGCAGGCTCGCCTTTGCGCTCGCGGCCCACGCCTTCTCGCTCAGCGCGATCAACGCGAGACCCGGCGGAAGCATCAGAGCCTTCTGGGAGCCGGTCACCAGCACGTCGATGCCGGTCTTGTCCATCGGGCAATCGAGCACGCCCACCGATGTGATGCCGTCGACGATCAGCAGTGTGTCGGTCGCACGCGTCAGGCGCGCAATCTCTTCCACCGGGTGCAGCGCGGTGGTGGACGTCTCGCTGTGCTGGATCATCACCGCACGCGTTTCCGGATGACGCCGGAGCTCGTCCGCCACGAGGGACGGGTCGACGCCCGTACCCCACTCCACGGCGATCTCGGCCACGTCGAGACCGAATGTGCGCGATATCTCCGCCCATCGCTCGCCGAACTTGCCGCCGCTGACGACGACCACGCGATCGCCAGGCGAGAGAGTGTTGGTGACGGCCGCTTCCATCGCACCGGTGCCGCTCGCGGAGAGGGTCAACACCGGCTGAGAGGTCCCAAACAATCGGGCGGACGCGTCCGAAACGCGGCGAAACAGCTCGCTGAACTGCGGCGTGCGGTGCAGCACGACCGGCGCTGCCATCGCGAGCAACACCTCGGGAGGAACCGGCGTCGGTCCCGGCGCGAGAAGGTACTTTTTCAGCATGGGTTTCGAACGGGGAAGAAGGCCGCTGCCCGGTGCTCATCCGCCTGAACCAGCACCGCCGCGACCCCGGATATCCCGTGATCGGATATTCCCGGCCCGGCAGGATGTCAACAAACCACCGCCGCGGCTTGACACCTGCTCATGCTGCGAAAAAGCTGTGCTTTCGCTGACGATCCGCCGCACCTTCACTGTGTCCGTCACGGACGCATGGCGAGCGACCGCACAGACGATCTCTTACTTGGAAATGAACAGGTTCCAGCGCTGCCTTTGTGTTCTGGCCATCGCACCGGCCGCCCTCGTCCTGGCGACCGCCGGTGGCGGCTGCCTGCCCGCATTCGCTGAGGAAATTCCGGCCGCGAACGAAGCGATTGCTCCCGCATCCGTCGCCGCCGGCGATACAGACGTCGACGACTCCGACGAAGCCTCCTCCACCGCTTCCACCTCGGTCGTCAAGCTCGTGCCGGCCGAAGAAACCGCCGTCGCGTCTTCCGCTTCGGCCCTGGCCAGGTCGGAAGTCTCCGTCGTGCATTCGACGACGGCAGGCGCAGAGGCGGACGCGACCGCCGCACGCATCGTCGACCGGATGCTCGGCGAAATCAGCCGCACCGAGGGCGAACCGCGCCGCATGAGCCTGGCCGAAGCCGTGCGTGCCGCGGTCGAGAACAATCCGGGCATCCGCAGCAGGGCGGAGTTGCCAGGCCGCTCGGCGTGGCAGCCGTACGGTGCCACAGGCGTGTTCGATCCCAAGTTCCGCCTCAATGCCGCCGGCAGCGAAACCAAGGCGCCGTCGGCCAGCGCACTGGCTTCCGGCCTGAATGTATTCGAAGAGCAGGCCGTGCGCGCCGGCGCGTCGATCTCCAAGCTGCTGCGCACCGGTGCCAACGTCGAGCTTGGGTGGCAGACCGCGATCGTCGACACCAACTCGCGCTTCTTCCTGATCAATCCGCGCTACGACAACCGCCTCGTGCTCTCGCTTCGCCAGCCGCTGCTTCGCAACTTCTGGGCGAGCCAGGAAAACACGACGGTGCTGGTCGCGCGCTCCCAGGCCGAGGAGTCACTCGCGGCGTTCGAAGCCGAGTTGTCGAATTTCGTGTCGCGCGTGATCGATGTGTACTGGGGATACCTGCAGGCGGCCGCCGACCTTGAGGTGAGCCGCCGCTCGGTCGCGCTGGCCCAGGAACTCGTGCGCGATGCCGAAGCCAAGGTGGAAGTGGGCCTGCTTGCGCCCGTTGCCGTCAAGGAAGCCCTCGCGGACGCGGCGGCGCGCCAGGAACGCGCACTCGTCGCCGACAACGCGCTCGTGATCGCGGGCCGAGACCTCCAGCACCAGGTGATGATCGGGCAGGCGCAGAACAAGGCACCCGAGCCGGTGCTGCCGGTTGAGGAACACCTCGTGACACCGGTCGAACTGAACCGCGCCGAGAGCCTGCGCACCGCCGTGGAGAGTCGTGCGGAGATTCGCGGCGCCACCTACGCTCTCGGCCGCAGTCGCCTCGAAGAGAAGAACGCACGCAACCAGCGCCTTCCGCTGCTGAACCTGTTCGGGCACTACGGCCAACTGGGGCTGGCGGGTAAAGCGAGGCCGGTGCCGGTGGACCCCAACTGCACGGGCCCGGACTGTGAAGTCCAGTTCTCCCCTTATGACGGCGACTTCAGCGATTCGCTGGACCAGTGGGGCAGCGAGAACTTCAACGACTACGCGGTCGGACTGGAGTTCGAGGTGCCGTTCGGCAACGCCGAAGCCAACGCTGCCGTTGCCCAGCGCGAGATCGACGTGCGCCGCGCGTCGCGCGACCTCGAGCAGGTGATTTCCAACGTTGCGCTCGACGTGGATCGCGCGATCGCCGACGTGTCATCGGCGGCCAAGCGCGTGACAGCCTCGCGCGCCGCGCGCGAACTGGCCGAGGAGAACCTGCGCAACCAGACGCGCCGCTTCGAACTCGGCGCCGTCACCACCAAGGATGTGCTCGACTTCCAGGAGAAGCTCGCGCAGGCCCAGGCCTCCGAGGTGCTCGCGATCACCGACCACGCGCGCTCGATCACGCGACTGCGCGTGGCCGACGGCACGCTGCTCGCGCGCTTCGGCATCGAGATCCAGAGCCCGGACGCGCCCGGGCAGCCGTGGTGGCACCGCTTCTAGGTTCCGAGCCCGAGCCAGAGGCGAGGTTCGCGCGTCGTCATGGAAGTCTCGGAGGACGACACTACCCCTGCCGTGGGCCACGAGAAAAATTTCCCAGGCCGGTGATCCATCGGCTTTCTCTGCCCGTATGGACTACCGTGAATTACGCGAACGTGCCGGCCACCTACAGGGCCGTGGAGATCTCCTCCATGGACTCCAAAGCCGTCGCACGTGGCGAGTCGCCGGCAGGGTCAGCGGGCCTCAGGCGGGAAAGCCCGGTGACCAATCGATCCACCGAATCGCCAACCGATCTCCTCGGCGCCATTGCGCAGCACCGGAGTCCGGCCGCTTTCGCCGCGCTTTTCGATCTCTATGCCGGTCGCCTCAAGCACTTCTTCGTCCGGGGCGGCATCGACGCGGCCAGGGCCGAGGAGCTCACACAGGACGTGTTGCTGGCCGTATGGCGGCGCGCAGATTCCTTCGACCCCCAGCGTTCGTCGGCGGCCACCTGGGTCTATGCCCTCGCCCGCAACCGTCGCATCGACGAGTTGCGCCTGCGCGGCCACGCGGCCCCACGGGCCGAGGACCTGGCCTGGGATTCCTCCTGGTCGCCATCGACCGAAGGCGCATTCGAGGGCCATGAACGTTGCAACTTGCTCCGCGACGCCCTTCGCGCGCTTCCGCAAGAACAGCTGTCCGTCCTCCAGCGGACTTTCTTCGACGGCAAGTCCTTGGCCGAGGTAGCCGCCGACTCTGGATTGCCCCTCGGCACCGTCAAGTCCCGGGCTCGACTGGCGCTCCAGCGCCTGAGGCGGACCCTGCACCCCCACGAGGAAGCGTGATGACCCAGCAACCCCAACACCATCCGCAAGACGACCTCCTGATCTCCCACGCGACCTGCAACGAACACCCGGCCGTGACACTCCTCGTGTCCGCGCATGCTGCACTCTGCAGCGAATGCCGTCGCTCGGTGAAAGACCTCGAAGCCGTTGGTGCCGCACTGTTCGAGCATGATTGCGAGCTGCCGGTCAGTGCCGGCGCACGAGAACGCGCGCTGGCAGCCATCCGCGCGCCGCAGGGATCGACAGAAGGCGCAGGAGCCGCTCTCGCGCCAGCGTGCGCAGCGGGAGAACCCGCCTGCCCGCCCGTCGCCGTGGACGCCGCCACGAATGCCGCAGCGACTGTCGAGTACGTGCTCGCGTTGCGCGATGACCCCGCCAAGGGCACCTGGCGCTGGCGTGCGCCTGGGGTTTCCGAAGTGAGACTGCCGCTGGCGTGGAACGGGATTCCGGTGAGCGTGATCCGACTGCGTTCCGGACTGCACATCCCGCAACACACTCACAACGGTCGAGAGCTCACGTTGATTCTTGCCGGCAGCCTTCGCGATGCACATGCCACGTATCGTGCCGGCGACGTAGCCGACTACGACCAGAGCATTTCGCACGACCAGTTCGTCGACAGCGCCGAGGACTGCCTTTGCCTGGTGGTCAACCAGAGCCGGCTGGTTCCGCAGACCGTGCTCGGACACGCCCTCGCCTGGATTGCCGGAGCCTGATCCCGGCCGCTGCGAACGCTCGGCTCTCACCGCGAGCTCACCGGCGCCGGCGGCAGCAATTCGAAGAGCGCGGCCGCGATCCTCCCGATATCGTCCACGCAAGCGCGACATTTCGCGCAGGTCGCCGCGTGCTGCCACAGCCGACGATGACCCGCGTCGCCGGCCACGACGGTGCAGGCTGTCACCAGCTCGTCATCGAAACAGCGAGAACGTTGCCTCTCCATGCATCGGTCGTCTACGTGCCGTTGCGGCGTTCGGATCAACGTCGCGCACGAACGCACGTGTTTGCCCCGTTCGGGATTGTTTGCTGCATTTCTTCGCGAACGCGTGATCCATGCGACGAGCTGAGACGTAGGCATGTCGACGCAGCCTGACGGCATGGAAGCCGGAACCCGCCCCCCGCGGGCCGCGCGAAGGAAGCCGTGAGCACAGGATTCTTGTGAGAGTTTCGCGACACTGGACCACAGGCATCTTCGCCGTCGCATCGCTGGTGATCGTTGCGGCCACGTTCGCGCGAACGGACGCTCCAGCAATCGTCTCCCCGCCCATGGACGCGTTGGCAGTCGTTCTCGCCACGGACGCGGCCGCAACCGCCGGCGACCCTCTCGATGCAAGGATTGCCTCTCTCCAGCAGCGTATCCGCACCGACGGCCCCACGCCCGCCACCCTCGAACGACTCGGCTGGACTTTCGTCGAGAAGGCACGCGCCACCGGCGACCACGGCTACTACCTGCTGGCCGGGCGCTGTGCGCGTGGGATCGACCGCAGCGGCGACGACGCTGCGCAGGCCGAGCTTCTCGAAGGGCACGTGCTGCAGAGCCTTCATCGATTCGACGAAGCCGGGCGTGTTGCCGTTCGTCTCGTCGAGCGCCGCGGATCCGCCCTCGACCATGGCCTGCATGGCGACGTGCTGCTCGACCAAGGCCGTCTCGAGGAAGCGATCGACGCGTACGGGCGCATGATGCGCCGCCGGCCCGATTCGCGCGCCTACGCTCGAGTCGCCGAGGTACGCCTGTTGACGGGTGATCTCGAAGGCGCGCGCACGGCGCTTCGCACCGCGTCGCGCGCGGTGAGCCCCCGCGATCGCGAAGCCTTCGCGTGGATCTGGTCTCGTCTTGCCATTGTCGAACTGCAAAGCGGCGACGAAGAAGCGGCACGAGCGATCTCGGAAGCAGCGGTGCGCACCGCTCCCGGTTCGCCCGTGGCCGAGTTCGCACGCGGTCGCGTGCTGCTGGCCAGCGGGGAGTACGACAGTGCCGTTCTCGCGCTCGAGCGCGCCGTCGCGGGCAGTGCGCTGCCCGACGTGATTCGCGCGCTCGCCGACGCTTACAGCGCCGCGGCGCGCCCCGACGACGCTGCCCGCACGCTCGCGCAACTGAAAGCCGGCGGCGAATCGGGCGATCCGCGCGCGTACAGCCTGTGGCTGGCCGAGAGCGGTCTCGATCCTGAACGCGCGTTCTCCCTCGCCCGGGAAGAACTGACCAGCCGGCGAGACGTTTACACCTTGGGGGCGCTCGCTCTCGCCGAGGCACGCACGGGCCGCATTGAAGAGGCGCGCGGCCACATGGCCGAGGCGCTTCGCCCCGGCACCGAGGACCCGAGGCTCTGGTATCACGCCGGCGTGGTCGCCGCCGCCGCCGGTGAATCCGTCGAAGCCAGGGAATGGTTTCTCAAGGCCCGTTCGCAATCCCAGCTTCTGCTCCCGTCGCTGCAACGCGATCTCGAGCAGCGACTCGCGGCCATGAGCAGCCGCACCAGCCCAATGCGGCGATCGTCGCCAACGAAGCAGCAGTCTGGAGCCGCTGCCCCAACCCCCGTCGGGACACGCCCGGCGCAAGAGGAGTTCTCATGAATACTCACGCCCCCTTCCTGACTTTTTCGCGCTGCTGCAACGCTACGCTTGCCGTACTGGCGCTGGCGGCTGCGCCGTCGGCCCATGCGTCAAGCCACATGGATGCGCCGCTCATCACGCTGGACGACGCAGCCAACACCACGGACGTCTACGCGTTCGTCTCCGCCCGCGGCAGCGAAAAGTACCTGACGGCGGCCGTGGCGGTGTATCCCTTCGAAGAGCCCGGCGTCGGCCCGAACAAGTACAATTTCGACGACGACGTGCGCTACGAGCTGCACGTGCTGCTCGGCGGCAACGTCGCAACCGGGCGCACCACCCTCACCTACCGTTTCGAGTTCGAAACCACCTATCGCAATCCGAACACCATCTTGCAGTCCTATCTCGGGGTCATCGGCAAGGACGGCGAGGGCCAGGTGGACTACAGCAACCAGAACCTCATCCAGACCTATACCGTCACGAAGATCGACAACCGCATCCATGAACCGCTCGCCAGGGAAACCGTCCTCGGCGAGGGCACCGTGCCGCCCAACAATCAGGGCATCGCGACGCCGCTGTACAACCAGGGCGAGAACGGCACGATGCCGGCCAAGGAAGGCGTCGACTCCGAGAACGACCTCGACGCATACACGAAGAGCCGCATCAGCGAGCTCGAAGGCGGCTACGTTGCATTCGCGGGACAGAGAGACGACGGCTTCTACGCGGACGTCCAGGCCATCTTCGACCTCCTGCAACTTCGTTCGGGTGAGGAGCGCTTCGACAGCCAGGGCGGGTTCAACGTGCACAACGTCGTGCTCGACATTCCGATCGAAGAGATTGGAGGAGACCAGCAGGTGGTGGGTGTCTATGCGAGCACCAGCCGGCGCAGGGTCAGCGTGCTGCGCAAGAACAAGGCCGACATCAACAGCGGCCACTTCGTGCAAGTGGCGCGTCAGGGCAATCCGCTGTTCAACGAGGGCCTGGTAGCCATCGCAGACAAGGATCTCTACAGCCGCACGCGCCCCATCCGCGACCAAAAGCTGTTCCGCAAGTACGCCACCAACCCTGAGCTGGCCGCCCTCATCAACGCCATCGTATTCGAAGGCGAGAAAGTTGCGGTCGAGAGCAATCGAACCGACATCGCGGGGATCTTCATTCCAGACGTGATCCGCGTGGACCTCTCCACGCCGGCCGCGCGCCATGCCGGCAACGGCGCCGGGGCGGAGACGGCAGCCAGCGATCCGGGGTTCTCGCGCATGAGCATCTTCGGCGGCGACACGCTGCAGAGCCAGGTGCAGGCCGGGCTTTTCGGCAACGGCACGATCGCCGGCGGCTGGCCGAACGGACGGCGCTTCGGCGACGACGTCGTGGACATCGCCGTCAGCGCGCTCGTCAGCGACCTTCGCGATCCGGACAACCTCGTGATCAATCCCGCCGACGGCATCGACAACGTCAGCTCGAACGACATCGGCTACAACAAGGTGTTCCCCTACGCGCCGACGCCGCACAACGGCCGCAACCACGGACACCACTGAAGTTCGGCGAGCGGGCGGACGGCGCACGGGGAGGTGCCGCCGTCTGCCCGGTCGTCGTCCGCAAGCCCGGCTGAATTCGTCTCGTTACTCTTGCTGACGCTCGCCTCGCAACCAGGCGACGGAATCTTCGTAGGACTTCCATGGAACACTTTTCTTGCCGACTGCCGGCTATTCTCCTCGCAACCATGGTCGGGGCGTTCGAGGCCCGCGCCCATGATCCCGGTCTCAGCTTCACGTCCGTTTCGCTATCGTCGAAAACTTTGTCCGCGACGATGAACTTCCACGATGCGGACGTCGCAAAACCCGGCGAGACGGGCGGCCCCCACCCCTCTCCTCTCGTCGTGCGAATCAATGGCAGGACGTTCGAAGCCCAGCGTGTCGAACGACGCGACGACGGCGGTCACGCGATCATCGAGCTCCAGTTCGAGCGACTGCCCGAGGAATCCTTCGAGTTGGTGGTCACGCTGCTGACTTCGCTGCCGCGCGGGCACAAGCATCATGTCGAGGTGCGTGACGACTCGGGATCGATTGTAGCAAGCGCGATCCTGAGCGCCGGAGCCGAGACGCTGCGCGTGCCCCGGACCGCAGCACGCGGCGGTGCACCCGTTCCCAGCGCGGCTCCCGCGGGAGACCGATAGCACGGGCCGATTGCGGTCGGAGCTGCCCACCTTTTCCTTTGCTCCCCGTCGAGGTGGCAGCGTATCTTGCGCTGGTGAGCTACCTCTCGTCCTGCGCAACCTTCCACCGACGAGCCGTCCCGGCTCTTGGAATCACTGCCTTCCTGCTGGGCATGCCGGCCTCGAGCCTGGCCGCCGCCGCCGTCGAGCGCTTCTCCCCGCAAGGACACGTCAAGGCGCCGCAGCAGGTCACCGCGGTGTTCTCCGCCGCGATGGTACCGTTCGGCGACCTTCGCGATGTGGCGCCGCCCTTTGAAATTGCGTGCGGCTCCAAGGGCACGAGCCGCTGGATCGACGCGCAAACCTGGGCCTTCCATTTCGAGAGCCCGCTGCCGTCAGGACTGAGATGCACGTTCACGCTTCGCGCGGACCTGAAGACGAACGACGGAACACCAGTCACCGCGCCCTCCCCGTTCACGTTCGACACCGGCGGCCCAGCCATCGTGTCGTCGATGCCCTCGGCCGGCTCGGGCGCGATCGACGAGCACCAGGTTTTTCTGCTCAACCTCGACGGACCCGTCGACACGGCCTCGGTGCGGGAGAAAGCCGGCTTCGTGGTCGACGGACTGCGCGAACGCATCGAGGTGGACATCGTCGAGGGCGCCGAGCTCGGATCCCTCGTCGCGTCGCTCGACGACTGGTCGAAGCCGACGCCGCCGTTCCTCGCGCTGCGCGCGCGGCGGGCGTTCCCGAACGGCAAGGGCGTCGTGCTGCAGTGGGGCGCCGGAATCCGCTCGACGAGCGGCGAAGCGACGCTCACGCCGACCGCGCTGCCGTTCACGGTGAGACCGGTCTTCTCGGCCGACACCGCGTGCCGTCGCGAGAACGCGCACTACGGCTGTCTTCCGATCACTCCGATCAACGTGCAGTTCACGTCGCCGGTCGCCGTGGAGAAGGCCTTCGCGGTGCGACTGGTCGGGCCCGACGGCGCCGAGAAGGAACCCGTCCCCGCCGACGACGACACCAGGGCCGAAGGCTTCACGCACCACGTGCAGTTCCGCGGGCCCTTCGTCCCGAACTCCACCTACACCATTCGCATGCCGCCCGACCTGCGCGACGACGCCGGTCGCGCGTTGCCGGCGGAGCAGGCCGCACAGATCACCGTCAAGACCGGCCCGCCGCCGGTGCTCGCCAAGTTCGCGTCGCGCTTCGGCATCGTCGAGCGCAACGCCGAGCCCGCGCTGCCCGTCACGCTACGCAACGTCGAGAGCCGGCTCGGCGGCATCGCGGTCGTGCCGGCGGCGCCCGTCGGGGAGTCGACGCTGTCGCGCCTGCTCTCCACCGTCACCGGAACCGATGCGCGCGTGGCCGGCGACGATCCGAAGCAGATCCTCACGTGGCTGCGACGCGTCGCGGCCGCGGGCCGGGCACGTTCGCTGTTCGACGCAGCCGTCGTCGCCGATCCGGCGACGCCCGAACGGCGCGACTTCGTGCTGCCGAATCCCGCGGCCTCCTCGGAAAGCGAGGTGGTGGGGATTCCGCTCGAGAAGCCCGGCCTGCACATCGTGGAGTTGTCGAGCCCGCTGCTCGGAGCGGCGCTGCTGGCAGGCGGGCCGTCCGCGCCGAAAGGCAACGAGAAGAACATGTACGTGGCCGCGGCGGCGCTCGTCACCAACATGGCCGTGCACTTCAAGCGCGGCCGCGAGTCGTCCGTCGCGTGGGTCACCACCCTCGATCATGCCAGGCCGGTGGCGGGAGCGCGCGTCGTGGTCAGCGACTGCGCGGGCAGCGAGCTGGCGGCAGCCGAAACGGACGCCGACGGCGTCGCGCGTTTCGGAATCATCGAGGAAAACGACGTGGACTGGTCGCCCGCGTGCCGCGTCGAAACGGTGCCCGACGAGAACGACCCGTCGCAGTGGAGCGAATCGTACTCGACGCCGGCGCTCTCGAGCCTGTCGGCGGGACTGCTGGTGACGGCGCGCACCGATGACGACATGAGCTTCGTGCACACGTCGTGGGACCGCGGCATCGAGTCGTGGCGCTTCGACCTTCCCGACTCCGACTGGCGCGCGTCGGGGCCGGCGGCCCACACGGTCTTCGACCGCAGCTTGCTGCGCGAAGGGGAGACCGTGCACATGAAGCACGTGCTTCGCAGCAAGGTGCAGGCCGGCTTCGAGGTTCCCGCCGAGAAGGACCGGCCGGCGACGATGGCGGTCGAGTTGATCGAGCAGAATCGACAGGCCTGGGTCGACGCGTGGACGGCTGTTGTGTTGAGG
>JBHEOD010000029.1:21362-25209 GCA_046261745.1 Binatia bacterium
ACGAGATGCCGGTCGCCTTCGACGCGTCGGGCATCGCGACGCTCGACTGGACGATTCCGCCCGGCGCCAAGCTCGGCAGCTACGAGGTCGCGCTCAGGCACGGCGACGACTGGACGCCGTCGGGCTCCTTTCGCGTCGAGCAGTTCCGCATTCCGCTCATGCGCGGCGACCTCTCGATGGCGGCCGTGCTCCAGCCGCGCGCACGGGCGGTCAACGTCGACCTGTCGGTCCGCCACCTTTCCGGCGGCCCCGCCGCGCGGCTTCCGGTGGTGCTTCGCAGCGAGCTTCGCCCCGGCTTCTTCGCGGCGCCCGAGGAGTTCGAGTCCTATACGTTTGCGACGGGGCCGATGCGCGAAGGTTTCGAACACGAGGAAGAGGACGCGGGCGAGGCCGCCAAAGCGCATCATCGCGAAGAGTTCGTTCTCGACGCCGCCGGCACCACGCGCACCGTCGTACGCGACCTGCCGGTGGTCGTGCGCCCCACCGACCTCGTCGTCGAGCTCGAGTTCCGCGACCCGAACGGCGAAACGCAGACCGTCGCGACGACGCGCACGCTGCTTCCGTCCGCGCGCATCCCGGGAATCCGTGTGGACGACTGGGCGGCCGCGCGGCAGACGTTGACGCCGCACGTTGCCGTGCTCGGCCCCGACGGACAGCCGGTGGCCGATGCCCCGGTGCGGATCGACGTCGCGCGGCGCGATTCGTACTCGCACCGCAAGCGCCTCGTCGGCGGTTTCTACGGCTACGTGCACACCTCCGAGGTAAAGAAGCTCGGCCTGTTGTGCGAAGGCCGCAGCGACGAGCGTGGCCTGTTCCACTGCGACGCGCCGCCGCCCGCGCGCGGCAATCTCATCCTCGAAGCCCTCGTCGTGGACGAGGCAGGCGCCGAGGCCCGCACGCGCACGGACGTCTGGGTGCCGGGCGAGGAAGAGGGCTTTGATTCTGGGCCGAGCGACCGCATTGATCTCTTGCCGGAAAAGAAGTCGTACGAACCCGGCGAAACGGCGCGCCTGCAGGTACGCATGCCGTTTCGCGAAGCCACCGCGCTCGTCACCATCGAGCGCGAAGGCATCGGCCAGGCGCGGGTGGTCGCGGTCAGCGGCGACAACCCGGTCGTCGAGGTTCCGGTCCTCGACGAGCACGCGCCGAACGTCTACGTATCGGTGCTGCTCGTGCGCGGCCGCGTCGGGGATGTCCAGCCCACCGCCCTTCTCGACCTCGGGCGCCCGGCCTACAAGCTCGGCATCGCCGAGCTTGTAGTGAACGTGAAGGCGCATCGCCTGGGCGTAACCGTTACCAGCGACCGCAACGTCTATCGCGTTCGCGACCGTGCGAGGATCCACGTCGCCGTGCGAACGCACGACGGCAACGCGCCCGCCGCCGGCAGCGAAGTCGCCGTTGCCGCAGTGGACGAAGGTCTGCTCGAGCTCGCGCCCAACCCGAGCTGGAACCTGCTCGACGGCATGATGGGAAGGCGTCCGTACGAGATCGAGACCTCGACCGCGCAGGTCGAGGTGATCGGCAAGCGCCACTACGGCCGCAAGGCGGCGCCCTCCGGAGGCGGCGGCGGGCGCAGCTCCACGCGCGAACTTTTCGACACGCTGCTCTTGTGGGCGCCGCGCGTCGTTCTCGACGCCGACGGCGAGGCGGACGTCGAGGTGCCGCTCAACGACTCCCTGACCGCGTTCCGGATCGTCGCGGTGGCCACCTCGGGAACCGGTCGCTTCGGCACCGGGCACACCACCATCCGCTCCACGCGCGAGCTGTCGGTGCTGTCGGGCCTGCCGCCGCTGGTGCGCGAAGGCGACGAGTTCACCGCCGAGTTCACGCTGCACAACACCGGCGATGCGCCGCTCGACGCGCGTATCTCGGGCCGGGTGGACGGGCTCGAAGCGCCGCTACCCGAACAGCGCTTCACGCTCGCGCCCGGCGAAGGCCGCATCGTGGCCTGGCCGGTGCGGGTGCCGGCCGGACGCACCGAACTCGTGTACGAGATGACGGCGACGGCAGGCGCGGCCGGCACCGTCATCGAGGACAAGCTTCGCGTGAAGCAGCGCGTGGCCGCCGCCCGGCGCGTGCAGGTGACGCAGGCGACGCTCGAGCAGGTGGACGGGTCGCGAAGCTTCCCGGTACGCCTACCAGCAGGAGCGGACCCTTTGGCGGCCGGTAGCGGCGTGACCGTGAGCGCCGCTGCGTCGCTGGCCGACAGCGTGGATTCGGTGAAACAGTGGCTCGCGCGATACCCGTACACCTGCCTCGAGCAGCGCGTGTCGATGGCCGTCGGGCGCGAGGACGACAAGGCGTGGCAGGCCATCGTCGACGGCATCGACAGCTACATGGACGAGAGCGGCCTGCTTCGTTTCTTTCCGGGGAGCGACCCCGGCGACGACACGCTGACGGCCTACGTGCTGTCGGTCTCCATGGCTGCCGGCCGGGCGTTTCCCGAAGAACTTACCGAGCGCATGGTCGCCGGTCTCGTGGGATTCGTGAGCGGCACGGTGGCGTCCGGCCGCGGGCCCGTCGTGCCGGACTACACGCTTCGCAAGCTCGCCGCGGTCGCGGCGCTGGCCCGCGCCGGCAAGGCCGAGCCGGCGATGCTCGCGAGCATCACGATCCAGCCGGCGCTGTGGCCCGTCTCCGCAGTCCTCGACTGGTGGAACATCGTGCTCACCGTGGAGATCGTCGATCGCGCCGCGCGCCTGAAGGAAGTGGAACAGGTGATGCGCAGTCGCCTCGATCTGTCGGGAACCACGCTGGCGTTCACGGGCGCGCAGGGCGACCTGTGGTGGATGATGGCGTCCGGAGATTCGGACGCGGCGCGGCTGTTGCTGCTGCTGAGCGAGAAGGCCCTCTGGAAGCAGGATGCTCCGCGCGTGCTGCGCGGACTGGTTGCGCGGCGCGAGGGCGGCGCTTGGCAGACCACGGTGGCCAACGCGTGGGGCGTCGTCGCGATGCGCGCGTTCGCCAAGGCCCACGAGAGCGAGAAGGTGACGGGCCGCACCGCCGTGGAGCTTGCGGCGGTGAAGAGCGCCGTCGAGTGGACTACCGCCGCGCCGCCGCCTGTGGTGCTGCCGTGGCCGGCCGGCGAAGCCGAGCTTTCCGTCGTCCACGACGGCGCCGGCAAGCCGTGGATCACCACCACCGCGCGCGCGGCCGTCCCGTTCACCGAGCCCGTGGCGGCGGGCTATCGCGTCCGCAAGACGGTCACGGCCGTGGAACCGCTCGAGGCAGGCAAGTGGCGACGCAGCGACCGGCTGCGTGTCGTGCTCGACATCGACGCGCAGCGCGACATGTGGTGGGTGGCCATCGACGATCCCATCCCGGCAGGCGCTTCGCATCTCGGCAGCGGACTCGGACGCGGCCGGATCTCCGAGTCGCTGCCGGCCGAGTCCGCGCCGTCCCAGGCTCCGTCCCGAGACAAGTGCACGCAGGACGATTGCGAACAGGCGTCTCGCACGATGCATCCCGTGTACGTCGAGCGAACCCAGGAGTCGTGGCGTGCCTACCTTCGGCACGTCCCCGCCGGCCACAGCCGCGTCGAATACATGATCCGGCTGAACCAGCCCGGAACCTTCCACCTGCCGACCACGCGCGTCGAGGCCCTCTACGCCCCGGAAATTTTCGGTGAGCTCCCCAACGCCATCGTCAAGGTGCACCCGTGACCATCCACCGAATAAAGGGGTCAGACCCCATTTCCCGGGTGTCATCGGTCTTGTGCGCGCATGCGTGGTCAGCCGCCCACAGGAAATCGCTGCCAGACGCTGATCTCCGCGTCAGGCCCCAATTTTCCGGGACGCGCGCAGAGGGCCGGAGGTGAGGAGGTTTCGCCGCGCTGCTGTGGCGAGCG
>JBHEOD010000029.1:25219-31145 GCA_046261745.1 Binatia bacterium
CTGCACTTGCCATGGCGACGCTGGTCGCATCCGCGCTCGTCGCCGTGCAGCGGGGCAACGAGCTGCCTTCGTTCGAGCAGGTCCGCTCGTCGTGGTGTCCGTCGGACGTGCGCGTGCTCGACCGTCACGGCGTCGCGCTCCACGCCGTTCGCGTGGATGCTTCCGGGCGACGGCTCGGCTGGACGCCGTTGGACGAAGTGTCCAGCGCGCTGTCGCGCGCCGTGATCGCGTCCGAAGACCGGCGCTTCACAAGCCACGCCGGCGTGGACTGGCGTGCGGTCGCCGCCGCGGTCCGGCAACGGGTACTTGGCGGAGCTTCGCGAGGGGCGAGCACCATCACGATGCAACTCGTCGCGCTCGTCGATCCGGAGCTTCACGGGCGGCCCGGCACGCGCAGCGTCGGGGAGAAGCTTCGACAGATGCGCTCGGCCATGCGTCTCGAGAAGAACTGGACCAAGGACGAGATTCTCGAAGCCTACCTCAACCTGGTGACGTTCCGCGGCGAGGTCCAGGGTGTGCACGCCGCCGCCGACGCGATCTTCGGCAAGCAGCCCCACGGGCTGTCCACGGCGGAAAGCGCGGTCCTCGCCGCCTCGCTTCGCGCTCCGAACGCGACCCGTGGCGTGCTTCGGTCGCGCGCCGTCGCGTTGCTTCGCAGTCTCGACGAGACCGCAAGCGATCTCGATGAGGCCGTCACGCGCGCGGGCCGACTCCCGGACGCGCAGGGGCCGCGATCGGCATCCGCCCTGCACGTCGCCAGGCAACTGGTGGCGAAAGCGCCTGCATGCCGCGACGTCTCATCGACGCTCGACGCGCGCGTCCAGGAAATCGCCGCGGCCTCCCTGCACCGCCACCTCGTCGAACTCCTCGACCGCTCGGTTCGCGACGGCGCCGTGCTCGTCGTCGACAACCCGAGCGGCGAAGTGCTCGCGTACGTCGGCTCGAGCGGCAGCCTTTCGTCGGCGTCGCAGGTGGATGGAGTGCGCGCGCTGCGCCAGGCGGGATCGACACTCAAGCCGTTCCTCTACGCGTCGGCCATCGAGCGTGGCCTCGTGACGCCGGCCACGCTGCTCGAGGACACCGCGCTCGACGTGTCGCTGCCGGGCGGCTCGTATCGTCCCGCCAACTACGACGAGACCTTCCGCGGCCTTGTGTCGGTGCGCACCGCACTCGCCGCTTCGCTCAACATCCCGGCCGTGCGCACCCTCGCGCTGGTCGGCGACGCAGAGTTCGCGCGCACGCTTCGCCTTCTGGGAATGTCGAGCGTCGCACGGCCGGGGGATTTCTACGGCCCTTCGCTCGCGCTCGGCTCGGCCGACGTGAGCCTGTGGGAACTCGTTTCGGCGTATCGCGCGCTGGCCGCAGGCGGCGACTGGACGCCGCTACGGCTCGGCGTCGCGGGAGCCGGGGAACATCAACGCGTCTTCGGAGCCGACACGGCCTTCCTGATCGGCCACATCCTGTCCGACCGCGAAGGTCGCGCCACGACGTTCGGGCTGGAAAACGCCCTGGCCACGCCGTTCTGGAGCGCGGTCAAGACCGGGACCAGCAAGGACATGCGCGACAACTGGTGCGTCGGCTACACGTCGCGATTCACGGTGGGCGTGTGGGTCGGCAACTTCTCGGGCGAATCGATGCACGACGTCAGCGGCGTGACCGGCGCCGCTCCCGTCTGGCAGGAGGTGATGAGCGCGCTGCACGCGGACGAGCCGGGCGACGCGCCGCCGGCGCCGGAGAACGTCGTGGAGGCGTGGACCAGCTTTGCGCACGACTCGGAGCCTGCGCGCCGCGAATTTTATCGCCGCGGCAGCGAACCGGTTACGGCGAGCCGCGAGATTGACTCGATCCCGCGCATCGCGGCTCCGGTGGACGGCAGCATCCTCGCGCTCGATCCGGACATTGCGTCCGACCGGCAACGCGTCGCGCTGACGGTGCACGCGCCGCGCGCCGGCCTCGCGTGGCGGCTCGACGGCCGTCCGCTCGCGAGTGCGGCCGAAACGTATCTGTGGGAACCGCGCGCGGGACGTCACGTGCTGGAACTGGTGGACAGCGCGGGGCGCCGGGTGGACGAGGCGCGCTTGCACGTGAAGGGAATCGTCACGTTGCCAGTCGCGAGCCAGGGAGCCCTTGGGCAGTAGCGAGTCCCCGGCAGAGCGAGGGGTCTCCCGCCTACGCTGCACCTTGCTCCACGGAAGACCTACACCGATGAGGATGCGGTCCACGTCTTTCATTGCGTGCGCTCATTCGTGCGCAAACTGGCCCGGCTCGTTTCGGAACCGGCGCCCGCGCTGAACTAGCCGTGGCGGCGGGTCTTTTGCCACAACCCCGCACGGCCCGTAGCGTGGAGGGATGCGTTCAAGAATACGTCTTCCGCTGGTGGGGTTGGCTTCTGTCATTTTCGCCCTTGTCACGGACTCGGCGGACGTCTTGAACGATCACGTATCCGGGGCTCTTTGGCTGGCGCTTGTGCTTTGGCTCGCGTTGGCCGCAGCCGACTACGCCAACCAAACTCGCCAGTATGCATCGCTAAAGCGCCTGGTCGGCGCCCTTGCTCCGTACATCGAGACTTGGGGCTTCCGCTATTTTGGCGACTTATCCAGCCGTCTTCGGTTTTTAGACGAGCAGGGGCGAGCCACCCACGCGAAAATCAACAGGGGCGGCACGCTCAGCAAAGCGCGCCAAGAAATGATCCGCGTCTGGCTCGAAAAGGTCGAGGCAATATTGAAAGTAGAAGCGCCCGAACTCTATCTCGAATTTACCGCTTCCAACTTCGTAGCAGATATCTTCTCTAGAACGGGCTACGAATCCAGAAACAATCGCATCAGTTATGACCAAACAATCGCTCTCAACTCCGGTTTGCCGGTCCCAAAAGATGCAGTCTTGAACCCAGATGAGATCGACGATCTGGTAAGACTCGATGCCGCGCTGGACAGACTCACTAGCGCCCGCCGCAGCGTCGAGGGAATCACGGTCTTGGCGACTGCCCGAAACTTCTAAGCGCCTCGGCGGGGCTTAGCGTTTGTCCGAGCCCGACCATCTCCTGTTGCGCCGAACACCATTAGGGTTGGGGACGCAAAGGATAACAACGCCGGATTTTCTCGAAAAAACGGCTCGATTTCTCTTGCGCCCACCTCCGGATTTCGCTATTTGTTCGCCATGCGGATTCCGCTTCGAAACTCTCCTGCCGCCGATCGTGCTGGACCGCGTCTTACGTCGGAGCGGGCGGCCTTCTCAAGCACCGCGGACGCCGGTCGCCGCGCAACGTCCCCACCTCTGGATGCGGCCGAGCGGGACTCGTCGCGTAAACAATCGGCGCCGGAACCGCCTCCTGCCGATCTCTCCCGGGACCCGCCGTCGCGCACCGACAGGGACCTCGAGCGCGACATCCTCCTTCAAACGCGCCGCGCGTCGCGGCTGCGTTTCGTTCGCGGGCGCTTCGCAAGGACTTTGCTCGTGCGTAAGAGCTGGAGCCCGCTCGGCTTCGTACGACTCGGCGACTACACCCGCGAGCGGCTCGGCCTGTCGCGTCGCACCATCGAAGAAGAAGCCCGCGTCGCACGCGCGCTCGAGCGGCTGGAGATGATCGCCGCCGCTTTTCTCGAGGGAGAGCTGTCGTGGACGCAGGTTCGCTTGCTAACCCTCGTCGCCCGACAGAGCACGGAACGTTCGTGGATCGAGACGGCCAAGGGCTGCAGTACCCGCAGCCTTGAAGCGAAGATCCGAAAAAGCCCGCCCGTCGAACCCGCCTCCTCGCCGCCCGAAGACGAAGCGACCGTACGGTTCTCATTGCGAGTCTCGCGCGAAGGCCGACGTCTCTGGCGCGCGGCCTGCGAGATGGCGGAGCGCAGCGCGGGCACGCGTCTCACTCAGGCCCAGGCGCTCGAGTGGATCGTCGCAGAAGCCGCCAGCGGTGCACCGCTGGGACGCGCGGGCGCCTCTCGCGACGAGGGCGGCACGGCCTCCTGTGAGGGCGCTCGCGCTCGCGATGGTGCTGCGTCGGGAGCGTCGTGCGAAGCAGGGAACGACACGGCAAGCGATGGCGCCTCATCCGTAGCGTCGTGCGAAGCAGAAGCCGGCGGCGGCACAAAAGCCGGCACGCAAGATTCTCCCGCTCCGCTATCCGTCGCGGAGGAGCGACGTCGAAAGGGCCTTTCTCCGGATCCCCAGCTCGAAGCGCTCCTCGAGTCCCTGCGACGCGACCCGCTCGACAGCCTGGAGGAAGAATCCGGCGGGGCCAGAACCGCCGAATACGACCGAGATCCGGAACTTACGGCATTCCTGGCCGAGATGCGCGAGGAGCGCCTCGCCGAAGAGGCGGCGGCCGCGGCGGGCGCACCTCTCCGCGCGCCGCGCGAGGAAACGGAGAGGATAGCCGCCCGCCTCCAGCGGCATCTGAGGAACATCGCGCGTGAGGAGAACTTGTTGCGCATCTTGTTGCCCGCCCGCGGCGATTCGCCGCGCGAACGCCTCGAGGCTCTCTTCGACCGCCACGAGGCACTCGATCCTTTCCACATCGATGCCTGCCTGCGCGACATCGGCGCGGCGATGCAACGCATCGACTACGAGCTCGGCCGCCTCCTCTGCCAGGCCGCCGCGCGACGGATCCATCGCGAGCTCGGCTTCAAAACCTTCGATGAGTACGTCGATGCGCGGCTCGACTTCTGTGCGCGCAAGGCATGGACGCTGATCGCCGTCGAGCGCGCGACCTCGCGCTGTATCGACTTCGCGGCGGCCTACCGCGACGGACGTCTGACACTGCTCGCCGCGGTGAAGCTTCTGCGCGTGATGGGATCGCAGCACGGAACTGCCTGGATCGAACGCGCCGGCCAGGTGACCCTGCGCCGCCTCGAGGCCGAGGTCGCCGGGCGCTGGATCGCCGCGATGCGGCGTCGGGCGCGGACGCCTTCGATACCCCGGCGCCGCCGCCGCTCGACCACGATCTGCGCGCGGATGCGCCGTCGGTCCTCGACCCGCTCCACCTGCAAATGCGTGCGCAGGCCGAGGCGCCGCCGGCCGTCGCGCGGTTGGCCACGATGCATTTCCAGGTGCCGGCCACGGTCGCCGGCCTGGCCGAGGACACCATGCTCGCGCTGCGCCGCGGCTCGGAAGCGCGAGGATCGGCGTTCGAGCGGATGCTGGCGGTCGTGCTTCTGGAATGGACGTCGGCGCCAAGGCACCGCGACCCGGTCTTCGAGCGCGACGGCTGGTGCTGCACGGTGCCGGCCTGCGGCTCGCGCCGCAACCTGCACGACCACCACATCCGGTTCCGCTCCCGGGGCGGCGACAACTCGCAGGACAACCGCATCACGATCTGCGCGGCGCATCACCTGAATTCGCTGCACATGGGACGCATCCGCGCGAGCGGCACGGCGCCGTCCGCGATCGTGTGGGAACTCGGCTGCCGTCAGACCGGAGGCGAGCCGCTCGCGCGACTGGTCGGCGACCGTTACGTCATGCGGGCGTGAAGATAGCTCAGCGCATCTTGGTCGAGATGAGGTTGTTGAACTCCTGGCGGGTTTCTTTCTCGCGAAAGATTCCAACGAGGCTGCTGGTCACGACCACCGAGTTCGGCTTCTCGACGCCGCGCATGCGCATGCACATGTGTTCGGCCTCGACCACCACGCCGACGCCGGCGGCGCCGAGCACCTCGCTGATGGTCTGCGCAATCTGGTCGGTCATGCGCTCCTGCACCTGGAGCCGGCGCGCATACGTCTCGACGAGGCGCGCAATCTTGCTGATGCCTACGATGCGTCCCTTGGGAATGTAAGCCACGTGCACGCGGCCGAAGAACGGCAGCAGGTGGTGCTCGCAGAGCGAGAAGAAACGGATATGCTTCACCGTCACCATCTCGTCGTATTGTTCCTCGAAGATCGCGCCGTTGATCATTTCATCGACATTGGTCTGATAACCGCGGGTGAGCTCGGCC
>JBHEOD010000003.1:0-621 GCA_046261745.1 Binatia bacterium
CCGCCGCCTCCCCCGCCTGCACGCACGACGACGTCGCGCGATCTCTCGTCCTGACGAATCACCCTGCCCGCTTCTCCCGCACGGACGCCGCCGCCACCACGCAAGGCAAGCTCCGCTTTCGTGGCGGCGTTCGCCTTACCTCCGCGGACGACGATTTCGGCGGTCTGTCGAGCATCCTGGTATCGGCAGACGGCACGCTGTTCGTCGCGGTCAGCGACGAGGCCCACTGGGTGACCGGCTCCCTCGAGTACGAAGACGGCAATCTCGTGCGCGCCGTCGGCGGCATGATCGCACCGCTGCGCGACCTGAACGGGCTCGCGCTTGCGAGCAAGGCAGGCGATGCCGAAGGACTCGCGTCCACCAGCGGCAACGATACCGGCGGCGACCTGCTCGTCAGCTTCGAGGGAAATCATCGCGTATGGCGCTACCCGTTCGCGAAGGACGGCATCCGGGCGGTGCCGGTCAACGTGCCGACTCCGCCGGAGGTGCACGGAGCGCCGTACAACGGCGGAATCGAGGGCCTTACGTTGCTGGCCGACAACATGTTCGTCGGCATCACCGAGCGCTACCGCAACGCCATCGGCGACTATCGCGGCTGGATCCTGTGGCTCGAAGCACCCG
>JBHEOD010000003.1:631-25681 GCA_046261745.1 Binatia bacterium
CCGTTGTCGATGCGCCCGATCCTGCCGTTCGCAATGACCGACCTTCGCCGGCTTCCCGACGGCGACCTGCTCACGCTCGAGCGCCGTTACGAAGCGGGCCAGGGCGTCGGCGTGCAGCTACGCCGCATCCCGCGCGCATCCGTGGAGGCCGTAGCCGCCGGCGGCCCGCGCGTGGCGCTCGACGGCGAGATCGTCGCAAGCTTCGACGAAAGCTACCAGATCGACAATATGGAAGGATTGGCAGTCCGCGCCGGAGACCGCGGCGAAGTGCTCGTCTACACGGTCTCGGACGACAACTTCAACCGTTCCGTGCAGTCCACGCTGTTGCTGATGTACGAATTGCTTCCCTGAAGTCGGCCGACGGCCTCGCGGACCGCCGGGGTCAGGAAAACACGGTCAGGGCCCACCTATCGCCGGGGGCGGGCGTCGTCGGCTCAGTTCCCGGCCCGCGCGGCCCGCGCCTGCGACTTCTTGCTGGTCGTGGCGCGCGCCTCGCCCTTGTAATTGAGGGTGAACGCATCGGCGGGGAACATGCTTTCGAAGCAGATCGAGCTGTCGGCGCGCGAGAGCTGCACAAGCAGGTCGCCGGTCACCGGCAGGTTGATGCCGCCGATAACCAGGGTCTGCGCGCGGAGCTTCGTGCGGTTCTTCCTGCCGCCCGAGAGGACGAGCGTACGCAAGTCGCTGTTGTAGCCGGCCTCGTCGCGGAACTTGAGATCGGTCGAATTCTTTTCGCTCCAGCACGAGCCGCCCGGGCACTCGGCGCCCGGGGGGATGTCGGCGGCCACCAGAAGGCCATTGCCGTCCCAGACGCACAGGAAGTAGTGGGAGTCGGACTCGGGATCGCCGAAATCGGAGAACTTCGTTGCGGGGCCGCGAGACGCGCGCCAGTCGACGTTTCCGTACGAGTCGATGACGAACTGCGACTTGCCGAGCTCGCGGCACAGCGCGGGCGATTCGGGCGGGCAACCGGCGTCCGCAGGAACAATCGGCGCGGCCATCGACATGCCGATTGCGAGAGTCGCCGTGGCGAGGATGCGAGCGGGGGCGGCGTGAAGACTAAGCATACCAGTCTCTATCGCACAGGCGCGGAGCGGCGCAAGACCCGCAGCACCTCGCGTGAGGCCGCCATCTCCAACAAAAAACGGCATCCAACCCTATTCCTCCGAAAAAGGGGTCAGACCCCATTTTCTCCTCAGACGTCGGCAGCGATCGCCAGCGTATCTTCGAACGCACGCGCCCGGATGAGCGGATCGGCGTGACGGTGAAGTCGAATCCATCGCTCGCCGTCGCGACGGAACACCTGCGTCGTGCGAAGCACCCACGGCTGGGGCTCATCCCTGTCCTCGAACGTGACGACGTTGCGCTCGACCAGCACCACGACCACCAGGTCGCCCGATGCCATGACGCTCACGAGTTCGGACATGCCTGTCCCGCTCGAGAACTTCGCCGACACGCGGGCCTGCCTCACGTCGAAGCCAGGCGCGCTGCGCACGACATCGCCTCCGAACGGGCCGAAGATCGTCATGTCAGGCGCCTGCGCGAGGCAGCCGCCGTCGAAGTTCTCCGTGCGGCCGTTGATCCATGCCTCGCGGCCGCGATCGAGCTCGGCTAAAAGCCCGCGGATCGAATCGTCGATTTCCTGTTCCATCGGGCTCGCTCCCTGGCCGCCCTCGTGCCCGAGTCGTAGCTGCCGACAGGCGCCCCGGTGTCCGGGAACGGACGGGCACCACGCGGGGCCCGTCAGACTCCCGCCCACTTGCTCCGGAAAATGAAGTATACCGCCCCGAAAATGCAGAGACCCGCCCACAGGTAGTCGAGCTTGAGCGGCTCCTTCAGGTACAGCAGCGCGAACGGCACGAACACCGTCAGCGTGATGGCCTCCTGGAGGATCTTGAGCTGCGCCACCGACATCACGGTGAAGCCGATGCGGTTCCCCGGCACCTGCAGCATGTACTCGAAAAAAGCGATGCCCCAACTCACGAGCGCCGCGACGATCCACGGCTTCTGATTCAGCTCCTTGAGATGCGCGTACCACGCAAACGTCATGAAGACGTTGCTGAGCGTGAGCAGCAAGACAGTGAGCCAGAACGGGCGCATTGGATCGACGTGCCCCGAACCGCCGGGATTCCCCGGCGGCTGATGGTCGGTACGGCTACTCCTTCACGGACGCGTTGAGCGACGCCGCGAGGGCGGCGTCGCCGCCGACCAGATCCTTCCAGGCGAACTCCTGTCCGTTACGCTTGCCCTTGAGGACGAGCTTGAGACCGGTCGGGCTGATCGTCAGCATGTAGGCTTCACCGTTCACGTCGAGTTCGCGCTTGAGATCCTTGTCGAGCTTCGTGGCCATAATTACGCTCCTCCCTCACTTCCGCGGTGTGGCCCCGGAAGGCGGCAATCGTCTTCGATGTCTCTACCCTAGCCCCAATGAGCGGGCGATGCACAGTGCGGCGGGGCGTTCACGATGCGAACCTGTTCGCATCCCGCACCCCACCAATCGGTAACCCAACGCGCGTCGGCAGTCGAATTCAGCCGCGCTTGCTGACCAGCCCGTAAAGGAACAGTACGAGAAGAGCACCGCCGACCGCGATGCCCATGCTTCGCATGTCGAAACCGCTGACGCTGCCGAATTCGAACACGGTCGTGCCGAGATAACCGCCAAGGATGGCCCCCACCACGCCGAGCGCGGTGGTCTTGATGAATCCGCCACCCTGGTTGCCCGGCATGATCAGTTTGGCCAGGGCGCCCGCAATCAGGCCCAGGATGATCCATGAAAGTATACCCATGCCGCAGTCCTCCGATTCGGTTGGTTCGAAGCATCCGGCCCCCGGCAGACTCTCGCCCGTGGACTCGCCCCGATCTCGCTCGATGGATCAAACCACTCGGTTCGCGGGCAATCCAGTCGACTCGTCACGATTCGTGTCCTGGTCCCTGCCCTGCGACCGGTCGGTCAGCCCGAGTAGAGCGTCTCGAAACCCTGCCTCCACGAACTGATCGATGGCGCCCAGTCGAGCTCGCGCCTTGCCTTCGCGTTCGAGGCTCCGCGCTGCTCGTTCATGATGTACACGAGCATGTCTCCGAGAGCGCGGCGCGCGGCGGCTTCGTCCATGCGGCCAGGCGCCGGAGCGTCGAGGATCGTCGCGGCCACCGGCAGCCACTCGCAGAGCGGCGCCGGATCGTCGTCGACGATGTTGTAGATGCCGGGCTTGGCGTGTGTGAGGGCCTTCACCGTCGCGCGCGCGGCATCGTCCACGTGAATGAACGAATAGGTGCCGGCGCCTTCGCCGACGATGGGCGCCCTCCCCTTGCGGAGAGAACGCGGGATCGGACCGTCGGGATCGTAGTTGGTGCCGGGGCCGTAGAACCACCCGTAGCGAAGCACCACGCCCTCCATCCCATCCGCGAGCAACGTGCGGCGCTCGAGCTCGGATACTGCCTCGACCAGCGGACGAATCGCATCCGGAGCGTCGTGGTACAGCGGCGTCCGTTCGTCGGTGAGCCCACTACCGGCGGGCGAGCACACGAAAGAAATGCTTTGCGTGATCATTCGCTTCGCTCCGGCTGCCTGCGCCGCGATCACGAGGTTGCGAGTTCCTTCCGTGCGGACCCGGATCGTCGCCGCGAGCGGATCGGTATCCGTCGCGCCGAACGCCGTAAGCTGATGCATGACAACTTCTGGCTGCGCCTTGACGACCGTGGCGGTAAGCGACTCCACGTCGAAGACATCGCCGATCACAGCGTCGGCGCCGAGGGATCGCAGGGCAGCCGCATTGTCCGGCGAACGCGTCATCGCGACGACGGGATGGCCTTCCGCAACGAGCATCGGAACCAGGCAGCGGCCGATTGCACCGGAACCTCCGGCCAGAAAGATCCTCATTTCATTTTCCTTCCATCCGGCGACCACGTGTCGAGAAGCCTTCCACTCGGAGAAGAGCAGTGCAGGGCAACCTTCAGCCGTCGCCGGGCGGAAGGCTGACGAGCGCCACTCCGATCATCGCCTCGCGCGAAACCAGTGCGGCCAGTTTCTCCTCGCTCCACTCCCCGGTACCGGTCGGCCGAAGCGGCAGCACCATGTAGCGGGTTTCGGCCGTGGTGTCCCAGACGCGGATCGCCACATCGTCCGGCAATTCGAGGCCCAGTTCCCGAAGCACCGGCCTCGGTTCGCGCACCACGCGCGAACGGTACTCCGGCCGCTTGTACCAGTCCGGCGGCAACCCGAGAACTGGCCAGGCCGTGCACGAGCACTGCGTACAGACGATGACGTTGTGAAGTGTCGGCGTGTCCTCGAGTACGACGATGTACTCGCCCTGAGGGCCGGCGTAGCCGAGTTCGGCGCAGGCTGCGGTGCCGTCTTCAAGCAGCCGTTTGCGATAGTCCGGATCCACCCACGCCCGCGCGACCACGCGCGCACCGTTTCGCGGGCTCCACTGTTCGGTTGCATTGGCGACAACCGACTCGAGAAAGCCCTCGGGCACGAGATGCTTCTCCGCCAGTACGTCGGCGAGCGCCTTCGCCCGTGCGGCTGCCGGAGCCGGCTGTACGTCACGGTCGCTCATGCACCCTCCAGGTAGCTGTCCCAAAGATCGACGACCACGGTTTCGTTGCCGCCGGCGGCATCGTTCCACAGTGCCCGCGCATCGAATTCCACGTGGTAGGTGTGCTCGGTGCGATGCGCGCCGCCGTGAGCGGCCACGTCGGGGAACGAGAACTCCGGCGCCACCTTCACCACCACGCCTCGCTTGCCGCGAACGTACCGCGGCACACGCGTATGCCCGGCCGGATGAATGTCGCGGACGACCACGGCATCGCCGACTGCGAAGCGGGCTTCCGGCTCCGCGTCGAGATCAGCGCACGGCCGCTCGGCGACGGCTCGTGCGAGCGGAAACGCTCCGCCCGCGCGCCGTTCGAGCTCCGCTCGGGTGACGAGGCCTTTCTCCACGAGCAGGGTCGCCACTCCCGTCAGCACGCGTTCGTAGTAGCCGGCCAGCAGGTAGTGCACGGGGTCCATCCGCTCGATCGAATGGCGATACTCGTCCACGTTGTACGCACGAAGCCCGGCGATGCCGAGGATGTTCAGCGCGAACGCGAGCGATTCCCACGTCTCGTGAAACACCGGCTCGTCGCGTTCGATCGCGACGCTGCCGAAGCCTCCCATGCCACCAAGGTCGTGAATTCCATCCATGGCCGATCCCTACAACGATCTCGCCGCCCGATCACGAGATCCGGAAAAGTGGGCGACCCCACCCAAAGGCGACGCGTGGGTCTGGACTCTTGGTGATTTGCCACGCAAGATCCGATGCACCGTTTGGCTCATCAGTGCAAAACTCTCGCGGCCGACCGGAAATCGGGGGATGGAGATCGCACGACCTCGGCCCAATCGCCGGGTCGGGGAAGTTCACCAGCGGTCCGGCCACCTGCGGGACGGACCGATCACGCATCAGTTTGCGCTGCGTCCTGGACGACGCCGCGCAAGATAAGGAAAGACCGACATGCATCACCACCCACGGAACGGAAAGGGCCCGCTCGCCCGCCTCGTCCCGACCACCATCGTCCTGTGCCTGGCCCTTGCTGCGCCCTCCGTCGTTCTCGCCGGCGCCCTTGCGCTCGTCGTCACGAATGTGAACGACAGTGGTCCCGGCTCGCTGCGCGCAGCGATCGAGATGGCCAACACGAATTCCGACCCGGACACGATCGTTTTCGACCTGCCGAAGCCGGTCCAACCGATCCAATCCGCGTCCACGCTCGCAATTACGGCCCCAGTGACCATCGACGGATACACGCAAGCCGACGCCACACCGAACACCCTCAACATCGGCACCAATGCCGTGCTCAAGGTGGTAATCGACGGTTCGAACACACCAACCGGCGGCATGTTCCAGATTGACGCCTCCAACGTGGTGCTGCGCGGACTGGTGCTCTCCGACGCCCGCGGAATCGGTGTGCAGTACAGCACCGGCGACAACGGCAGGATCGAAGGCTGTTTCATCGGCACGAATTTCAGCGGCACCGTCAGCGACGGCGGCGGCAGCCACGGCATCTTCACCGGCGCCACCACGACCGGCATCACCATCGGCGGCCCGCTGCCTGCGCAGCGCAACATCGTGTCCGGCAACTCCACGCATGGCATGCGCCTTACCGGCGACGATGCGATCGTGCAGGGCAACCTCGTTGGCACGGACGCCACCGGCACGCAGTCGATTCCCAACGGGTTCAACGGCATCTCGGTCGAAGGCGAGAACGTCGTGATCGGCAGCGACGTACTTTCCGGGCCTGGGTTGAACGTGGTGCGCTTCAACGCCGACAGCGGCATTGCGGTTTCGCAGGGCACTTCTGGTGTGACCATCCTCGGCAACCACATCGACTCCAACGGAGACCTCGGAATCAACCTCGCCACGCCCGAGACGGAGCCGGTTACGCCAAACGACATCAACGACACCGACACCGGCGCGAACGACCGGCAGAACTTCCCGGTTATCGGCGAAGTGCTTGCGACGCCTTCGCAGCTCGGCGTTTTTGGGCGGCTCGACGTCCCCGCTTCCGCGAACGATGCCTCCTATACGATCCGCGTATTCTGGAGCCAAGCCTGCGATTCGTCCGGTCACGGCGAAGGGAGAATTTTTGTCGGCGCGAAGGACGTACTGCTCTCGAACAACGACCAGAACTTCTCGTTCACTCTCGGCAAGGGCGCCGACAGCGGCGACGTGATCACCGCAACCGCGACGGACAACTCCACGGGCAACACCTCGGAGTTTTCAAAATGCTACGTCATCGGAAGCGGCCCGGCGGTGACCTGCGGTGACGTAACCGGAGACGATTACCTGACCGCTCCAGATGCGCTCTCCGTCCTGCGAGCCGCGGTCGGCTCGACCGTTTGCGAGCTGTGCGTCTGCGACGTGAACGACTCCGAGGCAGTCACGACCACGGACGCGCTGGCCGTGCTCCGCGTAGCCGTCGGACAGTCCGTCGCCCTCAACTGCCCGCCCTGCGACTGACAAAAATGGGGTCAGACCCCATTTCCTGCCGGGTTCCGGGCTGACACTGCGTCAGTCCGGAATTTCAGGATCCAGCGTCGCGAGCTGCGCCAGCGACTCCTGCCAGCCGAGGTAGCACATCTCCACCGGGATGACGTCGGGCAGGCCTTCCTGCACCACGCTCATCTCGGTTCCGCACGACACCGGCTTGAGCGTCACCGTCGTCATCATTTCTCCCGCCAGGCTGGGATCCTCGAACTTGTCGCTGTAACGAATCGTCTCGTTGGGCACCAGCTCGAGGTACTCACCGCCGAACGCATGACCGTTGCCGGTGGAGAAGTTCGTGAACGACATCCTGTAGGTTCCGCCCACCCGCGCATCCATGTGATGCACCGTGCAGGTGAACCCGTACGGCGGGAGCCACTTGGCCATCGCCTCGGCGTTGAGGAACGCGCGATAGACACGCTCCGGCTTCGCACGGAGCACTCGGTGAAGGCGGACTGTTCCGGTCGACATCGTCATTCTCCTTTCGGGATCTCGAAATCTTCCGCCTCGTAGACCTGACGGATCTCGATCTCCGAATCCTCGAGCATCGGATTGGGGCAGCGCTTCACCCACTCAATGGCCTCTTCGCGTGAGTTCACCTGCCAGAGCCAGAAGCCGGCCACGATTTCGTTCGTCTCCGCGAACGGACCATCGACAACCGTGCGACTCGCTCCGGAGAACCTCACCCTCGCCCCCTTGGACGTCGGGTGCAGGCCCTCCCCGGCCAGGAGGACGCCCGCCCTCGCGAGTTCCTCGTTGAATTTGTCCATCGCCGTGAAGAGTTCTTCGCTCGGCATCACGCCGGCTTCGGAGTGCGTGGTGGCCTTGACCAGGATCATGAATCTCATTGTTGTACCTGCCTTGGGGTGTGGGAGTGCGGATGTCCGCATCGCCGCGCCTTACTCATGGTCGATCGAGCTTCCGGGGAATCGACAGGCAGCACGAATAAGTTTGGGAGGCCCGGAAAGTCCTGAAAATCAGGAAGGCTTCAGGCGGTCCGTGGAACCCCTGGAAGGCAAGCAAGCCGATGTTGAAGAATCCGTTTCCGGCGTCGAGGTGCGTGGCCGCAAGCCGCGCGATGTGGGCGGGGTCGCAAGGGGAATTTTGCTGGTGAGGCGGACCGTTCGGACAGAACCTCGGTTCGCGAGTGTGAGTCACGTCAACTTCGCCGGCCGGTAGTGGAGAAGTCTTCGCGCTGGAGGGGGTGGTTCCGCCTCCGGCGGCGATCTTCGCAACGGCCGTGGCGCAGTTCACCCGAGGCCGCCCGGTAGACGAAGTGGTCGTCAAAAAAACTCACGCTCTGGACCTCGCTTGCGTGCTAGCGTACGGCGTCGGCAGTTCGAATAGCCGTGACGGCTTCGCCGCCAGGCAACAGGGAGGCGCTTATGAGAACGATACGGCCATGGATCCTGCCAGCGCTTCTTGCCTGCCTCGCATCGCTCGCGGCACCGACCAGTTCGTTCAGTGCGCGTGGCGACTGCGGCCAGCCCTTTTCGTCGGGCTCCAGTCCCACAGCGTCAGACGTGAGGGCGATCCTTCGTGCGGCAGTCGGCCAGCCCGGAACCGGTTGCGAGGCCAAGCCGTGCATCTGCGATATGAACGTCGACGGCAAGATTACGATCGTCGATGCTCTCCTGGCCCTGAGAATCGTGGTCGGCTGGAATCCCTGCCTGATCGAGCCTTGGTACTGCCCCTTTCCCTGCAACTGTCCGATCTACGATGAACCGCCGTGCACCTCCGCCAGAATCACCACGGCCGCGGGTTCCAACCTCGACTACGGCTGGACGGGAGTGGCGCACGACGCGCCGCTTCTCTTGGGCGGCGCCATCACCGCCCGCGTTAAGCGCGAATGCTCGGGCTCCGTCCCCGACGTCGAGTGCGAGCACGACGACGACTGCTCCGGCAACGGAGTCTGCCTCGCCAGCTGCGACTGCAACGACGACACATCTTGCGAAGTCACCGGCCCGACCCACGAGCAGAAATGCCTGACCACGCTTGCCGACTGCGTGGCCGACCGCTGCATCGTCTCCGGATCCACCACGGCAACCGTTTGCGAGACCAACGCGGACTGCGGCGCAGGCACCTGCACCGGCAGCATCGCGTGCGCCCCCGGTGTGCCCTGCGTCCACACCTTCGGCCCGCCCCTGCCGCAGGCTTCGGGCGCTACACCGATCTGCATCGTCACGTACTTCGATGGTCCGCTCACGGGAACGGCCGATTCGGGAACCGGCGAGACGCTCCTTTCCGCCAGCCTGAGGTCGCGCATCTACCTCGGCAACGCCGGCGTCGAGAAACCCTGCCCGGTTTGCGGCGCGCCGGAGCAGGATCCCAAGCCGGGTGACGTGTTCACGTGTGACGGAGGCCTGTTCAACGGCGCCTCCTGCACGGTGGAAGGCGTGAGTCCCGTCTTCGGCGGCACGTCGTGCGATTGCCCGCCGACGCCTAGGCAGTTCAGCTCCACACTGGCCATCCGCTTCAACGAGGTCACCACAGGCACCTCGACGCGGACGGCGCAGCTTCCGTGCAAGTTCTTCGGATTCACGGCCAACCCGACGGTTCCGGGCAGCAACCCGAAATGCCTCGACAAGGTTGGCGCATCCGACCCGGTCTGCTCCAGCAACTCCGACTGCATGCGCTGCACGGAGGAAACCTCCACCACCTGCACGAACAACGCCGATTGCGCGGGAAGCGGTACTTGCGCCGAAGCGCCGGACCAGCCGGTTACCTGCGGCTACTGGTGCAACTGCGGCCTTTGCGGCGGCGACCCCCTGCTGCCGTGTTTCGGCGACGAGGATTGTCCCGGGGAAACGACGTGCGAGGTCGGCCCCGGGACGGGGACCCAGGCAAGCGCACCGCAAACCAGGAGCAACAACTGCTCGAACGACAAGTTCATCTGCGGCGGGGACGGCATCGCCGAGCGCTGCGAAACCACGCTACTCGGAACGTGCTCGCAGGCCCGCTACTACCCCTGCGAGAGCGATGCCGACTGCGAGAATCAGGGCGCGGGCGTCTGCGTGATCGAGCCGCGTCCGTGCTTCGAGCCTCGCATCACGCGCAGCGGGGAGCCTTCGCCCCTCGGCAAATACTGCGCCGTCGAAGACAAGACCTGCGATACCAACGCGGACTGCACCGGCCAGGACGACCTGTGCGTCGAAGACGCATCACGGCCGAGGACGGCTGCGCTTTTCTGCGTCGCCACCAGCGCAAGCGCGGCGGTCAACTCCGCCGTGGGCATCATGGGCCCAGGCGCAATCGTCCAGAAGAGCCTGGTCGAGGTTTGTCGCTGCGGCGACAGCGAGCTTGGGTGTGACGAAGAGTGCGACGACGGCAATACAGGGAATGGAGACGGGTGTGATGATCTTTGCCAGGGGGAGTAGGGCGCGAGGGCGCGGATGTTTCGTCAGCAATGTCCCCGACGCCGCAGCCAGAAAGCATCCACTCAACGCTGGATGATTCAGCAAGACGGCGGCGGCGACCGCCGTCGAACCGAGTGCAACGCGCCGTCAATCCCCCGCACAATTCTCGATCACCCTCCCGTGCAACTCGCACCCCGGGTTCACGCAGTACATCTTGCAGCTCCGGCCCACGATCGCCCCCGCGCAAGCCGGGCAAACCTCGACGTGCGGAACAACCTGGCTGCGACGCTGTCCGTCGAACGAAGACTCGTTGTCATGCATCCGCCGATCATAGCGATCGTGCCGGCCTCTCGCGCTTACGCCGTTGTGCGTGCCGCCAGTGCGAACGCATAGGTTGCCGTGGTCCCGAGTCCGTCGCGTGTCCTCCACCACACGACGCCCGCGGCTCCCGCACCCGGAGCGAACGAACAGCGGCCGCCTCGGGGCACCGGACGATGACCCGCCCGCAGCACGCAAGGCGGACCCGATCCGCGGTGCGCCGCCGGCAACGCGCGACCGCCCCATTGAATACCCCCCGCCCTCCCACCGTCCGGCCACCAATCTTGGAACTCCCATCCCGCATCACGCATACTCCCGTCGCTCGCCGGAACGCCCAGTTCCGACGAGCCTCAACCAGACTGAAGGAGCCTCGATCGCACGATGAGCACCGACGCGACCGCCCCCGGCATTCCCGCAGGGCAACCCAACGCTGCACATAGCGCCGGCATGGCCGGCGCGGCAGATGTCGAACGTTACGCCCAGCTCGGCCCCACCCTCGTCGCCGAGATCGGCAAGGTCCTCGTAGGCCAGGAGGCCATGGTCCAGCGCCTCCTCACCGCGCTGCTGGCCGGCGGCCACGTGCTGCTTGAAGGCATGCCGGGCCTGGCCAAGACGCTGATGATCCGCTGCCTGGCCGGCGCCATCGACACCGGTTTCTCGCGCATCCAGTTCACGCCCGACATGCTGCCGGCCGACGTCATCGGCACCGAGATCTTCAACCCGCGCGAAGGCACCTACTCGATCAAGAAGGGCCCGATCTTCTCGAACCTCGTGCTGGCCGACGAGATCAATCGCGCACCGGCCAAGGTTCAGGCGGCGCTGCTCGAAGCCATGCAGGAGCGCCAGGGCACCATCGGCGGCAAGACGCACAGGATGGACGACCCCTTCCTCGTGCTGGCCACCCAGAACCCCATCGAACAGGAAGGCACCTACCCGCTTCCCGAAGCGCAGGTCGATCGCTTCATGCTCAAGATCAAGGTCGGCTATCCGAACCGCGACGAGGAACGCAAGATCCTCGACCGCATCGGCGTGGCCGCCGCCGAGCCGCACGTCAGCAAGGTTGCCACCGTGGCCGACATCCAGGGCGCGCAGCGCGCGGCCAACCAGGTGTTCGTCGACGACAAGGTGCGCGACTACATCGTCGACCTCGTGCGCGCGACGCGCGATCCGAAGAGTGCCGGCGCCGGCGACCTCGAAGGCATGATCGAGTACGGCGCGAGTCCGCGTGCATCCTTGTGGCTGCTGCGCGGCGCCCGCGCGCACGCGTTTCTGCAGGGTCGCACCTACGTGACACCGCACGACGTGAAGTCGCTGGCTCCCGACGTGCTGCGCCACCGCATCAGCCTCACCTACGAGGCCGAAGCCGAGGGGCGCACCACCGACCAGGTCATCGCAAGGATCCTCGACACCGTCCTGGTGCCCTGACCACCCTCGATGGACGCATCCGAGATCATCCGGCGCGTTCGCGAGATTCAGGTGCGCACGGGCCGCCAGGTGGCCGACGTGCTCGCCGGCGAATACGTGTCCGTTTTCAAGGGCGGCGGCGTCGAGTTCGAGGAAGTGCGCCCCTACGTGCCGGGCGACGACGTGCGCTCGATTGACTGGAACGTCACCGCGCGTACGGGCGAGCCGTTCGTCAAGCGCTACGTCGAGGAACGCCAGCTCACTCTCCTTCTCATGGCCGACGTGTCGGCATCGCAGGATTTCGGTTCCGCGACGCGTTCCAAGCGCGAGGCGGCGGCCGAGCTTTGTGCGCTGCTCGCGTTCTCGGCGATCAAAAACGACGACAAGGTGGGTCTCGTGCTGTTCCACGGCGGCGTCGAGCAGTACATCCCGCCGCGCAAGGGCCAGAAGCACGCGCTTCGCGTCGTGCGCGAGGTTCTTGCGCACGGCCAGACCGACCGCGAGGTCGGTGACCATCAGAAGGCGGATAGAGACCTGGCCGGCAAGCTGGTGGACGCCGATCAGGCGGAACGCGCGATTTTGACCGTGATCGAGGGCGGCGCTTCGCGCAGCTCGATGGGCTCCGGCCTTGTCGATGCAGCCCGCCGCCGCGCCGAATCGCCGAGCCGCTTCTCTCGCCTGCGCGCCGGCTTCCTTCGCCTGGCGCCGACTCGCCGCAACCTTCGCACCGCGCGCGAGGCCACCAACATCGCGCGCGCGGTTCGCTTCGCAATGTCGGTCACCAAGCGCCGCGCGGTCTGCTTCGTGGTAAGCGACTTCCTCGACGAAGGCTTCGAACGCGCGCTGATGACGGCCAACCAGAAGCACGACGTGATCGCGGTGCTGGTGACTGACATACGCGAGCTCGTCATTCCGGACGCCGGCCTCATCGCGCTGCGCGACGCCGAGACCGGACGCACGGTGCTGCACGACACCGGCTCGTCGGCGTTCCGCCACGAGGCCCAGGACGCCGCCCGCGAACGCGTGCTTGCGCTCGAGAAGCGCCTGCGCCGCGTCGGCATCGACTTCATCCACATCGACGCCGCCGGCTCCATCGTCGAGCCGATCGTCAAGTTCTTCCGCATGCGCGAACGGAGAAAACGCCGGTGACCCGGCCCCTGCCACGAAAATCCGGGACAGGTACGGATTTCGCGCTTGCGGTCGTACGGGGCATCAATGGCGTCCTCCGTGCGTCAAGTGATCCGCAGGGGCTCCCCGTCTCGGAACGCGCCCGGAAATCCGTACCTGTCCCGGATTTCTTGCGATGGGTTGTTGCGTCGGCGATGGCGGCGGCGTTGCTCGTCGCACCTCTTGCCCACGCGCAGGATGCGACCGACGCTCCGGAAGCTGCCTTGCAGGAAGCGCCGGCCTTTCTCGAGAAGACCGCCGAGCGCGGCCCCGTCAAGGCCCGCGTGCGCCTCGAGCCCGCGGCGCCCGTCATCGGCGACGTCGTCACGCTCACCATCGAAGTCACCGCGGCCGACGGCATCGACCTGATGATGCCGGAGTTCGGCCAGTCGATGGATCGCTTCTCGGTGCGCGAGTTCGTGCCGAAGGAAACCGTCGACGCGAGCGGCAGCATCGTCTCCACGCAGCGCTACGTACTCGAACCGCCGCTGTCCGGCCCGCAGGCGATTCCTCCACTGCTGATCGAATTCGTCGATCGCCGCCCCGGCCAGCGCCTCGCGCCCGACGGCGAGCAGTCGTACGAGCTCGTCACCGAACGCATTCCGTTCGAGGTTTCCTCCGTCGTGCCGGCCAACGCATCGAATGAGCTCAAGCCTCTGCGTGACCGCCTCGAACCGCTGCGAGAGCCCGGCCGGATGTGGCCGTGGCTGCTTGCGCTGCTCGCGCTCGCCGCCATTGCCGCGCCGCTGGTGTGGCGCTCGCTCAAGGCCGCGCGCGCCAAGGCTCTGCGCCGCAGCGCCTACGACGTCGCCCGCGCGCGCCTCGACGCACTCTCCTCCCACAAGATTCCCGCAGAAGAGGACGAGATCGACAACTTTTTCGTCGAGTTGTCCGCACTGATTCGCCGCTACCTCGAAGACCGCTTCGAGTTGCGCGCGCCCGAGCTGACCACCGAGGAGTTCCTGCAGGTGGCCAGCGCATCGCCCGACCTCGACGAGGCCCACCAGGGCTTCCTGCGCGACTTCCTGCGCCGCGCCGACATGGTGAAGTTCGCGCGCTTCCTGCCGCCGCCCGACGAGATCGCCGCCGGGCTGAAGGCCGCGTCGCGCTTCCTCGACGAAACGCGCGAGACCGCGTCCGCCGTGCACGGCGGTGCGCCCGCCACTGGAGCCGCGCATGTCTGACGTCGAACTGCGCGACCCGCTGCTGCTCGCCTTCGCGCTGCTGGCGCCGCTCGTCTACGCGCTGGCCGCGCGGCTTCCGTCCGTCGTCACCGTCTCCACGCTCTCGCACTTCGACGGCGCGCCGCGTTCGCTTCGCTCGCGGCTGGCCAAGCTGCCGGCGCTCCTGCTGGCCGCGGCCACTGTCGTGCTCGCCGTCGCGCTGGCCGGCCCGCGCACCGGCGACACCAGCACGCACGTGCACCGCGAGGGCATCGCGATCGTGATGGCGGTGGATCGCTCGGGCTCGATGAACGCGCGCGACTTCGTCGCCGGCGACGCCAGCGTGAGCCGCCTCGATGCCGTCAAGAACGTCTTCCACGAATTCGTCGAAGGCGGCGACGCGGGCAAGGGCCGCCCCGACGATCTCGTGGGCCTCGTCGTGTTCGGCACCTACGCCGACGGCGTGTGCCCGCTCACGCTCGACCACGCCAACCTGCTCGCGATCCTCGACGACGTGAAGATCGCACTCGAAGCCGAGGAAGCTTCGACGGCGCTCGGCGAAGGACTCGGCCTGGCGGTCGAACGCCTGCGTGAACATCCGGCCAAGTCGAAAGTGATCATTCTGCTGACCGACGGCGTCAGCAACGCCGGCGAAATCGCCCCGATGCAGGCGGCCAAGCTGGCCGCCGACAACGGCATCAAGGTCTACACCATCGCGGCCGGCACACGCGGCATGGCGCCGATCCCGGTGATGGGCGCCGACGGCCGCGAGTACCTGCGTCGCGTCTACGTCGACATGGACGAAGAGACGATGAAGAAGATCGCCGACGCCACCGGCGGTCGCTACTTCCACGCCCGCAACGCCGAAGGTCTGGCCGAGGTTTACGCCGAGATCGATCGCCTCGAGCGCACCGAGGTCACCGAAGTGCGCTACCTCCAGTACCGCGAGCACTTCCCGGCGCTCGTCCAGGCCGGCATCGGCCTGATCGCGCTCGCGGCCCTCGCGTCCGCCACCTTCCTGCGGAGGCTCCCATGACGCCCCTCCGTGCCGCAACCGCCCGCAGGGAGAAGCCCGCTGAGCCAAACCGTGCCGCAACCGTCCGCAGGAAAATAGGGACTGGTACGATTTCCGCTTTGGGAAATTTTACCAGTCCCGTTTTTCCCGCGCCGCCCGACTCCAAGCGACGGAGCTTCCGATGAGCGAGTTCCGTTTTGCCGAACCCGGCTGGGCGATGCTGCTGTGGGCCGTCCTCGCATTCACCGCCGCCCTGCTGTGGCTCGACGCGCGCTCCGGCAACACGCTGGCGCGCTTTCTCTCCCCGCTGATGCAGTCGCGCCTGGCCGAGACCGTCTCACCTGCGCGCCGCCGCACCTCGATCGCGCTGCTCGGCCTGTCGCTCGCGATGGCCGTCGTTGCGCTGATGCGGCCGCAGTGGGGCGTGCACCTCATCGCCACGCCGCGCGTCGGCGCCGAGATCATGATCGCGCTCGACGTCTCCAACTCGATGCTGGCCGAAGACGTCGCGCCGAACCGCCTCGAACGCGCGAAGGCCGAGATCCGCGACCTGCTCTCCTACCTGCGCGGCGACAGCGTCGGCCTCATCGCATTTGCCGGCCGCGCGTCGGTGCTCGCGCCCATCACGCCCGACTTCTCGTTCCTGCGGCTCGTGCTCGACTCGGCCGGCCCGCGCAGTGTCACGCGCGGCGGCACGCGCCTGGAAGAACCGATCCGCAAGGCGGTCGCGGGCTTCGCGGCCGGGGCATCGGTGTCGCGCTCCATCATCCTGATCACCGATGGCGAAGACCACGACTCCTTCCCGCTCGAAGCCGCGAAAGAAGCCGCCGAGCGCGGCATCAAGGTGCTGGCAATCGGCTTCGGAGACGAGAAGGGCAGCCCCGTTCAGGTAACCGATCCGAAGACCGGCGCGAAGAAGTCGCTGCGCGATTCGTCCGGACAGGAAGTGATTACGCGCCTCGACGGCGAAACGCTTCGGCAGATCGCGCTGGCCACCGGCGGCGCGTACGTGCCGGCCGGCACCGGAGTGCTCGACCTGCAATCCATCTACGAGACCCACATCGCCGGCCTCACGCGCGGCAGCCTCGACGGCGAAAGCCGCACCGTGCGCGGCGAGGCCTACCAAGTGCCGGTGCTCGCATCCCTGCTGCTGCTGATTGCGTCGGTGGTCGTGGCGGCGGGACGCACCGCACGGCGGCGCAAGACGGCGGCGGTGATCGCGGCTGCGGTGCTGGCGCCCTGGCTGTTCCTGTCTCCGAATGACGCTCGCGCGCAGGCCGCAAGCACTGCGCTGTCACCCTTGGCCGCGGCGATAAGAGATGGGGCTACGGCGCTCGAATCCATCGCCGCCGCGACCGTCGCGGCAGATGCGCCGGATGCAGGGGATGCAGCCGAGGCGAGCGACGAGGAGCCCGCGGCGGAGCCAACGAACGGCGACGCCGCTGGAGGCGAAGCCGCCGAGCCACCATCAACCGAAGGCACCGCCACCGAAGAGAAGGCCGAGCCGAAACCACCCCGCGAGGTCTACAACGCGGCCCTCGACAAGCTGGCTGCCGGCGACCTCGACGGCGCCGAGAAGCTCTTCGAGGAAGCGCGGTCGCGAGCCGGGTTCGACGGCGTGCTTCGTCGCGACGCCACCTACGACCTCGGCGTGCTCGAAGCGGGCCGCGCCGACGCGAAGATCGAGGCGGCGCCCGAGGAAGCGCTGGCGGCGCTCGAGCGTTCGGCGTCGTGGTTCCGCGAAACCGTCTCGCTCGACGCAAAGGACGCCGATGCACGCCACAACCTCGAGCTGGTGCTGCGCCGCGCGCTCGTGCTCGCCGACGCGATCGCGAAGAAGAAGCAGAAGGGCCTGCTCGAAGACATCACCGCGCTGATGGAAGAGCAGCGAGGGTTCCTCACGACGCTGCGCACGGCGGTGCAAGGCGACGTCGCCGCGGCGGCCGCTGCGCCATCGCCGCAAGCCGCCGCCGCGCCCGGCTCTCCGGCCGCTCCAGGCGCCGCTGCCCCGGCCCTTCAGGCCGCAACCCCCGACCCCGAGCGCAACCGCCAGCCCTTCCGCGAGCTCGCCACGCAGCAACTCGCGCTCTCGTCCAGGGCCGAAGACGTCTCCGAACGCGCGGTGCGCGAACAGGCTCTCATCCGCAACAAGCCGGCCGACCAGCAGACGCCCGAGGAAGCGATGACGGCCGTACAACTCGACGGCGTGCTCGAGTCGCTGCACAAGGCGCGTGAACAGATGGGCCAGGCGCGCGGCCGGCTGCGTCGCCTCGAAGGACCCGGCGCGTATCGCGCCGCGGCCAGCACGCTCACCGACCTCAAGCGTGCGCGCGACCGCCTGCTCGACCCTGTGCAGGTCCTCGACATCCTCATCGCCGACGCGCTCGAACTCTCGCGTCTCACCGGCGTCAGGGTCGCGCTCGACTCGGGCAACACCGAGGTCCCGCCGCAGAAGTGGCTCACCAGCGAGCACCTCACCGACACCGCCGGCGAGTTGCGCGAGCGAGTCGAAGAGATCGACCACACGTTCGTTACGGCCATCTCGCAGGGAAAGGCCGCCGAGCAGTCCGGCCAGAGCGCCGACGAGAAGAGCGCCGCGCTGCTCGAACGCGTAAGCGAAGCCCAGCCGCTCATCGCCGAAGGCGCGGCCGCGCTCGCCACCGCCAGGACCGAGTTGGAACAGGCGCGCGTTCGCGAGTCGCTGCCGCCGCAGTACGAGGCCATTACCAAGCTGGCCGCCGCGCGCGAGAGCTTCCTCGACCTCCAGCGCCTGATCGCGCTGCTTCACGACGAGGAAAAGCGCGTGCAGGCCATCGTGTCGCCGGAGGAAGAGATTCCTGCCGAGCAGAAGTCCGAGTACGCGAGCCTTGCCGCCGGTGCCCAGCGCACCAACACCGCGCGCGGCGCGCACGTCGAGCGCTCGCTGAAGGAAGAGATCGCCACTGCCGAAGCGGCCGTGGCCGCGAAGGAGGCCGAAGCCGCTGCAGCAGATCCGAACGCTGCGCCGCCGCCCGCCGAAGGTCCGGACCCGGCTGCCGAGAAGCAGCGCCTCGAACTGGCCGAAACCTATCTCACTGCTGCTCGCGGTGCGCTCGGCGAAGCATCCGCCCAGCTCGACGCACTCGAGACTGCCGCCGACGTGCAGGGCGCCGCGCTTCCCGCCGAGGCGTGGCAGCCGTCGCAGGCCGCCGTCGACGAAGCGGTCACGCGCATCGAGGACCTGCGCCGCCTGTTCTTCTCCGTCATCGATCACCTGAAGGAGCTTGCGCAGCGCCAGTTGGAACTCGGCGACCAGACCGAAGAGACTGCCGCCATGGCGTCCGCCGCGCCCGATCGCGACTTCACCGACAAGTCCGGCCCGCTCGGAGCGCGCCAGGAAACCCTCTCGACCACGGCCGCACCGATTGCCGAAGCCCTGCGCGAGCAGTCGCAGCAGCCGGTTCCCCCCGAAGCCGCGGGCAAGGTTCCCGAAGATCTCCCGCAGCGTCTCGCCGACGCGGCCACGCACGTCGACAACGCGCGCACGTCGATGGACAACGCCGTGCAGCACCTCGCGATCAACCCGCCCGCCTTCGCCGACACGCGCGCCGCGCAAAGCACCGCGCTCGAGGAACTTGCCGCCGCCATCCAGCTGCTGACGCCTCCGCAGGAACAGCAGCAGCAGGACCAACAAGAACAGGAGAAGGAAGAGCAGGAACAGGAGCAGGGCGAGCAGGGCGAGCAGAACGAGGAGCAGCAGCAACAGCAGGGCGGGCAGCCCCAGCAAGGCGGACAGGAAGAGGATCAGGAAAAGACCGACCCCGCGCAGCTTCTGCAGGGCATCCGCGACCGCGAAGCCGAACGCCGCGAGAACAAGGACAAGGCCACGCAGCAGGGCTACGAGCCCGTCGAGAAAGACTGGTGACGGCGCGCGCACCTCGCATGCTGGCTGCTGCCGCGCTCGTGCTGGCGAGCGTCGCCACGCCCGCTTTCGCGCAGCAGGCCGCGCTGCAGATCACGCAGGGGCCCTACCATTCCGGCGTTCCGATCGACCTCCAGGTGGTCGCCGAAGGTTTCGAGGAAGAGCCTGCGCCGGAAGTCACCGGCGATCCGCCGACGGGCTCCACGCTGAACTTCGTGCAGTCGAGGCCGCAAGTCTCGAGCATGATGCAGATCATCAACGGTCGAGTCACGCAGAGCCGCACCGTCCGCTTCGCGTACGTCTACCAGCTCACCGCGCCCAAGGCCGGTCGCTACACGCTCGGTCCGTTCACCGTCACGCAAGGCGCCAAGACCGCCGTTACTCGGGCGGTCACCGTCACCGTCGCCGACGTTCCGCAGGCCGGCGGCCAGAGACTGCGCGTCGTGCTCCCCGACGGACCGATCTACGTCGGCCAGCGCGTTCCCGTCACCGTCGAGTGGTGGACCGAGAGCGGCCTTGCCGACCGTCTCTTCGACCAACGCCTCAACGTCCCGCTGTTCATGGACACCGCCAACTTCCAATTCCTCGACGAGGAGCGCGAGCCCACCCGCATCACGATCACCGCGGACACGCCGGGCGGCGCCGCCGAGTTCCCCGCCGAAGTGACGCAGCGAAGCCAGGACGGCAAGACCTGGGTGATCCGCAGTTTCACGCGCACGCTCGTGCCGGTGGCCACCGGCCGCTTCGATCTCGGCCAGCCCGTGCTGTTCTGCGAGGAAGCCACCGCGTTTCGCCGCGATATTTTCGGCTCGCGCGTGCCGTCGAACACGCGCCGCGTGCGCGTGACGGCCGCGCCGCTCGTGCTCGACGTGCAGACCGTTCCGTCGCAGGGCCGCCCCGCGAGTTTCGCCGGCGCCATCGGCCAGGGTTTCACGATGGACGTCGCCGCCGATCGTACAGTGCTGCAGACCGGCGACCCCGTGAAGCTCACGATCACGATTCACGGCGACGGCAGCCTCGACGCGGCGTCGCTTCCGCCGCTCGCGTCGGCCGGACTGTCGCCGCAGCGCTTCCGCCTTCCCGACGGCCAGGTCGCCGGCATCACCGACGAACGCGGCAAGCGCTTCGAGGTCACGGTGCGCGTCATCGATCCCGCCGTCCGCGAGATCCCGCCGGTCGAGTACTCGTGGTTCGATCCGACGACCGGCCGCTTCGAAACGACGCGCTCGCAGCCCATCGCGCTGTCGGTGCGCGGCGCGACAATGGTCGGGGCGGGCGATGTGGTGAGTGCGGCGCCATCCGACCCGCCGCCGCCGGACGCCGCGCAGCCCCCCGACGTTCCGGGGCGTGCTGCGACGTTCACGCTGACCGGAGCTGACCTTTCGATCGAAACCGACGTTTCCCGCTTGCGTGCGTCGGCGACCTCGCCGCTCGGTTCGCCGGTGGTCGTGTGGACCGGCTACACCGGCGGAATTCTCGCGCTGGTCGCGGGATTTTTTGTCCGCCGCCGACGCGACATCGACCCCGTCAAGGCGAAGCATCTCAAGGAGCTGCGCGCGCTTCGCTCCCGCGTAGCGTCCGAGCGTAGCTCGCGCGACGTCGCCGCTGCGCTTCGCAAGATGGCCTCACTGCGTGGCGACGTGAAGACGCGCGCCGCGGGCGTGGACGACGTGCTGGCCCGACTCGACGAGATGGCGTACGCGCCGGGCGGCGAGTCGGCGACGATTCCGCCGCAGTTGCGCAGCGCTGCAGTCGCCGCGGCCGACGGGATCGTGGAGGAGGCACGATGAGGTTTGCGCTGACGACGAGTTCGCGTGCTCGCGCGTTGGCGGTTGTCGTGAACGCGCGCGGGGTTTTTGTTGCTGCCGCGATGGCGACGCTTCTCGGCGCGCCTGCGGCTGTTGCCGACGCACTCGCGGCTGGCCGTGCTGCGACTGTTGCCGGGGCTGTTGCCGCGTCGGCTGCCACGATTGATGCGCCGGCTGCCGCGACTGTTGCCGCGACTGTTGCCGCGCCGGCTGCCCGTGGCGGCGAACCGGCCGCAAGCGGAGAATCGACGCTCGAGCACGCTTTGGCTGCGTATCGCGATGCCCAGGAAACCACCGCCGCCGCCGACCGCCCCGCAGCCTTCGCGCGCGCGGAGCGGCTCTTTTCTGCCGCGGCCAGCGAGGACGGGACGGCGTCCGCGCGGCTGTGGATCAACGTCGGAACCGCTGCCCTGCAGGCGGAACATCTCGGCACTGCCATTCTCGCGTATCGTCGCGCGCTTGCGCTCGATCCCGACAACCGCCACGCGCAGCAGAATCTCACGCACGCGCGCACGCTCCTTCCGACGTGGGTCCCCCGCCCCGAGGAACGCGGTTTTCTCGACAGCTTCCTCGCATGGCAACACGCGCTGTCGGACGGTGAGCGCCGCGGCGCCGGCGCCGTCGTGTTCTTCCTCGGCGCCGCGATGTTCGGCGGCGCGTTCGCAACGGGCAGCGGCGCGCTGCGCCTGTTCGCGTTCGTGCCGATGGTCGCGTGGGCGATGCTGATGGCCTCGGGCATCGCCGCCGCATCCGACCGCGACGGTGTAATCGCAGCCGCAGAAACAATCGCGCGCGCGGCCGATTCCCGAAACGCCCCCGCCCGATTCGCCGAAGCACTCCCCGCCGGCACCGAAGTGACCATCGCCGAGGTGCGCGGCGACTGGACGCGCGTCGTGCTCGCGGACGGACGCGACGCGTGGGTGAACTCGGCGGCAGTGGAGATGGTGGCGGGCGGGTAGCGAGGAACGCGCTCAGAGTGCTCCGGAGGGGGCTGACTGCCCAGGCATTGCAGTGTGCGGACGCATGCAATGTCACCTCGACACCACCACATCCTCGACAACCTCAAACACCAGAGGTTCGTTCATCCCATTTGGGATCGACCTTCACTTCCGTGTCGTGCGTGAGTTCGACCATGTGTAAACACGGGGAGTTGCCGTGGGCCGGCAACTGCCTCCACTTTTCTTGTATCCGCTTGGCTTGAGACTTCTCGACGCTGTACCCGGCGACGCAATAGCGCCGCCACAGTGACTTTCGTCGGGTACGGGCGAAAGCTCATGACCAACCCGCCGTCCGGTCCGCCGCATCGTGTAGGTCCAGCAGGAACTCCTCGTCGGCCAACTATCAGGCGTGCGTCTCGCCTCCCACCCTGCGTCCGGGGTACGGCATCCATAACGTTTCCAGCATAAACGAAGCGATTTTCTTCTTGTGCTCCTCCACGATTTTCGCTATCTATTCGCCATGCCCCACGCTTGCAGCACATCCTCGAAGCATGCAGAGGAACTCGATCTTTCGTGGCTGGACGTAGTGGCGCCGGACCTGCTTCGCCCGCCCGACAGCCCGATCCGGGGAAGCTGGCGCCAGGACGCCGCGCTCGTGCTCGACCGCGAACTCGTCGTGCTGGCAGGCATGGAAGCGCGCTGCCGCCGCGTTCAGGCAGAACTGGCGCGCCGGCTGATCGACACGCGCGCGTGGCGGCCTCTCGGATTCGTTCGCCTGTCCGACTACGCGCGCGAACGCCTCGGCCTGTCGCCGCGCAGTCTCGAGGAGGATGCACGCGTGCTACGCGCCCTGGACTCCTTGCCGCGCCTCGGCGCTGCGATGGACGCCGGTGCAATAGGCTGGACGCAACTGCGGCTGCTCGCACGCGTCGCGACGCCACACAACGAAGAGCAACTTCTTCGGCGATCTCTCGGAGTGTCCACGCGCGAGCTGGAGGAACTCGTTCGTGAGTTCGCCCGCGACGCGGCTTCGAACTCGAACGCCCAGGCAGCTGAATCACCTCCCGATATCCACGGAGCGTCGCACGAAGACGATTTCCCATCGGTGTTGGGCACGGCGGGTCATTCGAGTGGTACGAGTGGTACGAGTGGTGCGAGCGGCGCCAGCGCCGCTGTTTCCGATCCTTCCGGTGCTGCCCCTTCTCCCGGTGCTCCCGCTGCTGCCAACTCTGCCGATGCCGCCGACACCGATCTCGCCGACACCAAAGCCGCCGAGCACGACAACGACGACCCCGAAATTCGCTGGGGCCTTCTGGTCTCGCGCCGCGGCCGTCGCATGTGGCGTACAGCCCGCGAATTGGCCAGCCGCACAGCCGGCTCGCCCCTGAGCCCTGCCGAGGTCCTCGAGAAGATCGCCGCCGAAGCCGTCAGCGGTGCGCCGCCGGAGTTCGTCGGCGCCGACGCGAAGTGGTCGCCGCCGCCCGAACTCCAGGAACGCCGACTTCGCGATCTGCAACGAATCGACGAAGCGCGCGGTCAGCGCCTCGTCCAGGCGTTTCTCGCCGAAACCGGCGTGGCGGAAGGCTTTCCGTGGCTGGAGCCCGCGTCGCGAGATGCCGGCCCGGCGCGCTGCCTCGACGCACTCCTCGAAGAACTCGAGAGTGCAGATGCGTTCGCTCTCGACCACCGCCTCCATCAGGCCCGTCTCGCGATGCAGCGCATCGATGCACAGATGGGCGCGCTGCTTCGCATCGGCGCCGACCGCCGTCTGTTTCGCGAGCTCGGCTTCGCCACGGTCAAGCTCTACGTCGAAGCTCGCCTCGGCTGCTGCGCGCGCAAGGTCTGGAGCCTCATCGCCATTGAGCGCGAAACGTGGCGCTCGTGTCCGCAACTCCGCGACGCCTGGCGCGACGGACGCCTTTCGCACCTCGCGGCCTGCACGTTGCTGCCGGTCATGAGCGAGCAACACGGTGAGGCATGGCTCCGCCGCGCGTCGGAGGTCACCCTTCGTCGTCTCATCGACGAAGTGGCATGGGCTCTCGACCGACCCGACCGGGAGGAGAGCGGCTCGCCCTACGCGCGCCCTGCCCCGCCTCCGCCGGGTGCGGACATTCGCATCGACGTCGCGGCGGCGGTCACCGAGGCCGAAGTGCAAATGCGTGCGCATGGCGACCCCTGCGACAGCGGCATAGGTCCGGGCGGTGCGGTGCGGCTCGACCTCCACGTGCCGCTTTCCATCGCGGTGCTGGCGGAAACGGCCCTCTACCAGCTTCGCACCGGCAGCGAGCCGCGCTGGCGGGTATTCGAGCGGATGGTCGCGCTCGCGATTCTCGAATGGTCCGCCGTGCCGCGTCACCGCGATCCGGTCTTCGACCGCGACGGCTGGCGCTGCTCGGTGCCGGGATGCAGCTCGCGTCGCAACCTGCACGACCATCACGTGGTCTTCCGGTCGCAGGGCGGCGACAACGCGCGCGACAACCGCACGACGGTGTGCGCGGCCCACCACCTCCATGGCCTGCACGCCGGAATCATCAAGGCGCGCGGCCGCGCGCCCTCAGACATCGAGTGGGACGTCGGCTGCCGGCCCGACCGCCCACCCTTCATGCGAACGATCGGCGATCGCGTGATGGCGCGAGCGGCCTGAGCTAAGGGCAAGCCCCGGAGGACTGCCATGACCGTCACGAACACTCAGTCGGGAACCAACATCCACGAAATCGCGGAAGGCATCTTCCGCATCAATACGCCGCTGGACATCCCCGGCGATCCCAACGGCTTCTCCTTCAACCAGTACCTGATCCTCGACGACGAGCCGCTCCTCTACCACACCGGCCCACGACGAATGTTCCCGCTCGTCCGCGAAGCCGTCGCCAGCGTGATGCCGGTCGAGAACCTGCGCCACGTCTCGTTCTCCCACTACGAAGCCGACGAATGCGGCTCGCTCAACGACTGGCTCGCGGCCGCTCC
>JBHEOD010000003.1:25691-56564 GCA_046261745.1 Binatia bacterium
GCTCCTGCGTCCGCTCCATTGTGCGGCCGCATCGCGGCCATGACCTCGATCGGCGACTTCGCCGACCGCCCGGCGCGGGCGATGAACGATGGCGAAGCCATCTCCCTCGGCCGCCACACGGTGCGCTGGTTCGACACGCCTCACCTCCCGCACTCCTGGGACTGCGGCCACCTGATGGAAGAAAGCACGCGAACGCTGCTCTGCGGCGACCTCTTCACCCAGCCCGGATCGCAGCACGAGCCCGTCACCGAGAAAGACATCCTCGGCCCGAGCGAAGCCTTCCGCCGCGCGCTCGACTACTACGCCCACACCGCGAACACGGGCGTGATGCTCGAGCGCCTCGCCGCCACCGCCCCCACCACGCTCGCCTGCATGCACGGCAGTGCGTGGCGCGGCGACGGCGCGGCGCTGCTCCGCGCTCTGGCCCGGTCGCTCGCGACGTGACGCAGGCTGGCCAGTTCGCGGCCGCCGCACTCGCGAGGTAGGGGTACCCCGTGAACGTCATCGACGTCTGGGCCCAGCATCCGACGCCGCGTTTCCTCGCGCAGCCGTTCTTCGAATCACTGCGGCGCTGGACCGGCGATGCGCTTGCGGAAGTTCCGCTCGACGCAACGGTCGAGGCCATGCAGTCGGCGGGAGTTGACAAGGCGCTGCTGTCGGCCTGGCACGGCCCCGACGGCGCGCTGATCAGCAACGAGGAAGTGCTGGATGCGGTGCGCAAGCATCCGGACCTGTTCGCCGGCATCGCGTCCGTCGACCTTCGCCATCCCCTCGATGCGGTGAAGACGCTGCGCGAGTACGTTACCGTGCACGGCTTCAAGGGACTGCGCATCGTGCAGTGGCTGTGGGAACTGCCGTGCACGCATCCGCTCTACTATCCGCTGTTCACCGCCTGCGTGGAGCTCGACGTTCCGGTCTGCCTGCAGGTTGGTCTCACCGGCCCGCTGCGCAGCTCCGAGACTGGCCGCCCGCTCCACATCGAACGCGTCGCGCTCGACTTCCCCGACCTCAGGATCGTCTGCGGCCACATCGGCTCCCCGTGGCAGGCGGAGATGATCGCGTTCGCCACCAAGTTCCCGAACGTGTTCATCGACACGTCGGCCTACAAGCCGCGCCGCTATCCGGCCGAGCTCGTCGCGTACATGAAGGCCCACGGCCGCCACAAGGTGATGTTCGGCACCAACTACCCGATGATCACGCCGGCGGCCTGCCTCGCGGAATTGAGTACCCTCGACATTGACGGCGACACGCGCGAGGCCTTCCTCGCCGGCAACGCGAGGCGGGTGTTCGCGCTGTAGCACGCGGACACCTTGACGTGCCGCGGCCGCTCTCCCATCCTGTCGCGCGGCCCACCGACATGACCGACCCCATCAACCCAGACCGGGACCTTTCGCCCATTGTCGGCATTGCCACCGACGTCGCTCGCCTCGGCCATTCGGGCCCGGTGCCCGCGCACGAGCAGACGGCCGACGAGGACATCGACGTCGTCGACTGGGAACGCGTGGCGGCCATGCCGGAGTTCACCGCGCTGATGAAGGCCAAGGCCGCGTTCGTGGTGCCGGCGACCGTGTTCTTCCTCGTCTACTACTTCGCACTGCTGGTGCTGGTGGGCTGGTTCCCCGACCTGATGCGGCGCCGCGTGGGGCCGGTCAACCTGGCCTATCTCTTCGCGCTGTCGCAGTTTTTCATGGCATGGACGGTCGCATTCGTTTACCTGCGCAAGGCGGCGCAATTCGATGCGCAGGCGAAAGACGTGCTGGCCCGGCTCGCCAGGCTCTCCGAGATGGACGCGGCGCCGCTGCAAGCGGAAACGAATGCGGCGCCGCCGCGGGGTGCGCGATGACCGGCGTCGAATTCACGCCCGCGCTCGGCATGTTCCTGACCTTCGTCGCGCTGACGCTCGGCATCACCTGGTGGTCGGCGCGCCGCTCTTCGGGCGCCAACCAGTACTTCGCGGCGGGCCGCGGCATCACCGCGTGGCAGAACGGCCTGGCCGTGGCCGGCGATTACATGAGTGCGGCCAGCTTCCTGGGCATCGCGGGCATGATCGCGCACAAGGGCTACGACGGCTTCATGTACTCGGTGGGCTGGCTGGTCGCCTACCTCACGGTGCTGCTGATCGTCGCCGAACCGCTTCGCAACGCCGGCAAGTACACCATGGCCGACGTGCTGGCCTACCGCCTCCACGCGCGTCCGGTGCGCGCGATGGCGGCGCTTTCCACGCTGACGGTCTCCATCTTCTACATGATCGCGCAGATGGTCGGCGCGGGCGCGCTGGTGAAGCTCCTGCTGCCGGGCGTGAGCTACGAAGCCGCGGTCTCCGGCGTCGGCGTGCTGATGATCGTGTACGTGGTGTTCGGCGGGATGCTCGCGACGACATGGGTGCAGATCGTCAAGGCCGTGCTGCTGATGAGCGGTTCCCTGTTCCTCAGCGTACTCGTGCTTGCGCACTTCGACTTCAGCCTTGCGGCGTTCTTCGCGGCGGTCGGCAACGTGCCGGTGGCCGCGGCCGACGGCACCGTCACCCATCGCGACTTCCTCGAGCCGGGCCTCATTTTCGGTGCACAGGCGGCCGGCGGCTGGGGGCCGCTCGATCTCGTCTCGCTCGGACTCGCGCTGGTATTCGGCACGGCCGGCCTGCCGCACGTGCTGGTGCGCTTCTACACGGTGCCCGACGCGAAGACGGCGCGCACCAGCGTGGTCTGGGCGATGGCCATCATCGGCGCGTTCTACATCATGACGACGTTTCTTGGCTTCGGCGCGGCAACGATTCTCACGCCGGCCCGCATCAGCGTCGAGAACATGAGCGCGCCCCTGCTCGCGCAGGCCTTGGGCGGCGAGATCTTCTTCGCGTTCATCAGCGCGGTGGCATTCGCTACCATCCTTGCGGTGGTCGCGGGCCTCACCATCAGCGCGAGCACCAGCTTCGCGCACGACTTCTACACCAACGTCCTGCACCACGGCCGCGAGCGCGCGCCGGGAGAGGAAGTCCGCGTCGCACGCATCTCTGCGCTGGTGGTCGGCGCGGTCTCGATTGCGCTGGCGATACGCCTGCAGACGGTGAACGTGGCCTTCCTCGTCGGCCTCGCGTTCGCGGTGGCGGCCAGCGCGAACCTGCCGGTCATCGTGCTGTCGCTGTTCTGGCGCCGCTTCAACACGGCGGGCGCGGTGTGGGGCCTCGGCGTGGGGCTGGCCGGCTCGATCGCCCTCATCGTCGTCAGCCCGAGCGTGATGGACCCGGGCGGCAAGGCGCTGATTCTGGCCGAGCCGCTGTTCCCGCTGAAGAACCCCGGCATCGTCAGCATCCCGCTCGGCTTCCTTGCGGCATGGCTCGCAACGATGCTCAGCAACGACCGGACGTCGGAAGCGAAGTTCGCCGAACTTACCGTTCGCGCGAACACCGGCCTCGGCGCCGAGAAAGCCACCGCCCACTGAATGCGAAAGGGGCCTTGCGCGAATCGCCAGGATTCTCGCAAGGCCCCTGTTGCACTCCCGGGGAGTCGCCCGGCGCGACTCGTCAGCGGTATCGCGTCAGCGCGGCCGCGGTAATGCGTCAGCGCGGCCGCGCTTCTATTCGCACAACGGCGGCCGCTCGCCGCACGTCGAGTTCCTGGCAGCCAGCTTGGCCTCGTCGGCCTGCTCGGCGGTGATGAAGTCGTGCAGCCGGAACCGGAAGGCTTCGTCGGCCACGCAGCGGACGTACTTCGAGTGACTCGCCCACGGATTGCCGTTCTCGTCCAGTTCGCACGGGCACGCCTGGTCGATGCTGCAGCCCTGGCGATCGACGGGATCGTTTCCGGTCCCCGAACACGCATCGCATGCATCGCCGACGCTGTCGCCGTCTCCGTCGTCGTCCTGGCCGTCCGCGTTGGCGACGAGCGGGCAGTTGTCGGCGCCGTTGAGCACCGCATCGTTGTCCTTGTCGCTGTCGCACGCGTCGCCGAAGCCGTCGCCGTCGGTGTTGCGCTGCGACGGGTTCGAATCGGCCCGGCAATTGTCCACGTCGTCGGCCACGGCGTCGCCGTCGTTGTCGCCGGACTGCGGACTCACCCGCCCGCAGCTGCCTTCGCGCGCGGCAACAACGAGCGCACGTCGCTCGTCAGGCGTGATGAGGCCGTGGAGCCGGAACTTGCGGGCCTTGCGCTTGATGCAGCGCAAATAGTCGGCCTGGCTTCGCCAGGACTGGTCGATTTCGGGCCCGTCGCACGGACAGTGCTGCGTCACCGTGCAGCCGTGACGGTCGACCGGCCCACCTGCGCCATCCTCCGCGCACTGATCGCACGCATCCCCGACCGCGTCCTGGTCGGTGTCTTCCTGTCCGCCGTTGACGTCTTTCGGGCAGTTGTCCGCGTCGTTGTCGAGGAAATCTCCGTCCTTGTCGGCATCGCAGCGATCCCCGGCGAGGTCACCATCGATGTCTGCCTGCGTGGGGTTGAACTTCGCCGGACAGTTGTCGACGGCGTCGCCCGCGCCGTCGCAGTCGCCGTCGAGCGCGAGGGCGCCGGCCGGCGCGAAAAGCAGCATCGAGAGTGTGGCTCCGAGGATCAGCGGTCGTGCAAGGACACTCAGGCAATCACGCATCCTTTCCTCCTTTCGCGTATTCTCGAACGGCGTGGTTCTCGAACGCTACGCGCGAGTCGTCGATAGCGTCAAGAGCCCGTCAGCGAACAGTCGAGACGGCGACCTACTTGGGGGACGCCCAGGTGGGGTGCTAGAACCGGCGCTCGATCCCGACCCTGACCGCGAACGGCTCGACGGGATGAAAGTGAATGTCCTCCACTCCGGCATCCTCGCCCGCGAGGCGCGACTCGTAGTAGTACGCGATGTCACGATCGCGCGAGTTGAACAGGTTGAGGAAGTCGATGTGCGCCGCCCAGTCGCCCTTGCTCGGACCGGCGCCGTCGGCGGGCGCCTGGTCCCAACCGAGGCGCAGGTTCACGAGAGTCGTCGCTCCGGAATCCTGGCTGCCGTCTTCGATGAGAGGATAGTCGCCGAGATAGCGCAGCCGCAGCGCCGCGAAGAGGTCGAACGGGAAGCGCTGCACGACGCCGCCGGAGATCACGAGCGGAATGGCTCCGGGGATCTCGTTCTCGGAATCCGGCACGTCGTCGAAACGCGCATGCGTGTACGAAACGTCGAAATCGATCGCGGTTTGCGTCCACGGCTCGTAGTAGTTCGACCACTCGACGCCGTAGCGACGGCTTGACGGGCCGGGCTCGGTCGTACCCGCGTCGCCAACGAACACGAGTTCGGAGTCGAGATCGAGAAGCCACAGCGCCACGCTCGAGTGCAGGCCGTCCACCGTCTCGGTGCGCACGCCGATCTCGTAGCCGATCGAGCGCACCAGCGGGTCCACCGAGCTCACGTTCTCACCGCTCAACGGGTCCACCCTGATGGTGGTGCCGCGCGCGTCGTTGCTGTGAAAGCCGGTGCCGAAGTTGAAGTACGCTTCAGTCTCGCGCCACGGACCGGCCACGACGGCAATCTTCGGCGAAACGATTCCGTCGAACTTCGTGCCGGAGTTCGCGTCCAGGTCGCTGTCCACGTCGAAATGGTAGCCGTCCAGCCGGAGCCCAGGCACCACTCGCAGCTTTTCGAGCAAGGTGATGGTGGAGTCGCCCCAGACGGCCAGCATCGTCTCGTTCACATTGTCTTCGCGCACGGTGAACAGTCGCTGGCGCCGGGTCGAACGGCGCAGCGCAACCGACGGAATGTAGTCGTGGCGAAGGCTCAGGCCCACGCGCGACTCGTGATCGAAGCCGGCCACCTTGCCGTACCAGTCGTGCTCGACGTCGCCGCCGAAAATGCCGCGCCGGTCGTGCTGGTGGATCTGGTCACCGCTGACCTGATCCTCGAGGAAGTACGTGAAGTTCGAGAACAGGTCGAGGGCGTAGTAGACGCCGTAGACTTTCCCATGCGTCCGCGACTGCTCGCCGGAGCGCCACGCGGAACCGGCCACGGTGTAGCGGCTCGTGTCACCGCCGTCGGTGGGATCGACGGCGCCGCGCCGCGGGAGGCTGCCGTCGCGTACTGCCCGGAGCGGGATCTGGTCGGTTGCATTCCAGTCGGCCGTGTACGCCGACGCGAAGAGCTGGACGCCGCGGTCGCGGTCGCCGCGCGTCCACTTGAGCACGGCGTTGCCCTTGATCGCCTCCTCGTCCACCTTCCACGGTCCGTCGTAGTAGTTGACCTCCGCGGCGTAGAGGAGATCGCCGCCGGCCAGCAGCGACGAATTCGCGAGCACAGCCCGGCCGAAGCCGAACATGCCACCCTCCACCTCTGCGATGCCGCGCTCGAGCCGGTCGTAGAGTTCGATGTACGCGGAGCCGGCCGACGAGAAGTCGCCGGTCTCGGCGTAGTACGGGCCCTTGTGGTAGCGCACCGTGCGCACCAGCTCGGGGATCACGCCGTTGAGATCCAGGTAACCCTGGCCGTGCCCGCTGGTGGGCAGGTTCATCGGCACGCCCTCGATGCGCGTGGAAAAGTCGGTGCCGTGATCGAGGTTGAAGCCGCGCAGGAAGTACTGGTTGGCCTTGCCGCTTCCGCTGTGTTGCGTGGCGAGCAGGCCTGGAATCACCTCGAGCAACTCGGCATTTCGCAGCACTGGCCGGGTTTCGAGTTGCTCGGCGCCGACCACGCCTTCGGATCCGGACCGCGCAATGCCGACGAGGTTCTCGGCGCGGCCTTCGACGAGAAGGGGCTGCAGGGTCGTGCTGGCGCCGACCGGCGGCAACGACGTGTCGTCGTTCGTGCTCTCCTCCTCTTCTTCTGTGGCAGCGCCGGCAGAAGCGGGCGACCCATCCTCGGTCACGCTCGTCGCAGCGGGCGCGACGTCATCGGCGCGAGTGGACTCTGCCGGCAGAAACAGCGATCCGGCCAGGAACAGCGCCGCGACTGCGTGTCCACGATGCGAGTGGGAGTGTCGGCGCGCCGGCGCGCCCGCGACTCCCGACAAGACCAGCTTGCCGTGAAGCACCCCCTTCATTCCGATCATCGCATCGGCTACCCGGCGCAGCACGCCGCGCTTGCCGCTCATCGCGACCACCTCCAGGCAGTGGTCGTGGTCGAGGTGCACATGCATGGAGGCCAGGATCTCGTGGTGGTGCTGGTGACCCGCGTCGGTCAGTTGCTCGGCAAGATGCCGGCGCCGGTGATCGTAGACGAGCGTCACGGTCCCCACGGCGCTTCCCTGTCCCTGCGACGCTTCCTGCTCGAGAAGGCGGTCGCGCACCAGGTCGCGAAGCGCTTCGGAGCGGTTGCCTCCTCCCGAGGCCTTGATCAGCGCGTCGAATCGCTCGAGGAGTTTCTGCTCGATGGTGATGCTGACGCGAACGAGTTCCTTCATGCCGTGGGTATTACATTCGTCAAATTCGTAATACTACTCGCCCGCGACGACGGACGGATGCGTGGGGTGCCGAGTCAGCCCGCGAGAACGGACGAGCGAGTGCCGTGCCGCGTCAGCCCCGCGACGACAGACAGCGCGTGGGTGCCGCCCGCGACGACAGACGAGCGCGCGGGGTGCCGCCCGCGAGGACGGACGAGCGCGTGGGGTGCCGTGTCAGCCAAGGACGCAGCGCACGCCGCCGCGGTCCATCTCGGCCACGCACCGGTTGCACGACGTGCAGCGCGAGCGTTCGGTCAGGCCGGCCGCGAGGCGCTGCACGAGGTCGGGGTCGGCAATCAGTGCTCGTCCCATCGCGACGAAGTCGAAGCCTTCCTCCATCGCAGTCTCGAGATTGCTCGAGGACAGGCAGCCACCGAGCAGTACCAGCGGAATCTTCACGCGCTCGCGCACACGCCGCGCCAGCGGAAGGAAGTAGAGTTCCTCGAACGGGTACTCGCGCATCGCGCGCGCCCCGAACAGCCGGAGTGCCACGCGATGCAGGCGGTGCTTCTCGACTTCGATCATCTCTTTGAGCGGCACCTTGCCCCGAAACAGGTAGAACGGTGTGCGGCTGGTGAACCCGCCTGTCAGCTCGATCGCATCGACGCCGGCTGCCTCGAGCCGCTCACAGACCGTGATCGCCCCCTCCAGTTCGAGCCCGCCGCGAAAACCGTCGCGCAGGTTCGTCTTCACGAGGATCGCAACGCGGTCGCCCACGCGCGCCCGCACCGCGGAGAGCACTTCGAGCGGGAAGCGCAGCCGATTCTCGAGAGTTCCGCCGTATCCGTCACGGCGCCGGTTGGTGGCCGGCGACAGGAACTGGCTGAGCAGGTAGCCGTGTCCGAGATGCACTTCGACCGCGTCGAAGCCGGCACGCTGTGCGCGTTCGGCGGCGGACGCGAAGTCCTCGACCGTCTCCGCGAGATCGCCGGGCGACATCGCGCGCGACAGCGGAATTCCCGACAGCAGGCCGTACTCGTTGAGAAGCCGCGACGGCCCGAGCGAGCGGCGCCCCGGAAGCTCGGTGTTGCGGCTGAAGTAGCCGCAGTGACCAAGCTGCAGCGAAACCGCTGCCCCTGCGGCATGCACGGCAGCAGTGAGCGCTGCGAGCGCGGGCACGATTTCCTCGCGCATCCACATCTGCCCGGCAAACGTGCGTCCGTTCGGCGACACCGCGCAGTAGGCGACGGTGGTCATGCCGACGCCGCCGCGCGCGAGCTCGACGTGGTGGTGCTCGAGGGCCGGTGACGGCGCCCCGCCCGGCGTCATGCCCTCGTAAGTTGCGGTCTTGATGATGCGGTTGCGCAGCTCGAGCGGCCCGAGCGAAGCCGGCGAGAGCGCCCTCGCGAGCAGCGGCCTTTCGGCAGCGCGCGCCGCGGGCATCGCCGGCGGCGGGATGCTCAGGACTCGAATCCCTTCGCCCACGACACGCGCTCATCGATGTGGCGGTGCACGACGATTTCGACCGACACGAAACCTTTCGAGGGCCAGAAGCGCCCGCCGCGCGGATTGCCCGACACGAAATGCAGCGCGCACCAACGTACGCCGCGTTCGGACAGGCTCTCCATCGCGTGGTCGAGCAAGGCGGACCCCACGCCCGTCGCGCGGTGATCCTTGTCGACGAACCCCTCCCACAGGTAGACCATCTTCTCGCAAACGAGCAGCGGTGACAGGAACACCGACGGCACGAACAGCAGCGACCCGAGCGCCTCCCCGGCCTTGCTGCGCGCCACGTACGCGAAGCCCTGCCCGCTCAGCAGCGCGTCGCGCCGCACGGAGCGCACGCGGCTGTCCGATTCGCCCGTGTAGGGCCAGAACATCGGCGCGCCGGTCTGGAACGTCATCAGTCGCCGGTGGAATGTCTCGAGCACTTCGTCGTCGCGCCCGCGGATCTCCTCGATGGTCACTTCGGCGCCGCGCGGCGCATCACCTTCGATTCGCGCGGTGGGCCGCACCGCGCACACCGACTTGCGGCCGAACCCGAGCAGCGCCCACGCTTCGAGCGCTCCGCGGTCGAGTGCGCTCACGGCCACATTGTGAACGAAGAAGCCGTCCGCCACCCAGCGCCGCGCGAGCCCCGCATAAAGGGCTTCGTAGAGGGACTGCTGGTCGGCGTCCGCAGCCACGGCGTGACCGTGCAGCGGAACGTTGGTCGAGCGCGGCTCGGCATAGATCGACGCAAAGTCTTCCGGAGCGAAAAGCTGTTTCTCGCCGGCCAGGAAGCCGCGAATGCGGCCGCCTTCCTCGGCCACCAGCGACGTCGCCCGCGGAGAAGCCACGAGCTGCTCGATCAGATTTCGACAGCCGCGAGCTTCGAGGTAGCGCTCGCCGAGCCGAAGCCCGGCGGGACCCGCGGCCTGCGCGCGCACCTGCGACGACGCCAGCAACTCGGCGGCGGCCTGCAGGTCCTTGGGTCGGAAATCGCGAACGTTCAGCCTTGCCACTGGGCGGATCCTCTGCGCGCCGCTGCCAATTGGCCACGCGCTGGAGCACGCGCAACCTTGGCCGCGCGCCGGAGCGCGCGCAACCTTGGCGGCGCGCCGGAACGCGCGCAACCTTGGCCACGCGCTGGAGCACGCGCAACCGGCCACGCGCTGGCGCGCGCGTGGAGTCGACGGCATGCGACCGTCCATATCGCGCGTGCACGCGCTTGGCCATCCGGCACGTCCGCGGCTATGGTCCGGGCATGCCCACCGCGACGTCCCGTGCCACCTCACGCGTGCCCGAGGTCCTCGACCTGCTGGCCTTTCTCGATGCGTCGCCCACCCCCTACCATGCGGTCGCCGAAGCCTCGCGACGACTCGCCGCGGCCGGCTTTCGCGCGGTTCGCGAGGAAGACGCGTGGGAGCTTGGCGCGGGCGAACGCTGCTACGTCACGCGGGGTGGCGGGAGCCTCGTCGCCTTCGAGATCGGCACCGGCGAGATCGCCGCGAGCGGCGTGCACGTGATCGCCACCCACACCGATTCGCCGAACCTGCGCGTGAAGCCGCGCGCGGACGTAAAGGGCCACGGCTATCGCCAGCTCGCGGTTGAACCGTACGGCGGTGTGCTGCTTCACACCTGGCTCGATCGCGACCTCGGTCTTGCCGGACGCGTGAGCGTGGCGGCAGGCGAGGAGCCGCAAACCGTGCTCGTCGACCTGCGCCGCCCGATCGCGCGGATCCCGAGCCTGGCCATCCACCTTCATCGCGAGCTGCGAACCGACGGACTCAAGCTCAACGACCAGACCCACCTTCCGCCGCTGACCGGCCTCGAGAGCGGCGCAGACCTTGCCGCCATGCTCGTCGAGGAGTTCGAAGCGGCCGGCGAGGATGCGATCGACGCGGACGACATCCTCGGCTTCGACCTGATGCTCTACGACCTTCAGCGCGCGGCGGTCGGCGGAGCCGCGGGCGACTTCGTGTTCTCGGGGCGCCTCGACAACCTCGCGTCCACGCATGCCGCACTTACCGCGCTCATTCGCGCGGGCGAACGTCGCGCGGGCGCTCCGTTCACGCGCATGATCGCGCTTCACGACCACGAGGAAGTCGGCAGCCGCAGCGCGCACGGCGCGGGCGGGACCTTCCTGCTCGACGTGATCGACCGCCTTGCATCCGTGCTGAGCGACGGCGACCCCGAGGCTCGCCTTCGCACGGTGGCGCGCTCGATGCTGGTTTCGGCCGACATGGCCCACGCGGTGCACCCGAACCACGCCGACCGTCACGAGCCGGGTCATCGGCCGGTGATCGGAGGCGGTCCGGTGCTCAAGGTGAACTCGTCGCAGTCATACGCGAGCGACGCGACCACGCAGGCCATCTTCGCGTCGGTGTGCCGTCGCGCGGACGTGCCGCTGCAGCACTTCGTCACGCGCAGCGACGTGGCCTGCGGCTCCACGATCGGCCCGATCACCGCCGCGCGCGTGGGCCTGCGCACGGTGGACGTCGGCAACCCGATGATGTCGATGCATTCGTGCCGCGAGATGGCCGGCACCGCCGACGTCGAGCCGATGATCCGCGCGCTGAGAACCTTCCTCGAAGCAGCCGAATAAATGGAATAAATGGGGTCAGACCCCATTTTACGGATCGGATGATGTCGACCACTCGTGCCGCGGGCGGTCGGCCAGGAAATGGGGTCTGACCCCATTTCTGCGCTCGAGACCGGTTGCTCGCTTTGCGACGTTCGATCCGTTAGCAGAACCGGCATGAGCGACGCCCCGAAGTGGTTCACCGACGCGATCGCCGCCACGCCGGAGGAACGCAGCGTCGACGTCGACGATTGCACGATCCGCTACCTGCGCTGGGGAGAGACCGGAAAGCCCGGTCTGCTGCTCGTGCACGGCGGCGCCGCGCACGCGCGCTGGTGGAGCTTCCTCGCGCCGCTGCTCGCGCGCGACTACTGCGTGGCCGCGCTCGACATGAGCGGCCACGGCGACAGCGGCCGCCGCGAACTCTATCCGCGCGAAATCTGGGCCCGGGAAGCCGTCGAGGTGGCGACGCACGCGGGCCTCGACAACAGCGGGCCGCCGATCATCGTCGGCCACAGCCTCGGCGGCCTTGTCACGATCGTCGCCGCGTCACTGTACGGCGATCGCATGGCCGGCGCGGTCATCGTCGACTCGCCGGTGCGCCGCCCCGACCCCGAAAGCCAGGAAGGCCGGCAGGGACGCGCATTCCGCAACCCGAAGATCTACCCGACCCTCGAAGAGGCGATCACGCACTTCCACCTCATTCCGTTCCAGCCCTGCGACAATCCCTACATCGTCGAGCACGTCGCACGCCACTCGCTGAAGAAAGTGGAGACGGGCTGGGCCTGGAAGTTCGACCCCGCCGTTTTCGAGCGCGTGTCGCTGAAACCGATGAGCGACTATCTGGCCGACACGCACTGCCGTGTTGCCATCCTGCGCGGCGAGTTCAGCGACCTCGTGCCGCCTGAAACAGGCCAGTACATGTACGAGCTCCTCGACCGCAACGCCCCCGTCATCGAAATCCCCCAAGCCCACCACCACCTCATCCTCGACCAGCCCCTCGCCTTCATCGCCGCCCTGCGCGCCGTCCTCGCCGACTGGGAGCACTCGCTCCCCCGCGTTACCAGCGCGGACACGCACCACGCAAAACGCTAAACGCCGCTCTTCCCGTCCCATGCGCGGGGCGCACAGAGCGGTCCAGCTGCAAGGCGAATCCCGGTAAGCGAGTGGGGAAGCGTTCGCTGTAGCGAGCGTCCGGCGTCGAGCGCCACGCGAAATCCTGAACGCCGCTCTTTCCGTCCTATGCGCGGGGCGCGCAGAGTGGTCCAGCTGCAAGGCGAACTCCGGTAAGCGAGCGAAGACGTACTTCCCGTACGTCGTAGCGAGCGTCCGGAGTTCAACGCCGCAGATGGGCCGCTATGCGCGTCCCGCCCCCCGCGCGTGGCTCCAGTCGTGCCATGCGCGGGGCGCACAGAGTGGCCCAGCTGCAAGGCGAATCCCGGTAAGCGAGCGAAAGCGTACTTCCCGTACGCTGTAGCGAGCGTCCGGGATTCAACGCAGCAGATGGGCCGCTATGTGCGTCCCGCCCCCCGCACGTGGATCAGATCTCGGAGGTGCAGTGCCCACACCGCTTCGCCGCAAGCGGAATGGCCATCGCACACTGCGGACAGTCTTTCATGTTCGGCGGCGGCGGCGCGGCCGGGGCCTCGCGTTTCATCGTGTTGATGGCCTTGACCACCATGAAAAGCGCCAGTGCGACGATCGTGAAGCTGACGAGCTGGTTGATGAACATGCCGTAGTTGATGGTCACCGCCCCGGCGGCCTGCGCGTCGGCAAGTGCCAGATAAGGGCCCGGCTTGGCCCCTTCCTTCAGCACCAGGTACAGGTTGCTGAAATCGACGCCGCCGAGCAGCAGGCCGATCGGCGGCATCATGATGTCGGCGACCACGCTCGAGACGATCTTTCCGAAGGCCGCACCGATGACGATGCCGACAGCCATGTCGACGACGTTGCCGCGCATCGCAAAATCCCTGAATTCCTTGAACATGGTCCGCTCCTTCTTCCGCTTCAGGCCGGGGGGCTCTGGTCACGCAACTCTTCGAGCTGAAGCGTGATGTGGGCAATTTCGAAACGTTCCTGAAGCATCGCACGGGCCGCCGCAAGAACCTCGGACCCGTTTGTGCCCGGCGCCAGCACGATGTGCCCGCTCAGAGCGTCCATGCCCGAGGTGATGGTCCAGACGTGCAGATCGTGCACCCCGGCCACCCCGGCCAGCGCGCGCAGCTCGGTTCGCACGCGATCCACGTCGATGTGGCCGGGAGCACGCTCCATCAGCACGTCGACTGTCTCCATCAACAGCCGGGTGGCCGAACGCACGATCAGCACCGCGATCAGCAGCGAAGCCACCGGGTCGGCCCAGCGCCAGCCGTACAGCGCGATCACCGCCGCCGATGTCATTGCCCCCACGCTGCCGAGTGCATCGCCCAGCAGATGCAGCCACGCGCTGCGCACGGCGAGACCGTGGTGATGGTGACCATGCAGCACGGCAAGGCCGGCCACGTTTACCGCGAGGCCGCCGGCTGCGATGAGAAAGGCGACAGGAGCGGCCACCGCAGGCGGCGCGGCCAGGCGCTGCGCCGCCTCCCACGAGATGGCGAGCGCCACACCGCACAGCGCGACCGCATTGACGAGAGCCGCCAGCGCCTCGGCGCGATGGTAGCCGTACGTGCGCGACGAGGTGGGCGGAAGCGCGCTGGCCTGAAGCGCCGCGAGGGAGATGCTGAGCGCGACGACGTCCGAGAGCATGTGCCCGGCATCGGCAAGCAGGGCCAGCGAGTTCGTCATCCATCCGCCGATGGCCTCGGCAAACATGTAGCCGCCGGCCAGCATCAGCGTCACGCGCAGGCGCGACATCGACATGCGCCGGGTCTCGCCTCCGAACGGAGCGTTGCTCTCGCACCCGTCGCAAGAGGCCTGGCCGCCGGCGGGCGCGCTCACGGCAACGTCCGCGACAGGTAAGGGTCGACGCGCACACGCATCTCGCGCTCGATGGTGAGGGCTTCGCCGAGACGGGCCTGGAACTTCCTGCAGAACTCCGGCAGCACGTCGCTGATCACGACGGCCTGCTTCTTGAGACCGATCACCTTGTCCAGCTTCTGCACGATGTCCGCGCGCACGTCGGTCGGCACTCCATCACGCGTCCTCAGTTCCTGAATGATGCGGCGCACGGCCGACAGAGACGCCCGAAGGCGCTCGCGGCTGGTGGCTCCATCCGCATCGCACGCGGCTGCCACGGCGGCTTCTTCCGCCTCGATGGCCGAGGTCAGCGAATCGGGCGTGGTCTCGGGATCGCAAAAATCGGCAATGCCGTCGAGGTCGAGGTCGGCAATGCCCTCCTCGCCGTCGAAGATCTCGTCGTTATCCGCGTCGGCGTCGAAACGGTTCCACATGCCGTCACCGTCGACGTCCTCGGGGCAGCCTGCCTCGAGTCGGTCGGGAAGGCCGTCTTCGTCGCAATCGGCCGACGAACACGGCGGCGGCGGACCATCGGCGACGAAGAACGACGCGGTGGCCGTCCGCTCGAACGGCACGACGCGCATCAGCACGCGCGACGGGCCCGGGAAGATCGGTTCGCCGAGGGCCGGCTGCGACGCGTGGCCGACAACCATGCGAAGCCGGATCTCGTAGAGTCCGCGCCCGGCAAACTGGTCGAAGTCGGCTCCCCAGCTGCGCGTGATCGCGTCGCGGGTCAGCGCGACCGGCATCTGCGAGCCGTCGGGCCGGCGCACCGTTCCCTGGATGGAAACGTCGCCGTCAATGTCGGCCACGTAGGAAGGCCGCGCGCTGATCCGGACGCGGCGGCTGGCCGACGCGATGCGCGGATCGGCATCCACGAACAAGTCGGCGTCGGGCTGTAGCGTGTACGCCAGCACCTCGCTCTTGTGCATGCCGCGTCCGCCCGGCAGCACGCGCAGCCGCCAACGCCCCGGCTTGGGATCGGTGACCTTGACCGCGACGAACCCGCGCTCGGCGCGACTCTGCGGTGAGGTGTCGTCGATGCGCTCGCCGTCGGGCGCCTGCAACTCGAACAGGAGCCGCCAGTCGTCGATGCGATCGTTGCGGGTGCCGAGGAAGAGGACGAGCTCGCTCGCCTTCTCTTCGACGGTGATCTCGAAGTCGCGCGACGAGGACACCGGTTTGGTCGACGTCGTGGTCTCCTCGCCTGCCCTCGCCAGGTCGAACGGTGTGCGCGGCAGGATCGGCGCGCTGCCGTCGTGGCGCGAGGCAAGCTCGGCCAGGATTGCGGGCATACCCGTCGCTTCGGGAGCTTCGTACGCGACGCCGCCGCTGCGCGCGGCAAGGGCTGCGAGCGTGAGACCGTCGGCGGCGCGTCCGACGGCGACCGTGAACACGCGATAGAGCAGCGGGTCGAGCAGATTTCCGTGTCCCGGGGCGATGCCGACGTTTCTCGCGCCGTCGGTCAGGAGAATGATCGCGCGGTGGCGTGCCACGCGTTCCACCTTCTTCAGGGCTTCCTGCGCGCGCTCGAGGCCCGTCCCAAGCGCGGTGTCTCCTTCGGCGGCCAGCGAACCGAGAACAGCGCCGAGCACCGCGCGCCGTGGCGGGCTGACCTCGGCCACGTCGCTGACAAGTTCGGCGTCGGTATGCATCGCGACCATTCCCACCTGGAGGTTGCGAGGCCCGGCCAGCGCAAGAAACGCGCGTGCGGCGACGCGCTGGTACTCGAGCCGCGATTCGGCGCAGTCGGCTTCGTCGGTGTCGCCGTCGAGATCGTCGTCGACGGCGTTCCCGCAAACCTCGCCGCCCTGGCCGTCCACGCGCATTCCCATGCTGCGCGAAGTGTCGAGAACGAGGACCACCTGGTCCGCACCCATCACCTCGGTAATGAACTGGGGCGGTGCCTCGCACAGCGCCGGCGGCTCCTCGGCCACCACGCCTTGCGGCGAGACGACGAAGGGAAGATTCGCGGTCAGCGTCTGCCAGTCGCTCGCTCCGCCGTGAAGCAGGCTCTGTTCGCTGAGCTCCCAGCGCCCGGTGCTCTCGTTCCAGCTCGTCGCGCACCAGTCGGCCGAGCAGCCGACGATCCCGTCCACCGCGAGCCTGAGTGTCGGCGTTCCCGCCGTCACCATCTGCAGACCGTCGTAACCCTCACCCGGATTTCGCGCCGCGTCGGGATTGCGCGAGCCGATGTCGATGGCGATCTCGAGCGGCCCCTTTGTGCTGCTCGCCGGAAGCTGGAAACTGAGGTTCTCCGGATGCGTGGCAGCCAGCGAGAAGTCTTCATTGAACAGCAGCAGCCACGAACGCAGCAGCATGAACTCGCCGCGCCGGCCACCGAACTGCTCGGCGTCCGCACCGACCGAGAGTTGCCACGACAGCCGCGCGGTGTGCGTCAGGTAGAAGTGCAGCCGGATGCCCGGCAGCGTGCCGGCGGCGCCGAGCACCTCCACTCGCTGGTGCCATGCCGAAGTCGCTCGCGCACTCAGGAAGTCCTTGCCGTCGAACGCACGCACGATCTCGGCGCGACTCGGCAAGATGCCGCTCAGTCGCACGCGCGACACCGGGCTGGCGCGCGGGCACGCGCCGCCGTCACCGCGCAGAAGGTCGTGATTGCCGGGCACGCTCCATTCGCTGGCCAGCACGGCCTTGCACGCGGCGCCGCTGCACTCGTCGTCGCGCAGGCAATCCTGTCCGAGCAGCGGACCGTCCACGCATTGCATGCGGCCCGCGCCTTGCATGATGGAGTGATTCGACTCGTCGAGATGACCCCGATCGAAGCCCGGGCCGATTCCGCAGACTGATCCGCGTCGTCGCTGGTTGTCGTACTGGTCGCCGAGTCCGAACATGTGGTGGCCGAGGAGATGCGCGAGGCGGTCGGGCCTCAGGCGCGCCGACGCGAACACGTCCATGTGCGCGCCGAGACGCCGAAAGTCGGCCCCGGTCGAATCGTAGGCACCGCCCGAAGCAGCTTCGGCGTCGTGCAGCCACAGCGCGGCCAGGTCCTCGCTCGCCGGTGAGGAAACGAGCCGGATCTGTGTGATGCGAATCTGCCCTTCGGTGGCGTCGCACAGCAGGGCCGCGGTGCGGGTGAGGGCGGCCTGGGCCTCGGCGAGGTCCTCGTAGGAAGGTTGCTGGCGGAACGCGACCTGCATGCTGGTGCGCCCGGTGGGATCCTCGATCCAGCCGCGCCCAGCCTGCGCTGGCCCCGCCCATGCGACCGCGAACAGCGCGAGTAGCGTCGCTCCGGTCCCTCGCGCTTGCCGAGTGATGCTTGTCATGGCTTGGCCCGTCGCTGACACTCGCACGCATCGCCGACCCGTCCAAGTCCGCACGACACGACCTGTCCGGATCGGCGACAACCTCGAGGAGATCGATGATGGCTGGATTCCTGCGACGACTGCTGGGCGGCGGCTCCCCTGCACCCCGACTTCTCGAGGTCGGCTCGCCGGCCCCGGATTTTCGGGTGCCGGCGCACGACGGAAGCATGGTCTCGCTGGGCGACCTGCGCGGCCGCAAAGTTGTGCTGTGGTTCTACCCGAAGGCCGACACGCCCGGGTGCACGACAGAAGGCAAGGGTTTCTGTTCTGCCCACGCCGACTTCGAAGCCCGCGGCACGACCGTCCTGGGCATCAGCTTCGACGATTGCGCCGCCAACGCGGCCTTCGCCGAGAAGTTCGGCTTCCCTTACCAACTGCTGTGCGACACCGGGCGCGAGATCGGAATGGCCTACGGGGCCTGCGACAGCCGGGACGCCAAACATGCACGCCGCATCACCTACGTGATCGACGAGCACGGAACGATTCGCCACGCCTTGCCGAAGGTGGACCCGGCAACCCACACGACCGAAGTTCTCGCGCTGCTGGACTGACGCAGGCCGAGACCCACTTCGATCCGGCCTAGCGCTAGCAGGGGTCAGCGCTGCGGGGGTCCGCCGGACCTGCTGCCGCCTCCTCCAGAAGATCCACCGCGGCTGCTACCGCCACCGCTCGACCCGCGGCTGCTGCTTCCCTGCGAGGAAGACGGCGGCGGCGCCGACGTTCTCGGCGCGCTTGAACTGCTGCGCGACGGCTGCTGCACCCGAGGCGCCGGCTGACTGCGCGACGGCTGGACCCGCGGCGCCGACTGCTGGCTGCGCGTGGGCTGCTGCACGCGCGGCGCCGGTTGCTGGCTGCGCGTGGGCTGCTGCACACGCGGTGCCGGCTGCTGGCTGCGAGTAGGCTGCTGCACACGCGGTGCCGGCTGCTGGCTGCGCGTGGGCTGCTGCACGCGCGGCGCCGGCTGCTGGCTGCGAGTAGGCTGCTGCACGCGCGGAGCCGGCTGCTGGCTGCGCGTGGGCTGCTGCACCTTGGGTGCCGATTGCTGGCTTCGCGCCGGTTCCTGCGCACGCGCGGGCTGCTTGCCGCGATCATTGTCGGGGCGCACGAGTCCGACTCCGTCGCTGGCGCGCGCCGGGCGTTCGTAGCCGCCGCGCTCGTCGTCACGCGCCGGGCGCTCGTAACCGCCCACATCGGGCCGACCGCTGCGCTCCGGCCGAGCCTGCGGCGTCGCGCGGCCCGGGCTTGCCGGTCGCGTTGCCTTCTCGGGCGCGTTCGAATCGCCGCCACGCAACTTGCCCGGCGACTGCGGCTGCCTCGAAGGCGTGTCGCCGCGCGCGGGGGCTCTCGGGTCCTGTTTGTCGCTGCCGCGTGCAGACTCGGCACGGACAGGCCTTCCGCTGCGATCGGCAGGAGCTTCGTCGCCGCCCGGCCTCACCGCCCGTCCCGCGTTGCGCTCAGCCGGCGTTGCACCGCCGCGTCCGCCTGGCGCATTGCGATCCGGTGCAGCGACGCCGAGCTTGTCGGGTGTCGGAGTGTTCGCGCGCTCCACGACCTTCGGACGGAACATGCGCACGCTGTCGGACTTCGAGTCCCTCGAGCCGCGCCCGCCCGAGACGGTGGGCGCATCGCTGTTCTCCACCTTGACCGGCCGGATCGTTCGCCCGGACGCGCGTTCGATGGTGCGCTTGTCCACCGCGCTCGTGATGCCGCGCCCTTCGCGTTCCTGCTGCTCGCTCGGCGCGGGCAACTCGCGCGACGCGCGGTAGATCTCGGGCAACTTGTTGCGATCGAGCACCACCCTGTCCACGCGATCGCTGACGAAGTCGCGCTTGCGCGTGAAGTTCCAGGTGTCCTGGTTGTCGCGGTAGCGACGGCTGTAGTCATCAGCGCGATCCCAGTCGCCGTCGCGTCGGCCATCCCAGCCGCCGCGACCGTCGCGGCCGTCGCGATCCCAGTCGCGGCCGTCGCGGTCCCAGTCTCCGCGGCGGCGATCCCAATCGCCGCCGTAACGGCGGTGCCGGTAGCGGTCCCAGTCGCGATAGCGATTGTAGCGAACGTCCCAGAAGCCCCACGGGCCGAGCGGTGCCCATCCGATGTAGGAACCGGCGTCACGCCAGCTCACCCACGCGGGTGCCCAGACGCGGCCGGGCATCCAGACCCAGCCGTAGATCGGGTCGAGGTACCAGCGACCGTAATGATAGGTGGCCCACCCGAACGGCTCGTTCGATACCCACAACCACTCACCGTAGTTCGTCCATTCCCAGCGGCCCATGGTGTAAGGGCGCCAGCCGACGGCGCGGTGGCGCGGATACCACACCCAGCCGAATTGCATGTGGTTTACCCAATTGCCGTGAGCGCCCAGGGAAGCGTAGAAATAAGACTCGTCGATTTGGGCCTCGGCCGCTGTCGGAGCGGCCAGGACCACCACGGCGCCACCGACCGCCGCGGTCCCGAGAAACGACGCAAGCGTAAAAGATCGCGCCCAACTCCAAGTCTCCATCGATTGCTCTCCTGGGTCCGAGACCCCGTCCGGGATCCGTCTACCCGGGCCCTTCGACGCGGCCGAGGGCTACGGCTTCAAAGCGGACCGTCCGCGCCATGATATTTCGGGGGCGGACGGGAGGCGACACAAACGTGTCAGGAGGACAGCACGCGCCAGCCGAGAGTAGGAAGAGCAATCAGTCCGCCGAAGAAGAGAATATTGAACACCCCCCCGAGATAGGCCACCACGATCACGCCGAAGTCCTCTTCGAGGATGCCGAGCGCCATCAGCAGGATGACGAGGGCCGGGAACGCGTTGGTGAACGGGATCGGCAGCGGCAGCGAGAACACCAGCGCGTGCAGGATCCACACGACGCCGTTGGTCACGCGGAACCAGCGCCGGGCGAACAACCACTGCATGCGCGGCTTCACGACATGCTCGAGGGCGAGAAGAAGCTTCTCGATCTTCGCGCAGATCATCAGCACCGCTTCGGGCTGCACGGTGACTCGCGCGAGACGCTGCGGCACCCACGGGGGGCGTCGCAGCGCGACGAATACGCCGAGAATGATCAGGAGGATCCCGATTGCGCTCGAGATGCCGGGCAGCGGAATCGGCTGCAGGAACGGCAGCACCAGGAAAATCGCCAGAAAGCCGTGGCCCTGCGGTCCGCAGAGCACGAGCAACTCGCCGAGCGTGACGGGTCCCTCGACCGCGCGCAGCTCGATGCCGCGCAGCGTCTCGGTAAAACGCTTTCCGCGCTTCGGAGTCGGCACCGGAAACCGGGATGGCGTGGGATCGGCCATGCGCAATGTTCGGCCTCGCGACGAGCCGCGCCCGGTCAGGCGGAGCGCAGGTCGGGGAGCTGGTATCCTTCGTCCTGGAGCTGCGCGCGAATGACCTTCTTGTCGAGCTTGCCGGTGGAAGTGAGCGGCAGGCTTTCGACGAACAAGACCTCGTCAGGAAGCTGCCACTTCGCGAAACTCTTGCCGAGATGATCGAGCACGGCCTCGGCCGTCACGGTGGCACCCGGTGCGACGACGACGAGGGCGACGGGCCGCTCGTCCCACTTGGGATGGACTTGCGCAACGACGGCCGCCTGCGCGACGCCCGGCACGGCGACGATGTCGTTTTCGATATCGACCGAGCTGATCCACTCGCCGCCGCTCTTGATGAGGTCCTTGCTGCGGTCGGCGATGATCAGGTACTGCTCCGGGTCGATCCTGGCGACGTCGCCGGTGACGAGCCAGCCGTCGTGGAACTTTTCGGGCTGCGGATTGTTGTAGTACTCCGACGCGATCCACGGTCCGCGGATGAGCAACTCCCCGACGGCCTTGCCGTCGTGCGGAAGCGGCTTCCAGTTCTCGTCGAAGATCTCGATCTCGAGGCCCGGCAGAGGCAGACCGGCCTTGGCCGCATTGGCGAACTGTTCGTCCTCGGACAGGCGGAATTGCGAGCGCTTGGCGACCTTGCGCGACAGCGTGCCGAGCGGGTTGGTCTCGGTCATGCCCCAGCCCTGGATCATCTCGACGTGCAGGTTGTCCCAGTACCAGCGCATCAGCGAGATCGGCGGCGCCGAGCCTCCGCACGTCACGCGCCACAGGTGCTTGAGCTCCCAGCGGTCCGGCTCGGCTTCGAGAGCGGCGCGGAGCCCCTGCCAGATGGTCGGGACGCCGGCGGAGACGGTCACCTGCTCGGCGGCCATCAGGTCGAGGAGATCCTTGGCGCCCATGAAGCGGTTGGGCAGCACCACCTTGCAGCCGAGCATCGTCGACGTGAACGGAAGGCCCCAGCTCATCGCGTGGAACATCGGCACGATCGGCAGTGCGCAGTCGGTGGAGGAGAGGCTGATCGCATCGGTCATCGCCTGCGCCATCGTGTGCAGGTAGGTCGAGCGGTGCGTGTACATCACGCCCTTGGGATTGCCGGTGGTGCCGCTGGTGTAGCACAGGCCCATCGGCGCGTTCTCGTCGAGTTCCGGCCAAACGTAGTCGCCCTTGTGGGCGGCGATCCATTCTTCGTAATCGACGGCTCCGGGCAGCGAGGTTTTCCAGCCGTCCTTGCCCTTGTCCGAGCAGACCACCCACTGCTCGACGCTGGGGCAGTTGGCCGCGAGCGGCTCGACCAGCGGCAGCAGGTCTTCGTCGACGAAGATCACGCGATCGGCCGCGTGTCCGATGATGTACTCGAGGTCGCGCGGGCTCAGCCGGATGTTGAGCGTGTGCAGCACCGCGCCCATCGACGGCACCGCGTAATAGAGCTCGAGGTGGCGGTGGTTGTTCCACATGAAGCTGGCCACGCGGTCGCCGTGCCAGATCCCGTGCGCGGCCAGCGCGTGGGCCACCTGGTGGGAGCGGCGCCGCAGGTCGGCGTAGCTCTGGCGGTGGAGGCCGGCCTCGGTGCGAGTGACGATCTCCTCGCGCGGGCTCAAAAGGGGGCCGCGCTCCATCAGGCGCGAAAGCAGCAGCGGCGTGCGTTGCATGGTCATGGGAAAAATCTCCTCGGGAGCGGCGACTTGTCGCGGCCACAGGGCCGCGGTCGCCCTTCATAGACGAGATGCGCGCAGGAGAGAACCGCCGGCAACCCCTGCTCACGCCGCCACGACATAGTCGGCTTCCTCCACCCAGCCCCACGAGGCGAGCTCGGCGCGCACCCGAGCGCGTGCATCCGCCCCCGACACCGCGCTCACCGCAAAGGGACGCGGCACGATCACGCGCAGGCCGGAATGCGCAACCACGCGCCAGTTGCGACCGCCGCCGCGCACGACGCCGCCGATCTTGCGCGGATCCACGTCGGCCAGGCCGTGGGCGTTGACGCCGTGGCGGGCCAGCGCCTTGACGAGGCCCTTGCCGACGGGCCCGGCTCCCAGCACCCAGATCGAGCGCTCTGTGGCCGCAACGCCGGCAAGATAGCGCGCGAGGTAGCCGGCGCGCGCTTCGAGAAGAGAGTCCTCGCTGTAACGCGAATGGGTTCGCGTGAGCTGGTGCGCGTGGACGCGCCACTCGAGCAGGCTCGCGGGCACGCGACCGATGCGAAGGCCCGCCTCGAACGCGCGCAGGAAGAAGTCCCAGTCCTCCGGCCCCGCGCAGTCACGCCAGCCGCCGAGCCGGTCACGCACGACCTTCGTGCGAAGCATGACCGACGGATGCAGGACCGGGCTTTCGATGAAACGGTCGCGCGCGATTTCCTCGGGCGTGAGCAGGCTGTTCTGCCACGCCACGTACGCACGCATGCCGTCTCGCACTTCCTCTTCTGGAAACGCAGCCGCGCGCGACGCGACACCGAACAGCGATGCATCGGCATCGAGCGCGCCGGCCTGGCGCGCGAGGCGTTCGGCGTGCATGCGGTCGTCCGCATCCATGCGCGCGAGACGAGGCGCACGCGCCGCAGCCAGCGCCAGGTTCAGCGCGGCAACGATGCCTCGCGACGATGCCGAGGTCTCGAGCACACGAACGCGTGCATCGTCGCGCGCGTATGCTTCGAGAATGGCGCGACTGGCATCCGTGCTGCCGTCGTCGACGGCGAGCAGTTCGAAAGCGGCTTCAGTCTGCGCCAGCACCGAGTCCACGCACTCGTGCAGCCACGCCTGTGCATTCCGGACCGGCATCGCCACCGAAACCCGCGGCGCCTGTGAAGAGGAAGCCAAGTGCATGCCTCGCAATCGGGAATCCGGGACAGGTACGCATTTTGTCCCGGCCGACTTCTCCCACGACGAAATCGGGGCTCGGTCGAAATCGGGGACAGGTACGGATTTCGTTCCCGCTGGCATCTCCCACGGGCGAACGAAATCGGGACAGGTACGGATTTCCTGGACGACGTCTCGCGCGGGCAGGCGGCCCTTGCAACGCGCAGGCCCGGATGCGAAGGCCACGCCATGACCACCAAGCGACGAAAGTTCTGGGGCTGGGGCTACGAAGGCGAAGGCCCGTCGATGGATCATCAGAAGGCCATTGGCAGCTTGCTCGCGGCGCGCTTCGGCTTCGAGGTCGGCGAGGCCGTGCCCGAGCCGCGCATCGACGAGATCAGGCTGCACGCCCCGCGCATTGCGGCGCCTTCCGCGCTGGCCGCCATCGTCTCCAGCGATCCTGAGGATCGCGCGGGCCACACCTACGGCAAATCCTTCCGCGACATCGTCCGCGGCTTCCGGCGCGATTTCTCGGCGGCGCCCGACCTCGTCGCGCACCCGCGCGGCGAGGACGACGTGGTGCGGCTGCTCGACTGGTGCGCGAGCGCGCGCATCGCGGCCATTCCGTACGGCGGCGGATCCTCGGTGGTCGCAGGGGTGGAGGCACGCGAGCTCGACGATTACGCCGGCGCGCTTTCGATCGATCTCGGCGGCCTCGGCCGTGTGCTCGAGATCGACCGCACGTCGCGCGCCGCGCGCATCGAGGCCGGCATCTTCGGACCCGCACTCGAAGACGCGCTCAGGCCGGAAGGCCTCACGCTGCGCCACTTCCCGCAGTCCTTCGAGTTCTCCACGCTCGGCGGCTGGATCGCAACGCGCTCGGGCGGCCACTTCGCGACGCTCTACACGCACATCGACGATTTCGTCGAGTCGCTGCGCACCGTCACGCCGGCCGGCGTGATCGAGAGCCGACGGCTCCCGGGCTCAGGCGCGGGTCCGAGCCCCGACCGGTTCGTGATCGGCTCGGAAGGCTCTATCGGCATCATCACCGAGGCCTGGATGCGTCTTCAGGACAGGCCGAAATATCGCGCGTCGGCCAGCGTGCTGTTCGCCGATTTCTTCGCCGCGGCGCGCGCGGTGAGGGCACTGTCGCAGTCGGGCCTGTATCCCACCAACCTTCGTCTCGTCGATGCGGACGAAGCGCTGACGAGCGGCGCGGGCGACGGCAGCGCGCACGTGCTGATCCTCGCGTTCGAGTCCGCCGATCATTCCCTCGACCCGTGGATGGCTCGCGCACTCGAGCTGGTGCGCGACCACGGCGGACGCGTTCCCGAAGGCGCGGGGCGCACGCGCACCGACGAAGGCGTGTCGCGCGAGGGCGCAGCGGGCGCATGGCGCGAAGCGTTCCTGCGCGCGCCGTACATGCGCGACGCGCTGGTGGGCCTCGGCATGATCAGCGAGACGTTCGAAACCGCGTGCACGTGGGACCGATTCGAGGAGTTCCACGCCGGCGTGACCACGGCGGTGAGAGAAGAACTCAAGCGACTGTGCGGCGGCGGCTCGGTTACGTGCCGCTTCACGCACGCGTATCCGGACGGACCGGCGCCCTACTTCACGATCATGGCGCCGTCGTCACCGGCGCGTCAGCTCGAGGACTGGGACGCGATCAAGCAGGCGGCGTCGGACGCGCTGATTCGCATGGGCGGAACCATCACGCATCATCACGCCGTCGGTCGCGACCATATGCCGTGGTACACCGCGCAGCGGCCGGCTCTTTTCGGCCGTGCACTGGCCGCCGCCAAGCACGAGCTCGATCCCGCCGGCATCATGAACCCCGGCGTGATCGTCTGAAACGCGGGAAAAGGGGTCAGACCCCTTTTCCGTGATCGTGAGTTCGACAGACTACGCGAGGTAGGCGAGCGCGAGCGCGGCGTGAAGCGCGGCGCCGTGGTTGAGCACGGTCTCGTCGAGGCGCATGAGGTCGGAGTGCAGCGGGCCTCCGCCGTCGGTGCGGGCACCGAGGAACGCGAATGCGCCCGGAACCTTCTCGAGCATGTACGAGAAGTCCTCCGCTCCCATCACGGGGCTCGGAAGATCGACCACGTGCAGGCCGAGCCGATCGGCGATGACCTTCACCAGGTCGACCGGCCCGTCGTGATTGACCGTCGGCGGATAGCCGTGCAGGAAGCCGACATCCACGTGAATGCCACGGGATGCGGCCACGCCGTTGGCGACGCGGCGGAGTTGCTCGTGGGCCTCCTCGCGGCGTTTGGCGGTGATCGCGCGGATCGTGCCGCCGCACTCGGCTGTCGGCGGGATCACGTTGTTGGTCGTGCCGGCTTTCACCTGCGTTACGCTGAGGACGATGCGATTGTCCGGATCGGTCTCGCGCGCGACGACATGGGAGAGCCCGTCGACGAACGGGCCGATGGCGGGAATGGGGTCGCGCGTGTGATGCGGCATCGACGCGTGGCCGCCGGCCCCTTTGAAGACCACCGCGAACACGTCGGCCGACGCCATGATCGTGCCCTTCCGGATCGCGAGCGTGCCGGTCGGCGTGCTCGGATCGACGTGCAGCGCAAAGACGGCGTCGACGCCGTCGAGCGCTCCCTCTTCGATCATGATGCGCGCGCCGCCGTAGCCTTCCTCGCCCGGCTGGAACAGCAGCCGCACGGTGCCGACGAAATCGCCGCGGTGCGCAACGAGGATCTCGGCGGCGCCGAGCAACATGGAGGTATGCGCGTCGTGGCCGCACGCGTGCATGCAGCCGACGTTCTGCGATGCGAAGTCGAGGTCGCTGTGCTCGCGCAGCGGCAGCGCGTCCATGTCGGCGCGAAGTCCGACAACGCGCGGTTTCACCGTGGAACGCCCCGTTCCAGAGACCTCCGCGACGACCGACGTGAGCCCTTCGCCGGTGCGGATCGAGTCCACACCGATGCGCTCGAGCTCCTCCATCACGATACGCTGCGTGTTCGGCAGCGTCAGTCCGAGTTCCGGGAACGCGTGGATGCGGCGCCGGTTGGCGACGAGGCGCGGGGCGAGCGAGACGGCATTGTCGCGTAGCGAATGGATGGCGGCGTGGTCGGAGAAAACGAGACTCATGAGGCTCCTTGCCGGGCCAGCAGGCGCTGGATCACGTTGTGGTAGACGGCGCGCTCCTGCGCGCCCGGCAGCAGGAAGCCGCCTTCGAGCACGACGCAGGGAACACCGGTGATTCCGAGTTCCACCGCTTCGCTGTGCTGCGCGATCACCAGTTCGGTGAGGGCGGGGTCGGCGACGTCGCGCGCGAACGCATCGACGTCGAGCTCGCACTCGCGTGCGACGAGCTCGATGTTGTGCATGGCACTCACGTTCAGGTTGCGGGCGAAGTACGCGTGCATCAACGCACGGCGATAGCGCGCGAAGGCCGCTTCGCCCTGTCGTTCGGCGGCCTTGACGGCGACGGCCGATGGAATCGAATGAGAAGGCGGCTCCTCGTTGCCGGCCCACACGCGGAACTCGCCCGCGTCGGCCTGCGCCGCCGGTCTCATCCACGACTCCGTGTAGCGGCGGAACTTTTCGAGAGGCTTGGGTTCAGGATGCGGACGCAGCAGGAAGCTTTTCCACGCGAGCCGGAGATCAACGACTTCGCGAACCTCCTGCTGGACTTTCTCGAGGCACACGGCCGCGTTCTGGCACCAGGGTCAAAGAACATCGGACCAGACCGTGAACACGATGCGCGGAGGCGACACGTGTGGATCGTGGCACCGCTCGCCCGCAACGGCAATCGTGCGTCGTTCGCAAGCAGGGAGGACTCAGCTTTGTCGCGGGCGCCTGCTCATCGGAGCTTCGAGGCCGTCGATACTGATCACGTTCTTTTTCTGCTGATACTCGATGATGCCGTCGGGCCCCTTCTTCTCGGCCCAGCGCACGAGCGTGTCGCGAGCACGCGCGTTCTCCATGCGCGGCACCGCATATCCGCACGAAGTCTGCACGCGTTCGATGTCGAGCACGATGATCTGACGCTCGCCGGGAAGATCGGCAAAGCTCGGCCGCAATGCAGCGTACTCCGCGTCGATCGGCAACACGGTGCGGCCGCGTCCGTAGAGACGCAGGATCATCGCCTTCGCATCGAAACTGCACAGCATGATGGTGAGGCGACCGTTCTCGGCCACGTGCGCGGACGTCTCGTTGCCGCTTCCGGTCAGGTCGAGGTAGGCGACCGTCTTCGAATCCACGACGCGCAGCGTGTCGAGGCCCTTCGGCGAAACGTTCACGTGACCGCCCGCGAGCGGCGCGCTCGCCACGAAGAACAGCGGCTGCGCGGCGATGAAGGCCGCGAGCTCCTCCGACAGGTGGTCGAAAACTTCCATGACGCCGATCTCCGGGAGGGCGGTTCAGCCCACCCTGTCCATGTCTTCTTCGAGCGTGTCGCGGATGAGGCGCAGCGTGGCCCGCATCGCCGAGCGCTTGGTGAGCCGGAATGCAGGATCCTTGAGCGCCGCGAGGGAAGTCGCCCTGGCCAGCGCGGCGGCATGCAACAGCGCCGGCGATACGACTTCGTCGAGGAAGCCCGCGTCGACGGCGGCCTGCGGCGAGAAGATGCGCGCGTGCGCGGTGGCCGCGAGGAAGTGACGCTTCGACAACCGTTCGCGCGCCATCTCGACGGCAAAGATCGGCAGCGGCATGCCGATGGCCACCTCGTTGAGGCCGATCTTCGCCTCGACGTCCGCACCGATGCGCCAGTCCACGCAGGTAAGCCACACGGCGCCCGCAGCCAGCGCGTGGCCGGTGCAAGCCGCGACGACGGGTCGGCCGAACTCGGCCATGCGCAGGAACACGTGCGCGCCTTTCTCGACGAGCCCGCGGCGCTCGCGCGCTCCGGCCATCATCACGGAAAGGTCGAAGCCCGCACAGAAGCGGCCCTCGCGGCCCGTCATCAGCACGGCCGTGCCCTCGGCTTCGCCGCGATCGAGTGCGGCGTCGAGCGCATCGAGCACCCCGTGCGTGAGCGCATTGGCACGCCCGTCGTCCACGCGGACGACGACGATGCCTTCTTCAACGGTGACGGTGACTGGGCTTTCACTCATGCAGCTTCTCCATATCGATCCTCGATGCCTGCCCATAGGCCGGGCCGCCGCGCAAGACAAAAAAGGGGTCAGACCCCATTTTCATAGCCAACGGCTGCGTGGCGATGTCGCTGCGAGAAAAAGGGGTCTGACCCCATTTTTTTAAGGCTCCGGGGAAGCCGTCGCGGCATCCGCGAGTTCGGTGATGTCCTGCCAGCGCCTTCCCTCGGGCCATTCGGCGAAGTAGAGCGCGAGTCGCACCGGAAGGCGGTCGCCGCCAGGCGCGCCCCTCACCAGGTCACGGTAGCTCGCGAGTTGCGCGGCGTACTGCTCGCGTTTGCGCAGGACATAGCGCGCTTCGGCCTCTTCGCCTGCTTCCGGGTTCCACGTGCCCGTCTTGAAATCGACGACCCAGCACGCGCCGTCGGCGTCGAACGTGCGGTCGAGCTTGGCCGAGATCATGCGGCCGCTCCGCCACGCCGTCATCGCCCGCTCCGAGCGTGCGCTGTCGTGCGCCGAGAGCATCCACACGCCGCGCTCGTCGCGAAGCGTCGCTTCGAGCGCGGCGGCGACGCGAGCGGCGGCTTGGCCCATCTCGCCCGGCAGCACGCCTTCGGTGCGCAGCTCGTGCTCGATCGCGGCGCGTTCCGTCTCGACGCGATGGGCCGGCCACGCCGATGGACCGTCGGCGGCGATGCGCTCGACGAACGAGTGATAGACAGTGCCGATTCGCGCGGCCAGCTTGCCGTCCGCGAAAAACTCGGGGGCCGGCTGCTCGATCGTCGAAGGCGAGACGGACACGACCGAGCGATCCGCCACGCTCGGCGGCGCGGCCACCAGCGAGAATGCCGCCGGAAAGCGCGTCATCGACCGCTTCGCTGCCGGCGCAGCCATCACCACGGTGCAGCGGCGCGCGTCGTCCACGTCGACGGCCGGCGCGAACGCACGCAGCAATGATCCTGCCGGCGCGGACCCGTCCTTGTTGAGGGTGCCGGCGGCGGCCGACAGCAGCAGGCAGCACTTGGTGCGCGTGGCGGCCACGTACAACAGCCGCAACGTCTCCGCGTTCTGGCGGTGCTGCTCGCGATGCTGGAGAAAGTCGTACTTGTCGCCGTCGGCGTCGTCGCGGCCACGCGCGCCACGCGGCGTGACCAGCGTGAGCCGTCCGCTGTCGGGTCGCGTTTCCATCGCGAGCGGCAGCGAGTCCGAACGGCCCGCCCTTCGCCCGAGCGCGGGCAGGATCACGGTATCGAACTCGAGGCCCTTGGCCTTGTGCATCGTCATGATCTCGAGATCGACTTCGGCATCGGCATCGACCGGCGCTTCGGCTTCGCGCATCGTCCGGGCGAGGTCGTCGAGATCGACGCGTCCGTCACGCACGCGCGCGGCGAGAAGATCGAAGAACGCCTCGGCATCGAGCGCTTCGAGGCCGAGCCGCTCGGGAACCGCAGTGAGACCACCCAGCCGTAGCCACGCCGTGCGCACCACCACGTCGATCGAACGCGTCGCGAGTTCGTTGCGGGCGGCGCCCAAGATGGCCGCAAGCCTGGCGGCGCGCGCACGCCCGTCGTCGCTCAGGCGCGCGAGCGCCGTGTCGTCGCCGAGCAGCAGCGGAATCGCACGTGCGCGCGAGGCGCCTGCCTCGGCAACATCGGTCTCGACGAGCGCCGCAATGTCGCCCAGAGACAGGCCGATCCACGCCGAGCGCAGCAGCGCGAGCCAGCTCATCCGGTCGCCCGGATGCACGAGAGCGCGTGTCAGCGCCTCGAGATCGATGGCCGTGATGCGGTCGCCGAGGTGGTCGAGGCCGGGAGCTCGCACCCGAACCTCCGGCGCGCGGTTCTCGAGGGCCCTCAGCAGCGGCAACGCGTGCGCGCGGCCGCGCACCAGCACCACAACCGGGACGCTGTGCGGGTCGCCCGTCTCGCCGTGCTCGCGACGTGTCCGAAGATGCGCGGCGATCCAGTCGGCCAGACCGGCTCCCTCGACGGCATCGGGATCGTCGTCGTCCGCGTCGCTCGTCCACAGCACGAAATCCACGTCGACGCCGTCGTCC
>JBHEOD010000003.1:56865-57369 GCA_046261745.1 Binatia bacterium
CTTCTCGAGGGTCTCGCCGGGCGACAGCGCCTGGACGGCCCTCAGCGCGATCTCGACGTGATCGACTTCGCGCCGTTCGCGGAAGACTTCCCACAGCTCGGCGTCGGCGTGACGCAGCACCGACAGGAATGCGCCGAGCGCGGTCCGCCCCTCGTCCGTGAACTCCGCGGAGCCCGGCAGCCTCGCGGCCGCGCGCAGCCGTTCGAGCCAGCGCGCAACCGACTCCGGCGTCGCCGTGAGGTCGTCCATCAGCCGGCCGAAGTCCGCCTTGAGGGCCTTGTCGTCTCCGTACACGTCGTTGTCGCGCGTCTTGGCCGTGCGCAGCTTCTTGCCGTTCTCCTTGCCGAGAAGAGCGGCCGCCTGCTTCCACGCGCGCGCGCTTTCGGCGCCCGGGCCGAGGCGGTCGGTGTCGCCGAGCGTCGGCCACGCGGTGGCCGACGCCGGGCCCTTGGCAACGCGGCTACGCCGCGCGATCTCCTGAATCTGCGCGACGTGGCCCGGCTC
>JBHEOD010000003.1:57379-72102 GCA_046261745.1 Binatia bacterium
GTGAATACCTGCAGCCGCGACGGCGATTCGAGCACGTGCCAGCCGAGCGATGCGTCGCGCGCGAGGGCCGCACGCGCAAGCTCGTAGGTCTCGCGTTCGAAATCACGTTCCGGAGGCTCGGTGCGCGCTCTCGCGTCGATGAGCGCTTCGACAATGCGGCGCCGCATCTCGCCGGCCGCCTTGCGCGTGAACGTGATCGCGAGAACCGACTCGGGCCGCTCCACGCGCGCAAGCAGCGCCAGAAAGCGCAGCACCAGCAGCCCGGTCTTCCCGGAACCGGCCGGCGCCTGCACGATGAAGCTCGCGCCGACGTCGAGAACCCGCGCACGCTCGGCGGCGTCGGCGATGGGCGCGCTCATTCGGCGTCCTCGGCGGCGTCCGCGATGCGCGCGCTCATTCGGCGTCCTCGGCGGCGTCGTCCGCCTCCGGAAGCCCGCTTTCGGTGACGCGGCAGAACGCATGGCCGGAGCACTGCTGGCAGACCCGCGCATTGCGCGGATCAACACGCACGTCGCCGGCGAGATACGCCAGCGCCAGAGTCTCGAGCGTGGCGCGCCACGACGCGACGGCGTCGATGTAGTCCTGTTTCGGCGGCGGCTTGAACGACTTCGCCAGTTCGCCGGCCGCCACGCCCTTGAGCTCGCAGGCGTCGCGCGCGGACAGGTTCGCGAACGCGATGCCGTCCACGCGGCTGCCCGGCTTGTCGAGCAGCGCAAGGTAGAGAGGAAGCTGCAACTCCTCGGGCCGCTCGCCGTTCCAGCGCGACGGGCCCTTGGCGGTTCCCGACGTCTTGAAGTCGAGGATCACGACGGCGTCCTCGGAAACTCTGTCGACGCGGTCGGGACGAATGCTGATCGTGAGCGGCTCGGCCGCCGACGGTGGAAACGCAAACTCCGCGCCCTGCTCGACTCCTTCGACCTGCCACGGCGTCTGACGGGCTTCCTGTTCGTAGATCATCCAGGCTTCCACCATCTCGGCGAGCCACAGCCGCGCGGCGGCGGCGAGGTCGGCGGCGTCGGCGAAGAAGTCGGCGTTGTTCTCGATCGCGTGGTCGGCGGCCGCGCGTGCAACTTCCGCGATGTTCTGCGCGCCCAGTCCCTGCAGATCCTCGTAGCTCGGGATGTCGAGGTAAGCCTTCTCGAGCGCCTTGTGCACGAGGGTTCCGCGACGTGCGGCGTCGGGCTGGGGCTGGATCGCGTCGAGCTTCTCGGCGGCAAGCCGCTTCGACGCGAACGCGCGGAACGCGCAGTCGGACTGGTATTGCAGGATCGTCGAGCTTCCGCGACGAACGCGCGCGGGCCCCGGCGTATCGACGGGCCGTTCCTCACCGCGTTCGGCCGCCGATGCGGACGCGAGCCACCACGGGCCGTGGACGGGCGCGGTGGTGTCCTCCTCGGCCGCGGCCACGAACGGACTCGGCGAGCATTCCTCGTCGCGCTCGCCGACCAGCGGATAGCTGGCCAGCACTTCGCGCGTCGAACGGCGAAGGCGCGACCACACGCTTTCGGCGAGAGCGCGTTCTCCTTCGACGGATGCGCGCGTCATGCCGGGCTGCGCGCGCTGCCATGCTACCGGCAGCAGCGGATTCGGGCGCGGCGGCGCCGGAAAAGCCGTCGCCGTCATGCCGATCGCGAACACCACGTCGAACTCAAGTCCGGCCGCATCGAGCAGGTTCATCACCTGCACGCTGCGGCTCGACGCCGGCGGCTGGACGCGCTGCGCGAGGCAGACGGCGCGCAGCCTCGACAGCGCTTCGTCCTCGCGCATCGACGGCTCGACCATCTCCAGCAGCGCGAACTCGTCGAGCGCGTCGCGCCAGCGGCGGAACACCAGGCCTTCGACGTCGCCGGCGATGTGCCCCGGCCAGCCAGCGAGCGTCAGCCGTTCGACCCATTCCTTGCGCCAGCCGCTCGGCGAGCGCCGCGTGCCGGCGGCCGCGACCAGGCGCTCGGCAAGCTTCTCGAATCCATGCGCGATGCCCGCAAGCTTGTCGTCGTTCTCCTTGCGCAGCACCGTGGCGAGGCTGCCGGGGCGGCCGGCCAGGTGCAGCACCGCCGAGCGTTCGCGGCGAAGGCGGGCTTCGACGACGCCTTTGCGAATGCGCGTGCGCTCGGCAATGCGCGCGTCCGCGTCGCGTGGATAATCGCAAAGCAGGATTCGCGATGCGGTGTGGAACGGGATTCTCAGGCCTGCCAGGGCAAGCAGGTCGAGGGCGGCGGCCACCAGCGGGTAGCACGCCAACGCCGGAGCTTCGGCATAGTCGAAACGCCGCACCGAGGTGCCGTCAGGGTCGAGCACGCCGGCCGGGTCAAGCTCCTCTTCGAACACGCGCTCGAGCCTGCTGCCGTACGCGGAGAGATCGGGGGTCAGCACGCCGACACGAAGATCGGGCGTGGCGAGAAGAAGCTCGCGGATTCGCGCCGCGACGCTTCGTACCTCGATCGCCGGCGTCGGAGCGGCCCACGCGCGAACGGCAGCGGCTGCGGCGATTTCTTCGTTGAGTCCTTCGCTGAGTCCTTCGCTGAGTCCTTCGTTGAGTTCTTCCTTGAGTTCTTCGGCGATTTCGTCGGCTGGTTCCTGGACGAGTTCCTCGCTGACGTTGATGCCGCGTTCGCGCAGCGCTGCGATCACTCGCGTGGCGGCCGGGTCGTGCTTCTCGAAGCCAAGCAGGACAACCGAAGCCGGAAGCTCCCCGTCGAGATCGCCGCGGCCGATGGCGGCGGTCACGAGCCCGGCGAGCTCCGCGCGCGTGACGAAGCCTTCAGCGTCGAGCCGCGCGCGAAAGTGCGGAAGCCAGTTGAGGAACGCTTCTGCGTCCTCGGCCAGCGGACCCGACCACGACGGCTCGCCCCACAGGCAGATACGCTTCCACGCGTCGGCGGCCGTCGCGGCAAGCGCGGCGGTGTCGAGCAGCTGACCGGGCTGGTCGCCCGGGTACTTCACGATGATGCGTTCCCACGCGAGTTGCTCGGCCGCGGCCGTCAGCAGCACGCGGCCGCGCGCGGAGCCGCCGGCTGTCGCGGCGGCGGCGCCTGTGCGGGCGCCCGCGCCTGCGGTGGCGCCAGTGCCGGCGCCCGTGCCGACTCCGGCGCCCGGGGTACCGGCGCCCGCCGCGACCTCGCGAGCGAGGATCTCGCGACCGCGCATCTCAAGCCATTCGTCCAGCGAATGGATCGGCGGTGTGTCGGCAACGGCCCGCCCTGCCTCGGAGCGAATCTCTGCCGCGCGCGCGCGCAACGTAAACGCGAGTCGCTGCGTGACGGTGAGGATCCACGCAGGCGGTTCAGAATCGAGATGACGAAGCAGCGCTTCGTCGCGGGCGCTGCGGCTCAAGGCGTCGCTGTGCTCACGGGCTTTGCGCTCGCGCGTACGAGACCGAGCAGCGTGCGGATACGCGCCGCGTTCACGCCCAGGTCGCCCTTGCCGTCGCGCGACTTCGAGCGCACGTCGATGCGGCTGCCCCCGTCCTGGAAAGGCCGGATGCGCACCACGACGTCGTCCTTGAAATGGAACAGCGCCGACGTCTCGGTGGCTTCGATGCGGCCGGCGGCCTTGTCCTCGCCGGTGATTTCCATGCGCGGCATGCCGGCGAGCGCGCGGCGCACCTTGTCGAACGCCTCGTCGGGCGAGTCCTCGATGACGAGGGACGCGAGATCGGGATAGCCTTCGCGCTGCACTTCCGCCAAGGCGGCCGCGTCGTACGACATGTCGCGTCCCTTGTTGGGTTCCGCCTCGGACGCACTGACGAAGGCCGGCGGGTCGTCCACGCTGGTGGTGATGTCGTTGATGCGCGGCACGTTGCTTCCGCGCATGGCCGGGACGCCGAGCGCGACGATCGTCAGCAGGCACAGCGCGAAGCCGCGCATGGCGGCCGGGCGTCCCTCGCGGTTCCTGCCCGGCGAAGTGGCGATGATGCCGACGATGGAGAGTACGGCGCCGAGCAGCGCGAGCGCGAGGCCGAAGACCATCAGCAGGAAGCCCCCAAAGGCCGGCAGGATCTGCAGCGCGGCGCTGCCGACACCGACCACCACGAAGACGGCGGCTACGAGCCCGAGCGTTCCGCCGGTCTGGGCGGCCTTGGAGACGTTGGATGAGTTTGGTGACATGGGGCGATCCTAACGCAGCGGTCGCGCGCACGGCAATGCGGCGAGGTGCGCGCGCGGGCCGCGGATCATCGCGCTACGGCTGCGAAGGAGGTCCGATCCGGCGATCGTCGCGGATCGATAGGAACGCGCGCGTGCCGCCGGGACCGGAAATGCGTACCTGTCCCGGTTTTGTGGTTGTCCCGGGGGTTCGCTGGCGGGGCTTTTCTCCCTATGGTCGAGGCATGATCATCCGGATCGAAAAGCCCGGCGCGCATCCCCATGTCGCCCTCGTCACGATCGATCGGCCCGACAAGGCGAATTCGCTCAATCCTGCGGCGCTCGGCGAGCTGGCTGGGGCCTGGCGCGCGCTGGCAGCCGACGACGACGTGCGCTGCGTGGTACTGACCGGTGCCGGCGAGCGGGTGTTTTGCAGCGGAATGGACCTTCGCGAGACGATACCGGCGGCCCAGGCGCTCGCCCGCGGGGAACAGATCGACGCGGGCGACTTCGAGGGGCTTCGCGCCGCCGGCACCGCCACCCTTGTCGCGTTCGACCTCGGCAAGCCGCTGGTGTGCGCGGTCAACGGGCATTGCCGCGGCGGCGGCTTCGACCTGATGCTCGCGTCCGAGATGCGCGTGGCCGTCCCCGAGGCGACGTTCGCGCTCGAGGAAGTGGCGCTGGGGTTGTTCCCGACCGGCCATGCAGCCGTGATGCTGCCGCGCCAGATCGCGTGGACGCATGCCCACGAGATCATGCTGACAGCGCGACCTTTCTCGGCGGCGCGGGCGCTGGAAATCGGACTCGTGAATCGGGTGGTCGAGCGTGCGGGACTGATGGAGGCGGCGTTCGATCTTGCCGACGCGGTCGCCGCCAACGCGCCACTGGCCGTCGCCGCCACGCGAAACGGCGTGCGTGAGATGCTTCACCTTCCGCTCGAGGATGCGTACCGGCGTCAGGAAGAACTCGGCCGCCCGCTCCGCCGCACCGAAGATGCCCGCGAAGCCCAGCGAGCCTTCGTCGAAAAACGCAAACCCGCCTGGAAAGCCCGCTAAGCAAAAATGGGGTCAGACCCCATTTTCGGAGCCCTGCCGCGCCGCTTGGAAACCGTATCCTGGAAAATGGGGTCTGACCCCATTTTTTTGGTTAGCGGGTTCGGTCGAGGCTCCACTTGCCGGGGCCGCGGCACGCGATGAACAGGAACGCGAAGCAGTAGAGCACCGCCAGCTCTCCCTTGTTGATGACGGGGAAGAACTGATCGCCGCCGGCGAACTTCCAGTGAAACTGAACGTACGCGACCGCCATCATGCCGCTGCACAGGAATGCAGCCACGCGCGTCTGGAAGCCGACCAGGATCGCGATACCGCCGACCAGCTCGAGGATGCCCCCGAACCACATCTGCGATCCGAACTCGACCGGATGCTGCGCCAGGAAGCCGAAGATCTTCTGGACCCCGTGAAACGAGAACATCAGGCCGGAGACGATGCGCAGCAGCGCATACGCCTCCTCGGTGAAGCGTGCGAGCGAATTCATGGTTGTCTGCTCCTCGGGACAGTAACGTTGGGCAGGCAACCTACCCGAGCGATCAGCCGCAACAATCCCCGGACGATCCCCGGCCTGCAAACATGGCGTCCACCGTCATGCGGACACGGCGCTCGCCCCGCAGTCAGACAATCCCGCCCGCGAAGTTGCCGTGGAAACCCATCGGGATGCGGTGCTTCAGCCGGCACTTGGCCAGCGGCCTGGCCGCCATGTTCTGCGCATCGAGAACGGCCAGGTAGCTCGAATCCGCGAGGCCGTCGTACACGGTGCACATCACGAAACCGTCGCCTTCGGCCGCATCCGCCGAGCGCGGCACGAAGACCGGCTCGCTCGGCCACTGCCACTTGCCGAAATCGTGGATGGCGTTGCTTCCGCCCTGGCGGTCGTAGCGCACGATGGTTGCCCACGTGTCGGCCGGATCGCCGCCGGCGCTGCGGTCGAGCGCCGCATAGCCGTAGCGGTTCTTGTAGCCGACCAGCCGGTCGTCGAGGCGCGGGAACTCGGCGCCGCGCTCGTCTAGCTGACGCTCGCTGCAGACGCCGCTCGCAAGGTCGAGCTCGTACAGGAACGGCACCGCCGAGAAACCCGGCACCGGGCGGCCGTCGCGCGCATGCGCGAGCGTCTCGAGCAGCATCGCGCCGTCGCGATACGTGCAGGCGTCCATCATGATCTTGCCGTTCTCTTCGTACGCGTTGCCGGGATGGAAGATGTAGCCGGGCGTCGGCGCGGTGAACCACTGCGTCTTCGCGCCTGCTTCGCGGCGTCGCACGCCGAAGCGAAGCCCGAGCTCCGGCTTCCAGCTGATCGCTTCGCCGAAGCCGCCGCCGTTCATGATGGCCATGCCGTCAAAGTGGATGGCACCCCAGATGAAGACCGCGTAGTTCTCGGTGATCGCGATGTCGTGCGCCATCACGCAATACGGCGCGTCCACGTTCTCGGCCAGCGAACACGTGCCGTCGGCTTCGACCACGTAGAACTGCAGGTAGGGCTCGAACGGCTGATAGCCGTGGATGATCATCTGTCCGGTCTTGCCGTCGATCTTCGGATGGGCAGTCGTGCTCATGCCGAGGATCTTGCCCTGGAAATCGTTGACACCGATGGGCGCGAGCGTGCGGGGATCGATCTCGAACGGGATGGAGTTCTCGACCAGCGCCATCAGCTTGCCGCCGTGAAACGCGACGTTGGTGTTCGGCTGCACGCGGAACGGATCGACCGGGTCCTTCACGCGCACGCCGATGGTGTCCATGCAGAAGCGGCCCTCGGCCCGCTCGCGCATCGTCGAGGGATGTTCGACGACGCGTCCGGTGTAGAACGCGCGGCCGTTGTCCATGCGGAACCCGTGCACGAAGCCGTCGCCGTCGAAGAGATGAAGGGCGCGGTAGCCCTCGGCCGGAAGGACCTGCTGGTTGGGACCGTTGCGGTAGAGGGTGCCGTGGATCTCGCGCGGGATCTCGCCCTCGATGTCGGTGATCTCGTAGCTGGCCTCGGCGGTGGACGGGCGCCACGCGTTGACCCAGAACTGGCCGGCGTCGAGCTCGGGTTCCGTGCGGGCGCGGACAGAAGAGGAAGATGGAGAGGAAGATACGGTTTCGAGACCACTCATGGATTTGGCTCCTTGCGGACAAAAAGGGCTGGGCTGGCTGGGCTGGCCGGCTGGTCCGGGAAGTTAACAAGGTTAACACTGGCCCGTCAACGCATAATTTTGACCCTCGGGAGGCTCCTCCCTACAAGGAGTGGCCCTGCCCACAGGTTCTAGCGCACTGCTCCGGAGTTTGTCCCCCGATGCCCGACCCAATCGCCCGTTTTCGCTCCTGGCACAGGGCCGCGGCCCGCGCCGGCGCCCCCATTCCCGAGGCGATGGTGCTCGCCACGGCCGACAGCCGCGGCCGCCCGTCTGCCCGCTACGTTCTGCTGAAGGAGGCGAGTGCGCGCGGCTTCGTGTTCTACACCAACGATGACAGCCGCAAGGGCGACGAGATGCGCGCGAACCCGCGCGCGGCGCTGGTCTTCTACTGGGACGTGACCGGCAAACAGGTGCGCATCGAGGGCAAGGTCAGCGTGCTGCCCGCACGTGAGGCCGACCAGTACTGGCAGGAGCGGCCCGCCGGCAGCCGCATCGCGTCGGCCGCGTCCGAGCAGAGCCGCACCATCGCTTCGCGCGCGCTGCTTCTTCAGCGCTACGCCGCTCTCGAACGCGAGTTCCCGGGCGGCAACGTTCCGCGCCCGGCGCACTGGAAGGGCTACGTCGTCGTGCCCGACGCGATCGAATTCTGGACGCGCGCCGAGCCTCGCCTGCACAAGCGCGAGCTGTTCACGCGCAGGGCGCCGTCCGCGCCGTGGAAGTCGCAGATCCTGCAGCCGTGACGAGGACGGGCCAGGCGGCGCGCTGGCGCGAGATTCTCTTTTACCAGGCCTACTGCCAGCTTCGCCTCGAATCGGAGCGCCTTTACATCGGCTACCTGTGGTGGGCGCTCGAGACGATCCTCGAGATGGTCGTGCTGTATGCGGTGTTCCGCGCGATCCTCCACTCGACGGTCGAGCACTACATGTCGTTCCTGCTTTGCGGGCTCGTTTCGTGGCGCTGGCTGGCCCAGAGCGTCTCGCGCGCGGCGCCGTCCATACTTCAGAATCAGCCGCTCGCGTCGCAGGTGTTCGTACCGAAGCTGATCTTTCCGCTTGCGATGCTGCTGACCGATGCGGTCAAGTTCGGCGTCGGACTGGTCGTGCTGTTCGTGTTCCTGCACTTCGACGGCTTCGTCGTGGCGCCGGCGTGGGCGGCGTTCCCGCTGGTGCTCGCCGTGCAGTTCCTGTTCATCGCGGCGCTCGCGCTGTGGGCGGCGGCGCTGGTGCCGTTCCTTCGCAGCATCCTCGTCGGCCTCGAAGTGGCGCTTCGCTTCGGCATGTTCGTCTCCGGCGTATTCTTCGACATCTCGCGGCTCGGCGAACCCCTGCGCGGTTGGCTCGCGGCCAATCCGATGGCGATCCTGCTCGAGAACTGGCGCGGCGTGCTGATGCACGGCGCGTGGCCGGACTTCGTCGCGCTGGCGTGGATCTCGCTGGCGTCCTTGCTGGCGATTGCGGCGGCCCACGCGTTCGTGAGCCGCCGCGAGCTTCTCTATCCGAGGCTGCCGGCATGACGACCCACGGACCGCTGCTTCGCGTGCGCGACGTGGCGCTGCGCTACATCGTGCGCGGCCGCATCTTCACGCGCGGCCGCAGCGACCGCTGGGCGCTGCGCGGCGTGTCCTTCGACCTCCACGCGGGCGAGACGCTCGGCGTGGTCGGCCGTAACGGCGCCGGCAAGACGACGCTGCTGCGCCTGCTGGCAGGGATTCTCGGGCCGGACCGCGGAAGCGTCGAGCGCGCCGCCGGCGTGCGCGCGTCGCTGCTCAGCCTCCAGGTCGGCTTCCTGCCGCAGCTCACCGGCCGCGAGAACGCGATCCTGTCCGGCATGCTTCTCGGCCTGAGGCGCGCCGAGGTGGATGCGAAGTTCGATTCGATCGTTGCGTTCGCGGAGCTGGCCGGCGTCATCGACGACCCGATCTCGTCGTGGTCGGACGGCATGCGCGCGCGCCTCGGCTTCGCGGTGGCCTATCACGCCGACCCCGACCTGCTGCTGCTCGACGAAGCGCTCGGCACCGGAGACACCGCTTTCCACGAGAAATCGGCCGCGGCCATGCGAGAGCGCATTCGTTCGGACCGCACCTGCGTGCTGGTCTCGCACGACGCAGCCACCATCGCCGAGCTCTGCGATCGCTGCGTGTGGATCGAACACGGCCGCGTGGCGGCCGCAGGCGCTCCCGGCGAGGTGCTCGCCGCCTACGGCGAAGCAATGCGCGGCAGCGCTACGCCGCCGCTTTTCGAAGCTGGTTCTTGAGCAGCTTGCCGGCCGGGTTGTGCGGCAGCGGCTCGTCGGTGAACTCCACGAACTCGGGCACCTTGAACGAAGCCATGTGCGCCGCGACGTGACGTCGAACCGCGTCCGCGTCGAGCTTGGAACCGGCCATGCGCCTGACGATGGCCTTGACGCGCTCGCCCATCTCCGCGTCCGGCACGCCGATCACGGCCGCTTCGTCGATCTCGGGATGATCGGCGAGCAGGTTCTCGATTTCGGTGCAGTACACATTCTCGCCGCCGCGCAGGATCATGTCCTTGGCGCGGTCGACGATGAACAGGAAACCCTCGTCGTCGAGGTAGCCGAGATCGCCGGTGTAGAGCCAGCCGTCGCGCACTGTCTCCGCCGTGGCGTCGGGGCGATTCCAGTAACCCGGCGTGATGGTCGGGCCGTAGAACAGCACTTCGCCGAGCACACCCGGCGCCACGGCGTCACCCTTTTCGTCGATGATCCTGCAATCGAGGAACGGCGCCGCGCGGCCCGCCGACGTCTTGCGCCCGAGCAGCGACTTGCCGGCGTTGACGGTGGCCACGCCGTGCGTCTCGGTCAGCCCGTACGCATTCGTGAACGTGGGTTCCACCGGCAGCACCTCGCGCGCACGGTCGATGGTCTCGGGCGCGGTCGGTGCTCCTCCGAACGACACGCTGCGCAGGCTCGACAGGTCGTACGTCCCGATGTTCGGCGCGTGCACGACGCGGTGAAGCATCGTCGGGATGGCCGGCCACATCGTGATTTTCTCGGCGGCGATGGTCTGCATGACGCGTTCGGGATCGAACTTGCCCTCGAGGAAAACCATCTTCACTCCGGCGGTGATCTGCGTGCAGACGCCGGAGTGCAGGCCGCCGACGTGAAACAGCGGCGACGTCAGCAGGCTGGCCGGCTGCCCGCCCGTGGGCATGATCTCCGTGCCGGAAAGGATGGAATTGGCCATGCCGGCAAAGACGATGCCGAGCACCTGCGTGATCGTCCCCCGATGCGTGGTGATGCAGCCCTTCGAGCGGCCCGTCGTGCCCGACGTGTACAGGATCATAAACGGGTCGTCTTCGTCGATGGGCACGGTCGGGACGTCGTCGGTCGGTTCCATCAGCGACGAGAACGCAATCGTGCCGGCCGGCGCGTTGTCACCGATGTAGAAGATCTTCTCGAGCGTGGCGATATTCGCGACGATCGGCGCGACGCGCGGCCACAGGCGATCGTCCACGACGAGGAAGCGCGAACCGGAATCGTTCAGCCCGTATTCGAGTTCTTCGGTCTGCCACCAGCCGTTGAGGGCAACGCCGATGCCGGCGGCCGAAGTTGCGCCGAAGGCGGCGTACAGCCACTCCGGGCGGTTCACCGCCAGGATCGCCACGCGATCTCCCTTGGCGAGTCCGTGGTCGCGGATCATCGCCTGCGCCACCCCGAAACAGGTTCGCGCGAATTCGGCGTACCCGATGCGGCGCTGCCCGTACACGATGGCCGGCGAATCGCCGCGACCGGCGGCGGCCGCGAGCTTCTCGCGAATGCAGCGCTCGCGGTTCTTGAAGTTCTTCATCGGCAGGCCGCCGACGTCCTCGACGACGATTTCGAAGGGTCCGCCGGGGCCGGTCATCTGCTCGACGATCTGCTCGTAGGTTGGAATCATGCCCGCTACCTAACGCCGCGCCGGGCGTGCAGCAAGGCGGGCAGCTTCGATGCGAATGGGGTTCCTGTCCGTCGTGGCGTCTGACCGATGTCGCGGGCCCAGCCCGGTGGGACACGATGCTCATCGAAGGCTACGAGGCGCGTTACGCGCCGTAGCCGGCGAGTGTGCGGATCGACAAGCAGCGATCCGATGGTCAAGATGATGCTTCCGCGACATGGTTCACACGTCGCGAGACCGCTTGCCCGAGGTACCGATGGAATCCATGCCCACCAAAGTCATCCGCATCCTCGTCGGCCTGCTGCTGCTCGTCGGCGGCCTCAACAAGTTCATCGGCTTCATGCCGAACCCGCCGCACAACGAGGCCGGCGGGGCGTTCATGGCCGCGCTGGCCGCCACCGGCTACATGTTCCCGATCATTGCCGTCGTGGAGATCCTGGCGGGGGCCGCATTCGTGGCGGGACGTTTCGTCGCGCTGGCGGCCGTGATCCTGACGCCGGTCGCGCTCAACATCGTGCTGTTCCACGCGGTGCTCGATCCGTCGGGCGCCATACCCGGGTACTTCGTCGGCGCCGCTACCATCTACCTGCTGGCGGTCAGCTATCCGAGGTACCAGGACATCCTGGCGCCGTAGGCGCCCCACGGTCATTCGCGCGCTGCACGCGGAAATCCTGTCCCGGATTTCGTTCCGCACCATAAAGAAGGGCCGGGAAGCCTTGCGGCAACCCGGCCCTGGCGCGACCGGAGAGGGTCGGTCGACGATACGCCCCCGTATCGAACGTCCTCCCACTGGTCGCGTGCCTCTCCCCCGGCACCTTGCGCGATTCGCCCGCGCGAACCGCCATTCCACTCCACCTCACCACCGCCTTGGGCGGGGAAACCTTTTCCTTCAGATCGCTCCGCAGCCGCGTCGCGAATCAGATCGCTCCGCAGCCGCGTCGCGAATCAGATCGCTTCCGCTGACCGCGTCGCGGGTCAGATCGTGCCGCTGGCCACGTAGCGAAAGGCCGTCATCATCAGCACGGTCAGTACGGGGACTCCGCCGAGAAGCAGCGCGACGGAAGGCAACGTCTCGGCCAGCGAGACGTCGCCATGAACTGTCGCAGCAGCTGTTGCGTCGTGGTTGATCATCCCAGTGAAACCTCCGGGTTGGCAGCAGGCGTTGCCGAACTCATGATCCGCGACGTGCGCAGCGCGGCCAGCCGTGGGCGGGGAGCGTCGGCGACCCGCGGTGCGGTCAGGCCGTCGAAGCACAGGCGAACGACCTGGTCCGCGTAGCCGTCGATCCAGTCGATGCTTTCGTCATCCGCTGGGCCGAAGAGTCGCGACGCCAGCACGCGCGATTCGAGGTAGCAGGATGCAGCGCCGAGGATCATGAAAAACGTTGTCTCGAACGGAGCCGGCCTGACCGCGCCCTCCTCGACCGCGCGGCGGTAGACAGACTCGATGCTCTCGATGATCGGCCGGAGGCTGCGGGAGGTGATCCATTCGCCTTGGCCGGTTTCGACCCCGCCCTGGTCGCGCATCAGGCGGTACGCGGCGCGGTTGGTCGCGAAGAAATGCACGAGCCGGCGCACGAGAAGTCGCAGCGCTTCGCGTCCCTCCAGTTCGAGGCCGTCCGCGACGGCGCTTGCGACGACGGCGGCGAAATCGGCGCAGAACACCTCGAGGGCTTCGCGCCACAGGTTGGCCTTGGAACCGAAGTGGTAAAGCACCAGCGGCGCGGTCACGCCGACCCGCCGCGCGATGGCCGCGAGGGACGCTTCCTGGAACCCCTTGCCCGCGAACTCCACGAGCGCCGCATCGAGAATCCGACGGCGCACGTCCGGGCGCGACGCACCGGCCGGCCGCGAGGGGCGGGCGTCGGTTGGGCCTTCGGCGAGCCGGGAGGAATTCATGGACCCGTTCGAGCAACGCGCATGCCAACGGCTTCTCTCAGCCTTTTCGAAAGGTTAGCTTCGCCGGGCCGGGCCGGCACCTGGGGAGAAGCCCTTCGGGTGGGCAAATGACCACGCAAGGGCGACAACCTCGGGGAGCGAATCCGAAGCAAGACAACGCAGATAACGGCGAAAGAAGGAACGAAGAAGGATGGCCGACATCGTACTGGTCGAGGACGAGGACGTCCTGAGGCGCTACCTCGCGGGCACTCTCCAGCGGCTCGAGCACAGCGTGCGGGCGGCCGAAACGGCCGAGGAGGGCCTGCGCTTCATCGAAGAAGGCGAGCCCGACATCGTGCTGAGCGATTATCGGCTGCCGGGCATGACCGGCTACGACCTCCTCAAGGCCGTCAGGGAATCGTATCCGAGCGTGGCGGTGGTGCTGCTGACCGCCCACGGCACGGTCGAGGATGCGGTGGCCGCCATGCGCGCCGGCGCCAGCGACTACCTGACCAAGCCCGTCAATCTGCAGGAACTCAACTTCATCATCGAGCGCTGCCTCGCGAGCAAGGGGCTGCGCAACGAGCTCGACTACTACCGCAAGCGCGATCTCGCCGGCGACACCCATGGCGACCCGGCTGGCGGCGGCATCGGCTTGGTCGGCGAATCGCCTACCATATGCACGCTACGCGACCTGGTGCTGCGCCTTGCGTCTCACGAAAAGCGCGACGGCGGCGGCCCGACGGTTCTGATTACCGGCGAGACCGGGACCGGCAAGGGGCTGGTTGCGCGCGCGCTGCATCGCGCGGCGCCGCGCCGCGACGCTCCGTTCATCGAAGTGAACTGCGCGGCGCTTCCCGATCACCTGCTCGAAGCCGAGCTGATGGGCTACGAGCGCGGCGCGTTTACCGGCGCCGTCAAGTCGAAGCCCGGCCTGTTCGAGGCGGCCGAGGGCGGAACCATCTTCCTCGACGAGATCGGACGCATGAGCCTCGACCTGCAGGCGAAAATCCTCAAGGTGATCGACGAGAGGGTGCTGCGCCGACTCGGCAGCACTCGCGACCGCATCCTGCGCTGCTCCGTGATCACCGCTTCGCACCTCGACCTCGCGGCCGCGGTGCAGAGCGGAGGCTTCCTGCCCGACCTTTTTCATCGCATCAACGTGTTCCGCATCCAGTCGCCGCCGCTGCGCGATCGCGGCGACGACGTGCTGCTGCTTGCCAACCACTTCCTGGCTCGCCATGCCGGCGAGTACGGACTGGCGGCGCCGCGCCTGACCGACCGCGCGAAGAAATCGCTGCTCGAATACCCGTGGCCCGGCAATGTGCGCGAGCTGGCGCACGCGATGGAGCGCGCGGTGGTGCTGTGCCAGGGCGACACGATCGACGCCGGCGACCTGAGCTTCTTCGCGCTTGGCGAGTCCAGGCCTGCGACGGGTCACGGTGAACCGGCCGCCATCCGTTCGCCGGAAGATTTCCATCTCGACTTCTCGAACGGGCCGATCTCGCTCGAGGAGATCGAGGCGCTCGCGCTCAGGCAGGCGTTCGCGCACGCCGAGGGCAACCGCACGGTGGCGGCCAAGCTGCTCGACATGTCGAAGGACACGCTGCGCTACCGCCTCGAGAAGTTCCAGATCGGGTAGTCAGCGGCAAAATGGGGGAAATGGGGTCAGACCCCTTTTTCTTGTCGACGGACGTTTCGGCACG
>JBHEOD010000003.1:72112-72352 GCA_046261745.1 Binatia bacterium
CCGCTCCGAGACGCGGGCGCGCGTGCCCCGACCCCGGCGCTTGCGTTGGTGGGTTCCGAAAATGGGGTCTGACCCCATTTTTTGCGGTCAGATCCGGTTTCCGCGCGTCGCTATCAATCGCGCTTCCACCGGAAGAAATGGGGTCTGACCCCATTTTTCGGTCAGGCTGTGGCGCGGCGGCGGGCTACGGGGCGCATGGCGTTCATCACTACGCAGAGGGTCATCTTGTAGACGTAGTAC
>JBHEOD010000030.1:0-30561 GCA_046261745.1 Binatia bacterium
GTCGCGGAACTCGGGCGTATAGAACCCGATCACGTAACGGCGGAAGACCTGGAAGCGCCGCTCCTGGCGCTGCGAGAAGTCGGCGAACGCGCGGGCCGAGAAGTCCCCGCTCTTCATGCAGCGGTCGAGCGCCTGCGCGGCTTCGATGCCGGACTCCATGGCGATCGACACACCTGTCGAGAAAACGGGATCGAGGAATGCGCCGGCGTCGCCGGCAAGCAGCCACCGGTCTCCGGCGTAGGATTTCGCGCTGTACGAAAAATCCTTCTCTGCCCGCACCGGCCATTCGCGTTTGGCATCGCGCATGAGGTCGGCGACGACGGGCGTGTCGGCGATCGCACGGTCGAGACGCTCCTCGTTCGAGCCCGGCGGCCCTTTCAGGAAGAGCCTCTTCGGCAGCACCACGCCTATGCTGGTGAGGTGTTCGGAAACCGGGATTGACCAGAACCAGCCGGCGTCGTTCCTGGCGATCAGGCGGATGTCGTTCGGGCGTTCGCCGTCGAGCCGCGGCACGCCGCTGTAATGGGCATAGATGGCGATATTCTCGAGTCGCGGCTCGTGGGTGCGGAGGCGGAATTTGCGGGCGAGTAGTCCGTCGCGTCCGCTCGCATCGACCACCGCTCGAACCCGGACATCCTCGCGAGGACGGTTGGAAGGGGCCACCTGCACGCGAACGGCGCCGGGCGAGAACTCGCAGTCCGTCACGCGGCAGGCCTCGCGCACGTCGACGCCCGCTTCGCGCGCCCGCTCGAGCAGAATGAGGTCGAATCGGTCGCGGCGCACTTGCCAGGTTTGCGGCCTGTTCACTTCGCCCGATGCCTCGAAATCCACTCCGCGGCCGCTCGAGCCGTCGTGCGTCAGAAGGCGGGCGCCCCACTTGGCGGGGAATCCGGCCTTTTCGATACGGTCGGCCACCCCAATCTGCACAAACGCGTCGTTGGCTGTCGAAATCAGCGACTCGCCGATGTGGAAGCGTGGAAAACTCTCGCTCTCGAACAGCACCACGCGGTGGCCGCGCTGCGCCAGCGAGATGGCCGCCGAGCTCCCGGCCGGGCCACCTCCCGCCACCGCGAAATCGAAATCGTACTCAGATTGGTAATTCATGACTCGACATTTTGCAGGTTGGCCTGTTCGGGGGGACGCGCAAGGGGAAGAAATGATGGCTGCGACCTTGATTCCAGCCTAACTCGCCACACTCTGGTGACCATGGAAAACCTAAGGTCCTCCGTCCACTCGCTCGGTCCGAGCGTGTCCGAAGAAAGCGGGCACGCCGGCGAGGCGCAAAGGCCGTTGCCGTCCGACGCGATCATCGTGGTGCCGCTGCGCAACGCGGTGCTTTTCCCCGGCGTGATCTCTCCGATTGCCATCGGCAGGACGTCGTCGGTGGCGGCAGCGCGCGAAGCCGCGCGCACGGAGAGTAGCGTCGGATTCCTGCTCCAGCGCGACCCTCAGAAAGACGACGTCGCCCCCGGAGATCTCCACGGCGTCGGCACCGCCGGCCAGATCGCACGCATGGTTGCCGCGGGAGAGGGCACGCACCACCTCGTGGTCCAGGGGCAGGAGCGCTTCCGGGTGCTTGAATTCCTCGACGGCTGGCCGTTTCTGGTTGCCCGCGTCGAGGTTCTCGGCGCTCCCGACGGCGATGGCACTGCGAGAAGTCCCGAGCTCGAGGCCCGCTTCGTGCAGCTTCGCGAACAGGCCGTCGATGCGCTTCGTTTGCTCCCCAACGCTCCGGTCGAGTTGGCCGACGTGGCCCAGGCCATTCAGTCGCCGGGGCAGCTTTGCGACATGGTCGCGAACCTGCTCGACATCACCGCGCCGGAAAAGCAGGAAATTCTCGAGTGCGTGGACCTGCGCGAACGTCTCGACAAGGTCCTCGAACTGCTCGGCGAGCGCGTCGAGGTACTTCGGCTGTCGCGGGAGATCGGCGAGAAGACCAAGAAGGAGTTTGACGAGCGTCAGCGCGAGCACGTGCTTCGCGAACAGATGCGCCAGATCCAGAAGGAACTCGGCGAGGGCGAAGACGGCGCGCAAACGGAAGAGCTGCGCCAGGCGATCGCGGACGCCGGCATGCCGGAGGCCACGCGCAAGCACGCCCTGAAGGAGTTCAATCGCCTTTCGCGCATGGGAGAGAACTCGGCCGAGTCGTCGATGATCCGCACGTACCTCGAGTGGCTGACGGGCCTGCCGTGGAAGGCGGAGGCGCCGCAGCCGATCGGCATTGCGAGCGCGCGGCAGGTGCTCGACGAGGACCACTACGGGCTGGAGAAGATCAAGCGCCGCATTCTCGAGCATCTGGCAGTGCGCAAGCTCAATCCCGACGGCAAGAGTCCGATCCTGTGCTTCGTCGGCCCTCCGGGAGTCGGCAAGACGTCGCTCGGCCAGTCGATCGCGCGTGCGATGGGAAGGAAGTTCCAGCGCGTCGCGCTCGGCGGCACCCATGACGAGGCCGAGATTCGTGGCCACCGGCGTACGTACATTGGCGCCCTGCCGGGCAACATCATCCAGGCCATCGAGCGCGCGAAAAGCCGCACGGCCGTGATGATGCTCGACGAGATCGACAAGCTCGGCGCCGGGGGTTTTCACGGCGACCCGTCCTCCGCGCTGCTCGAGGTGCTGGATCCGGAGCAGAACTCGAAGTTCCGGGATAATTATCTCGGCGTGGACTTCGACCTGTCGCGCGTGATGTTCATCGCGACGGCCAATGTGCTCGACACGATTCCGGGACCGCTGCGCGACCGCATGGAGATCATCCACCTCCCCGGTTACACCGAGGAGGAGAAAGTCCAGATCGCCAGGCGCTACCTCGTGCGTAGACAGCTCGAGGCCAACGGACTCACGTCCGAGCAGGCGAGCGTGAGCGACGACGCGCTTCGCACGATTGTGCGCGACTACACGCGCGAGGCCGGCGTCCGCAACCTCGAGCGCGAACTGGGATCGGTGCTGCGTTCGGCAGCGATGAGCATCGCCGAAGGTACGTTCGACCGGGTGGCCATCGACGAGGACCAGCTGCGCGTCATCCTCGGGGCGCGAAAGTTCGAGAGCGAAGTCGCGATGCTTTCCGGCACGCCTGGCGTGGCGACCGGCCTGGCCTGGACGCCCGTCGGCGGCGACATTCTATTCATCGAGGCCAGCAAGGTGCCGGGCTCGGGGAAGCTCATCCTCACCGGCCAACTCGGCGAAGTGATGAAGGAATCCGCGCAGGCGGCTCTCACGCTTGCGAAGTCGCACGTGGGCGACTCGCTCGAGAAGCTCGACGTACACATCCACGTGCCGGCCGGCGCCACTCCCAAGGACGGACCGAGCGCCGGCGTGGCGATGTTCCTGGCCTTGCTCTCGCTGCTGACGGACAGGCCCGTGCGGCCCGACGTCGCGATGACCGGAGAGATCTCTCTTCGCGGCCTCGTGATGCCGATCGGCGGAGTGAAGGAGAAGCTGCTCGCGGCGCTGCGTGCCGGCATCACGACGGTGATGCTCCCCAGGCGCAATGAGAAGGATCTCGAGGACTTGCCTCCCGATGCGCTGGCACGCCTGGTGATCGTGATGCTGGATAACGTGGACGACGCGATCGCTTTCGGGCTCGAGAGTGCCAGTCCGAAAGGAGCCTCCGTCCCGCTCTGACGGGCGCTCCAGGGCAAAAAGAAGGGCGGGACCACTTTCGTGGTCCCGCCCTTGGGAGGCACCTTACGGTGCGTTCACCCGTTCGGCTTTCCGCCGATCAGTCGCAGTCGTCGATCGTGCACGAGTTGCCGCGCGCTTCGCGGCAAGCCTGCGGGCTCGAAGCCGGTCCGCCCTTCGGGCAGATGCCGAGTTCCTCGTTGCACAGCACGGCATCGTGGCAGTTCCCCGGGAAGTTCACGCACTCCTGGGGGCTGTCCTCGAAGAGCGGGCAGTCGCCGAAATCGCCGCCGCAGTTCACATCGGCCTGCTCCGCGCACGTCCCGAACGCGCATTCGCCGTTGATGATCTGACCGCCGTTGTTGAAGCAGTCGAACTGCGAAGCGCACTCGTTCATCGTCGGGCCGTCAACCACCTCGATGCCCGCGCACACGTCGCTGCATTCGTCGAAGCTCACGTCCACGAACGGATCGCTGACGGTCTCGCAGTCGCCGCCGGAGACGGCGCAGTTGAACGCCGCCGCCACCAGGTGACGGTAGAGCCTGCGCTGCGGAACGCCCTGGGCCCTCATGCACAGACCTTCGAGGTTCGAGTCGAGTCCCAACCCGTCGAGGTAGGGGCTGCTCTCGTTGCTCGTCTCGGTGATGACCTGGCCGCAGACTTCAATCGGGCCGACCGTGTCGATCACGAGCTGGCCGACGTTGATGGACTTGTCGGACTTCTGGTAGCCGCTGTGGGTCGCCCAGTAACCGGGGCTGCGGCAGATGGCTTCGGCTTCGCAGATGAACTCGTAGACGCAGCCGTTGACCGCCGAGCAGGTCTCGGTGGTGCAGGCGTCCTGGTCGTCACAGAACGCGTCGTTCTCGGTGTGCACGCAGTTCCCGTCGATGTCGCACTGGTCGATCGTGCAGTCCTGGTCGTCTTCGGTGCAGGCGGTGCCTTCGATGGCGTTCTCGCAGTGCGGATCGGTCGCGAGGTCTGCGCATACCTGGCACTCGCCGCAATCATCGTCGCTTGCGCATTCGGGCGCGTGGAGGTCGGCGCTCGCCTGGCTGTCGGCGGTGACTTCGGAGTCGCACTGATCGTCGGTGGTCGTGATGATGTCGCCGGTGGACTCGACACGCGTGAAGAACTCGCCGCAGGTGGCAGGCGGGGAGACGGTGTCGGTCAGTCTCACGCGAATGGTCGCGATTGTCCTCTGCTCGGCGCCGTTAAACACGATGTCTTGCGCGAATTCGAGGTTGACCTTGTTGGCGCCGCTCGCCTCGCAGGTGACGCCGGGCAGGTTGCTCTCGCAGCCGCACGTGCCGGTCCCGCACTGGTTGAGATTCGGATCACAGGAATTACCCGCGTTGAGCGAGCTGTCCGCCGGGCACACCGGCACGAACTCGAGAACGGTGGGCAACTCGGTCGCGCCCTGAAGGGAAGTTTCCTGGGCGAGGGTGGCGACCATCTCGTTACCGCCAAAGATGGTGGCCTCAATGGGGTCGCCGTCGTTCGGCGACGTATTGTCGTCGATGATGCTCGCATTGGTGATGCGGTAGGTGAGAGTGAAGACGTCATCGAGGGAGAGTGCTGCGCCGCAGGTCCCTCCGGACGACCGGGTGACGAGGGAGGACGAGCTTGCCGAGCATCCGTCCGCGCGCGATTCGGTTACGCCGGCTACGGCAACGAGCGCCGCGGCCGCCATGATCATTCGATACTTGTTCTGGCCTTTCATGATTCGCTGAACCTCCTGTTCCGCGTACAGCGGACTCCGGACCGACCCGTGGGTCGACCCCCGTGAAAAATCTGTCTGAATGGATCCAACAATGCCCCCCCGGGTATGTCAATGCTTATCTACCTTGGGGCGGCGCGGTGCGGCAAACTCATGCGCGGCCTTGGTGTCTTCCGGCCTCCGTTCGAGAGATCTTCCGTGGACACAACTCAACCTTCCCGACCACTTGCGAAGGCGGAAAGGAAAATCGGATGAAAAGGATGGCGGAAACGACCACCCGGTTCGTTGGTCCAAGGGGCCGCGAACTTTAGGGGGGGGCAGGACACCGTCCCCGCCACATATTGGACGAACTGTGGGAGGGCGGGCCCCCTGCCCCTAAGGGCCCGCCCCCCATTCGGGTCAGATTCCGACGCGTTTCGTCGTGGCCTCATACTGGGCCCAGATCTCGGGCGGGCAGCGGTCACCGAACTTTTCGAAGAATTCCTTCTGGCTGGCCAACTCGGTGCGCCAGTCCTCCGGGTCGATTCGAAAGAGCTCCTCCATGACCGGTGGGGGCACCTCTTCCTCGATTCCCCGCAGGTCGAGGGCGCCCTCGGCCGGTATGTACCCAATCGGGGTTTTCACGGCCTCGGCCTCGCCTTTGCAGCGACCGAGGATCCAGCGGAGCACGCGCACATTGTCGCCGAAACCCGGCCAGAGGAACTTGCCGTCGGCCTGGCGGAACCAGTTCACGTGGAAGATCTTCGGGAGCTTGTCGGCCTTGGCGGGATCCGCGCCGATGCTCAGCCAGTGCGCGAAGTAGTCGCCCATGTTGTAGCCGCAAAACGGCAGCATCGCGAAAGGGTCGCGGCGGATCACCCCGACGGCCTGGTTCTGCGCGGCGGCGGTCGTTTCCGACGCAACGGCCGCACCGACGTAAACGCCGTGTTTCCAGTCGAACGACTGGAACACCAGCGGAGCGGTCTTCGCGCGACGCCCACCGAAGATGAAGGCCGAAATGGGCACGCCGGTCGGGCTCTCCCATTCCTTCGAGATGCCCGGGCACTGGCTTGCGGGAGCCGTGAAGCGTGAGTTCGGGTGTGCCGCCGCTCGGCCCGAGTCGGGCGTCCAGTCCTTGCCCTGCCAGTCGATCGCGTGCTTGGGCGCCGGGCCGAGGCCTTCCCACCACACGCCGCCTTCATCGGTCAGCGCGACGTTGGTGAAGATCGAGTTCGCGTGAAGCGACGCGATCGCGTTCGGGTTGGTCTTGTTGCTGGTTCCCGGAGCGACGCCGAAGAAGCCGGCTTCGGGATTGATCGCGTAGAGGCGGCCGTCCGGTCCGAACTTCATCCATGCGATGTCGTCGCCGACGGTCCAGACTTTCCAACCCTCCTGGCTTTCGGGCGGCAGCAGCATCGCGAGGTTGGTCTTGCCGCACGCCGACGGGAACGCGGCGGCCACGTACGTGACCTCGCCCATCGGGCTTTCGAGGCCTAGGATCAGCATGTGTTCGGCCAGCCAGCCTTCAGCTCGCGCCATGTTCGAGGCGATGCGCAATGCGAAGCACTTCTTGCCGAGCAGTGCATTGCCGCCGTAGCCCGAGCCGATGCTGATGATCTCCTTGTCCTTCGGGAAATGCATGATGTAGCGGCGATCGGGCGAGAGGTCGCCGAGCGAGTGCAGGCCCTTGACGAAGGTGCCGTTTTCCCCGAGCTGATCGAGCGCAATCTTTCCCATGCGCGTCATGATTCGCATGTTGATCACCACGTAGGGCGAATCGGTGATCTCGACTCCGACGGCCGAGATCGGCGAGCCGGCCGGGCCCATGATGTAGGGCACCACGTACATGGTGCGTCCCTTCATGGCGCCCTTGAAGAGCGGCATCACCTTGGCGCGGGCTTCGTCTGGTGCCATCCAGTTGTTGGTCGGCCCCGCATCCTCTTTCTTGTCGCTGCAGATGAAGGTGAGGTGCTCGACGCGGGCGACGTCGTTGACGTCACTGCGGGCCAGAAAGCTGTTCGGATAGAGGTCGGGATTGAGCCGGGTAAGTTCTCCGCGGCTCTCCATTTCACGGCACAGCCTGTCGTTCTCCTGCTCGGAACCGTCGCACCAGTAGATGGCGTCCGGCGTCGTCAGTTCCGCAACTTCCTTGACCCACGTTTCGAGCCCTTTGTGCATTGGTGATCCCTTGCCTCTTGGCGGCGGGGGCGGTGTCCGAGGGGCACCGCCCGCAATTGAGAATAAGCGGCGCTTCTACCGATTTCAGTTCATAGAAGCCAGTGCGAATAGAGGAAGCCGGACCGCGTGGCCCGAGGCTGGCTTCTCTACGTTTGAAGGGGCTTGAATGCTTCGAGGATCTCGATGGTGCCGACCACGGTGCGAAAACGGGACCTCGGCTCGGCAGGATGGAAGCGGGCGATGGAAATGGCCTCCGCGACGGTCGGGGCACTGCCGGCAGCCGCGAATAAGGTTTCTCGCACGATTCGCCAGGGGTAGCCGAGGAGGGCTTCGATCCCCTGGGGTTCCTCGACCCAGTCGGCCACCAGAAGGCGGCCGCCCGGCCGCAGCACTCGCCAGCACTCCCGCAGTGCCTGCGCACGCGTGCGAGGCTCGAGGCCCACCAGCAAGCGCGTGGCGGCGACGATGTCGAAGCACTCGTCCTCGAAGGGCAACTGCTCGGCGACGCCCTGGTGCAGTTCGGCGGCGCGAATCGTCCCCGAGATCTTGTGCGAGGCCAACTCGAGGGCGTCCTCATCGGGATCGATGCCCACAAGGATCGCTCCGGCTTCGCGAGAGGCCGCCATCGCCAGCAGGTCCCCGCTGCCGCAACCCACGTCCAGAAGCCGGTCGCCGGATTTGAGCGAGAACAGGCGAACGAGTTCGGTGACGTAAGCGCGTTCCGGGCTCGCCCACTGGATCAGGCGCTCGGAGAGGTCCGAGAGGGTGTCGAGCCCGGCAAGGGCGAGATCTGTCGGCGGCGTCATGGGGCGTCGTCCCACGTGCAGAGGCGCGGGCGTTTCCTGCGTTCGCGAGCTTCGAGTAAATCATCGCGCTTCGATGAAAGCCACGAAACATCCTGAACTTGGCGGGGCAGCCCAGCGCGGCGACCCTGCCGGTCGGGCGCGCCCGTGCGCGGCCGTGCTTCCACTCTTGCTGCGGCCGGCATGTCTCGCCGTGGTCGCCCTCCTCTTGGCCGGCGGCCTGCCGGGGTGCCGGCGCGAAGTCGGTCGTCCCGACATCGTGCTGGTCACCATCGACACGCTGCGGGCTGACCACTGCTCGGTTTACGGCTATCCGGTGGCGACCACTCCGAACCTCGATGCCGTCGCAGCCGGGGGGGTCTTGTTCCGACAGGCGTACGCCGAGTCCGCGACCACCGCTCCCTCTCATGCGGTTCTGATGACGGGGCGCCACTTTCGTACCCTCGGCGTCGGCAAGAACGGCCATATCCTTGCGCCGGAGGCCGTGACGCTGGCCGAAACTTTGAGGGACTCGGGATATGCGACGGCAGCGTTCGTCAGTTCCTTCCCGCTGCTCACCCGTTTCGGCTTCGCGCAAGGTTTCGACGTGTACGACGACAGCTTCGTGATGGACGAAGCTTCGCTCGGGCGGCGCAAGCCCAAGGGACGCGCTCACGACCGCTTCGCCGAGGCGACGCTCGCGCACACCGAGCGCTGGCTTGCGAGTCGCACGGACGACAGGCCGCTGTTCCTGTGGGTTCACTTCGTCGATCCGCACGCGCCGTACCGCGCGCCGGAGAAGTTCGACGCGAACTGGCCGGCCGGTACGAGGGCGGCCGCGAAGCGCTATGACGCCGAGGTTCGCTATGTCGATCGTCAGCTCGGCGGTTTGCTGGCCGCCGTGGCGAAGCACACGCCTCGTCGCGAGGACTTCGTGGTCGTCACCAGCGACCACGGCGAGGGGCTTGGTGACCACGGCTGGATGGCGCACGGGATCAACCTGCACGAAGAGGCCGTGCGCGTGCCTCTCGTCGCAAGCTGGCCCGGCCACCTGGGCGCCGGAAAGATCGTGGAGGAACCGGTTGCCCTCGTCGACATTCCCCGCGGCATCCTCGAGTTACTCGATATCGATGCAAAAACGTTCGCGCACGGGCGCAACCTGTTCGGCCAGAACGATCCGTCCCGTCCTGTTTTCCTGCAGAGGCGCGACTACGGCGGCGGGAAGGAAAAGGGGCGCAAGGTTGCGGGAGACATGACGGCGGTGGTCGAGCGCGGCTCGAAACTGATCCTGGCTCCGCAGGAGGACCGCCGCGAGTTGTACGATCTCCAGTCCGATCCGAAAGAGATGAACAACCTGGTCGGACCGTCGTACCGCGCGCGACCGAAGAAATCCGAGCCTGCTGCCCCGCAAGGCGCGTCTCCCGGCCAGGAGGACGCATCGGGCGATGGCAAAGCGGTATCCGCCGAACACGAAGCCGCCGCGCGCAAGCTCGAGGGCAACCTCCACACCTGGCGCGATGCGTTTCCGGCCTCCGACTCGGACGCGCCGCTCGACGAGGAAACCCTCAAGGCGCTGCGTTCGCTCGGCTACGTGGACTGACGCGCAGGGGCGTCGTATTGCTTTCGGGACTTGCCGGGGAAAGATTCGGCGCGAGCGAGGAACATCATGGCAGACGATATTTTTCAGACGATTCAGTCCCAGATCGAGAAAGACCGCGTCGTTCTCTACATGAAGGGAACGCCGCTCATGCCCCAGTGCGGCTTCTCCCAGAAGGTCACGCTCGCACTCAAGGCCGTCGGCGCCAGGTTCGCGAGCTACAACGTCCTCGAGGACCCGATGCTTCGCGAGGGCATCAAGCAGTTCTCCAACTGGCCGACGGTTCCGCAGCTTTACGTGGATGGCGAATTCGTGGGCGGCTGCGACATTGCGATGGCCATGTACGAAAGCGGCGAGCTCGAAAAGCTGATCGCCGGCGAAGCGCACTGAGCGGCTGAACCTTTTCCCGCGCTGGACTGTCTTGCCTTCTCCTGTTTTCTCGTCGTCTGACCTGTCGGACCTGTCCGCGCGCGGGATCTCGCCCGAAGCGGCCGCCGAACAGCTTCGCATCTACGAGGAGCCGCCGCCGCCCGCCCGATTGCTGCGGCCGTGCGCGCCCGGCGACGGCATTCGCTGCCTCAGCGAGGAGCAGGCCTCCGGCTACGCGGCCCGCTACGAAGAGCAGGCGCGCTCCCTTGCGGTTGCCAAGTTCGTCCCTGCCTCCGGCGCCGCCAGCCGCATGTTCCGCGCGCTGCTCGCCGCCCTCGCCGATCCTGCCGTACGCGAGCGCGCCGACTTCGATCGCCGCGCCACGCATGGAGACGAGGACGCGAAGGCCGTGCTGGGATTTCTCTCGGGACTGCGGAACTTCGCGTTTTTTGACGACCTCGCCGGCGAGCTTGCCAGGCGCGGCCTCGACATCGATGCGGCGGTCACGGACGACGTGCCGGCCGTCCTCGCCGCGCTGCTCGGCGCCGACGGCCTCTCCTACGCGTCGCTTCCGAAGGGACTGCTGGTGTTCCATCGCAACGGCGCCCACGTCCGCACCGCGTTCGAAGAGCACCTCGTGGAGGCTGCGGCCTACGCGCGTGGCAAGGACGACGTATGCCGGCTCCACTTCACGGTATCGCCCGAGCACGAGCTTCGCTTCCGCGACCTGCTCGCCAGGGTTCGCGCGCACTACGAGACGCTGTTCTCCGTCCGCTACGAGGTCGAGTTCTCGCACCAGAAGCCTTCCACCGACACGATCGCGGCGGGGGCGGAAGGGCGTCCGTTTCGCGACCGGAACGGCAAGCTGCTGCTTCGACCGGCGGGCCACGGCGCGCTGATCGAGAATCTCGGCGAAGCCGACGGCGATCTCTTCTTCGTCAAGAACATCGACAATGTCGCCGTGGAGGCGCTGCTCCCGTTGACGGTGCTGTGGAAGCGCGCGCTGGCAGGCATCGTGCTCGAACTCGAAGCGGACGTGTTCTCGCATCGCCGCGCGGTCGAAAAGGGAGGGGGTGGGGCGGTCGCCGCTGCGCTCGCCTTCCTGCGCGAGCATTTCGGCACCGTGGCGCCGACGATCACCGGCGAGGACGCGCTCGCGGCGTTCGTGGTGGATGCGCTGGACCGGCCGCTGCGCGCGTGCGGCATGGTTTCCTCCGACACCAATCCGGGCGGCGGCCCGTTCTGGGTCGCGGACAAGCTCGGGCGCGCCAGCGCGCAGGTCGTCGAGACCTCGCAGGTCGATCGCAACGATCCCGGGCAGAAAGCCATTCTCGAGAGTGCACGTCACTTCAATCCGGTTGATCTCGTCTGCATCACGCGTGACTGGAAGGGACGGCCGTTCGACCTGTCGCGTTTCGTCGACCACGATGCGGTGTTCATTGCGGAGAAGTCGCAGGATGGACGGCCGCTGCGATCGATCGAAAGACCGGGCTTGTGGAACGGCGCGATGGCCGGCTGGAACACCGTGTTCGTGGAAGTCCCGGCGCAGACGTTCAATCCCGTCAAGACCATCAACGATCTTCTCGCGCCCGCGCACCAGGGCGCGCGCGGCTGACGCGCGACCGCCGGGCCCGCGGGGTCAGGGTTTCACATACTTGAGTACGAAACGGTCGCTGGTTCCGCGCCGCTCGGCGGCGGCTCTCGGCGAGTCGTTCCAGTCCCGCGTGTCGGAAGGATTGCGCAGGAAGTCGGCCGTGGCCGCGAGCCGTAATCCGGCCTTTTCCACCTCTTCCTGCAGCGCGCGTTGGTCGATCCGGTGGAGGGTTTCGACGTCGGCAAGTCCTCTCCCCGGGCGTGCGCTGTGGTCGATGATGCCGTAGACGCCCCCCGGCCGCAGCGCATCGAAGATCATCCGGTTCATGCGCTCGCGATCGACTCCCTGCCAGACGGTGTCGTGGTAGAACAGCACCATAAGCACGGCATCGAGGTTCTTCACCTCGGGCGGCAGCGCGTCGGCGAACTCGCGATCGAGACGCACGACGTTGTGCATCACCGGTTTGGTCAGTCGCGCCGTCCATGGCGCCTCCGCGAAACGTTTCAACACGAACGGGGCGTTGTGAGCGTAGACGGTTCCGCCCGGCGCAACCGCGCGGGCGAGAAGTTCGGCCGTGTAACCGCCGCCGGCGCTGATCTCCGCTACCCTCATGCCGGGACCGATGCCGAAAAAGTGCAACGTTTCGGCAGGATGCCTTCCGGCGTCGAGTGCGCGGTCGGTCTCGTCGCGATCTGACGCCGTCACGATGGCGTCGCAAAATGCGGCACTGGGCGCGGCGGGCCGGGCGGGAGCGGGCGGCGCCGAGGCTCCGCACGCGGCAAAACCGAACAACCACGGAAGGACGAGTGCGAGCCTGAACGTCTGCATGGAACCTTGTTGCTCCCGCCGATGCAGCTTTTCAATGCCGACCGGCTGCGGCGGGTGTCACTTCGTCGCGCTGCGTCTCTGGAAGTCCTCGACGACGGCATCGAGATCGGCGAGGCGCACGAGGTGGTGTCGGGCCCCGGGCGGCAGCGACGCGACGACGCGACGGAAGTACGGCTTGTCGGCACGCGGCTCGACGAGGACGATGATGCCGCGATCGGTCGGCGTGCGAATCAGGCGCCCCATCATCTGCTTGAGGCGCAGCAGCATGCGCGGAATCTGGTAGTCGCCGAACACGCGGCTTCCGCGCCCGAAAAGCACCTCGGCGCGCAACTGCAGCAGCGGGTCGCCCGGCACGTCGAACGGAAGCTTTTCGATCACGACGGCCTGGCATGCGTCGCCGGGAATGTCGATGCCCTGCCAGAACGCGCGCGAACCAAGCAGCACCGAGCGCGGATTGTCCATGAACGTGCGTACCAGTTCGTGCGGATCGCTGTTTCCCGCTGCGGGGGTGGCGACGGTGATTCCGTCGGCGGCGAGCTGGCCGGCCAGCAGATCGGCCACGCGCACCATGCGATCGCGACTCGTGAACAGCCCGAGCGATCGTCCGCCGAGGCGCCGCGAGATGACGGCCAGCGTACGTGTCATGCGATCGACGAGCGCGGCCTGGTCAGTCGCGTCCTGGATGAAAATCACCTCGAGGTTGCGCTCGTAGTCGAACGGGCTCGGGATGGCCGGTGCCACGCGGTAGCGCGCGCCGGCATGCTCGTGAAGCTTGAGTTCTCGCAGCGCGCCGTCCTCTTCGTCGGCGACGGCCAGCGTGGCTGAAGTGGCGAAGACCGTCTGCGCGCGTTCGAGCACGTGCTCGCGGAAATCGTCCCCGGGCAGCACCGGCGTCGCCACGAAGCGCCAGGAAATGGTCGTCGTGCGTGCGAGCCCGCGGATGCGGAACACGTACATGTCCGACTTCGGGTATGGCAGTGCGTGATCGAGCACCGAGGCGGCCTCGTCGAGCACTTCGCGAAGGCGCGCCGGACCTTCGTCGTTCTCGTCCTTGCCGGACTTGGCCCCGCCCTGGAAGCGGCTCGACAATTCCCGAAGCGCACGCGCGAGCTCGAGACCCGCGTCGGTGAGCTCCTTCCACTCCGCACCGGGTCCGCTGCGCGGTACCAGCAGTTCGTCGCGCCCGAACTGGAAGGCCGACTCCTCGCTGGTTGCGCGCACGATGCGCCTGGCGGTCTCGCCGACCAGCGCGACGAGCGTGAGCGCACGGCGCGCCAGCAGCTGTGTTTCGTCGTCCTCGGCGAGCGGAGGCGATCCGCGCAGGCCGAGGATCTCCTCCAGGCGGTGTGCGAGCTCGATGCCCTCGGCACTGCGCGCGTACGCTCCATCGGCCTTCTCGACGAGTTCGTGGGCCTCGTCGAAGATGAGGTGCCGCAGCGGCGGGTAGTCCGGCGGCCAGCGCAGCAGCAGGTCGTGATTGACGACTGCGATCTCGGCCGCCTCGAGGCGGTGACGCGCAGCGCGAAACACGCAGTGGCCGCCGGTGGTCTCGCAGCTCTGTCGCCTGCATTCGTCGGCGTCCGTGCTGGTGACTTCGCGTGCGAAGCGCTCGAAGGACGGATTGAGCTGGTAGAGCACGGTCGGAATACGGTCGATCTCGCCGTGTGCGGCGCTGGTCGAGAACGCGGCGATCAGCGCGGACGCGAAGCCCTCCTCCGGATCGAGCGTTCCGCCGAGCGCCTGGCGCGACATCAGGAAGCGGTCGAGGCGGCGACGGCACACGTAGTTGCCGCGGCCTTTCATAACGCTGAAGCGAAGGTCGCCGTAGCCGAGCAATGACGCGGCCGCCGGGATGTCCTTCTCGAGAAGCTGGGTCTGGAGAAGCTTGCTGGAGGTGGAGATCACGACCTGCTCGCCGCTGTGGCGCGCGAACGGAATGGCGGCGGCGAGATAGGCCAGTGTCTTGCCGATGCCGGTGCCGGCCTCTCCCGCCACGACGCTCTTGCCGCCGGCCGCGGCGAAACAGTCGAACGCGTGTTCGAAGAACCGGATCTGCCCGGGGCGAAGCTCGTAGCCCGGCAGCACCTTCCTGACGAGGTCGACGTCCTCGAGCCGGGCCGTGATGGCTTCCTTCGTGAACGGCACCGGATCGAGGACAACCTCCGGCGTGCGCCGCGTTTCCGGCACCGGCTGCGCCGCTGCGTACTCGTGACCGACGGACAGCTCGAGGCGCGTCCGCCAGGCCGAGAGCGGATGGAAATGCGTCAGCGCGGCCACCGCATTGGCGGCTGCCGGCGAGCCGGCGCGCGATTCCACGAGCATGCCGATCAGCACGCGAAGCATGTCGAGCGCATCGTCGAGCGCGCGGTGCCGCTCGCCGCGTCCGAGACCGCGGCGGCAGAACGTGTCGAGTTTCATGTTGGCGCTGTCGGGATAGACCAGCGCGAGGATCTCCACGGTGTCGAGGAAGGGGTGGGAGAGAAAGCGCCGGTTGACTGCCTGCGCGAGCCAGCTCTTTTCGAAAGCCGCGTTGTGGGCCACCACCGGCGCGTCGCCGATGAACTTGTCGAGGGCGGTGGAGATCTCGCGCAGTTTCGGTGCACCCGCGACGTCGCGCTGAGTGATGCCGGTCAGGCGCTTGATGAACGGCGTCAGTTCATGGCCGGTGTGGACCAGCGTGTTGAATACGCGCGCGCGTGTCGCGCCCGCCTCGATGACGATGGCGCCTGCCTCGATGAGTTCGTCCACCTTGGGATCGAGCCCGGTGGCTTCGAAGTCGAGGAAACACAGGGGGCCGCTGGCCACGATGGGATCGACGAGGGTGCGGTCGATGCCCAGCTCCGCGAGATCCACGGTGAATTCGTAGGGACCCGCAGGCTCGAGCGGAATGTCTTCCTGGTGGGAGCAGAGCGGCGCGGGGCGTAGCACCGGCACTGACTACACGAGCAGTTTCACGGAGGCCACTTGCGAGGCCGAGGCGAGGTGCGCAGAGGTGCGGCGAGGTTGCGGCGAGGTTGCGGAAGGAGCCCCTGTCGTCTCCCGCCCCGGTTCGGCGGCGGAACGGCGAATTCAGAACGAGAACGCGTTGGGCGGCGCCTTGACGTCCGGGTTGAGCTTCCAGAGCTGGGTATACTGGCGACGCAGGGCGCTATTGCGCTTGCGCGTGTAGTAGCGCTCGAGCCAGCGCCGGTTCCCCACGTACGACATCCGCGAAGTGAGCACGACGTCGGGCAGCTTGCCGCGTACCAGCGGAAGCAGCGGCTTCTCGCGCCGCATCCTCTCCGTCATGTGCGCGGCGATTCGCGCCGGGAAGAAGCCATAGCGATTGAAGTTGCTGAGGCGCTGCATCGCGAGCAGATGCAGCGGCCCGATCGCATAGACCGACTTGCCGTTGCGTACGAAGTCGCCCACCCGGACGGAGGCTTCACGCTGGAGTTTCAACGCGTTGCGTCCGCTGCGATCGGGAAGCTGCGCGATCAACAGCAGCCCCGCCAGGCCAAGGGCTGTCATCTCCACCCAACCGCGTCGGTTCGCCGCGCGCACGTCACCCGGCGAACGACGTGCGACCGGCAGGAGCGCCGCGGCGCGCTCGAGGACGGCTCCGATGACGATGCCGCCCGCGATCGCGAAGAACGGGAGCAGGAAGAGGCGGTCGGGAAAGCCCTGGTAGTCGTGGAGATTGAACGCGAAGGTCCCGCTGGCGGCGAGCACGAGGGTGAGGCGGGCCGGATTCGCGCGCACGAACGAGAGGATTCGTCGCGGGACCAGGAGGGTGCCGGACCAGAACGCGGCCACTGCGAGCGCCGCGGAGCACAGGACCAGCGTGCGCAGGCCGAAGGGCTCCCCGAGCATCAGGATGTTTCCTGCGACGCGGAGCGCCGGCCGCGACGCTTTGCCGTATTCGACCGGAAAGACGAGGCTCTGGTAGATCTGCTCGCCGAGAGCGCCGTGCCACAGGAAGTACGCTTCGTAGAGGACGATGGGAGCGAGCGTGCCGGCCATCACCTGGACGATCCACGAGATCGTCTTGCGCGGTCCTCCGAGGAAGAAGGCCGGCGCGCACCCGGCCGCAAGCAGCAGCAGCGCAGGTTACCACGTCAGGAAACAGCAGCCGGTTGCCACGCCCAGAAGAATGGGGCGGCCGGCAACCGCCGCCAGCATCCACAGTGCTTCGAAGAACACGAGGAAAACCTTCGGCCGGGCCCCGGCAACGGCCAGCGAGAGATAGTCTACGAACAGCAGCGGCACCGCGACCGCGACCGCAGCCATCCAGCGGTTGCCTCCAAGGCGCCGCGTGGCGGTCCACAGCAGCGGCAGCACGGCCGCCGTCACCGCGATGGACAGCGCGCGGGCGGCCAGCAGGTCGTCGACGCCCACACCCCGGCCGATGCGAATGGCCGCCGCGGTCATCAGCATGCTCAGCGCGTTCTTCGGGTCGAACTCGGAGACGTGGGGAGGTATGCCCGACGCCGCACGCTCGGCAATGTAGTAATAGACCTGATTGTCGAACTGGATCGGTACGCCGAGGGGATTGAGTCGCCAGCATGCGCCGAGTCCGATCAGGAACAGAAGTGCGGGTACCAGGGGAGGCGAGGGCGTGGACGACATGCGCGGGGACACCTTAGGCGAGTGGCTACGTTGCGACAACGAGAGTTCGCGGGATTGCGCACGATGATGCTGTCGCGCCTGTGTCTGTACTCACGCCGCCTCCTCGCCGGTTGCATCGTGGTTGCTACGATGACGCTCGGCGCTGCCTGCACCGTCGAGACTCCGGTCCCGCGCACGAGGGTGCTGCTCATCGGGCTCGATGGTCTCGAATGGAACCTCGTGATCGATCTCCTGCGCGACGGGAAGCTTCCGAACCTTGCGCGACAGATTCGCGCGGGTACCTTCGGGGAACTCGAAACGATGCACCCGAGCCTCTCGCCGGCCATCTGGGCCACCGTTGCCACCGGCATGCCGCCGGCCAGGCACGGGATTCGCGGCTTCATCAAGTCGGGACCCAGGGGGCCCGAACTTTTCACCAACCGCGACCGGCGCACCAAGGCACTCTGGAACATCGCGACCGACGGCGGGCTGACTTCGGGCGTCGTCGGCTGGTGGAACACCTTTCCCGTCGAACCGCTGCGCGGAGTGATGGTAGCGCAGACGAACACTTCGCCCGGACAGCGCAGCGAAAACGGCGGCATTCTCAAGGGCAGTCTTCATCAGGACATGCCCCACCAGGTGGAGCCCGTCGAACAGGCGGGCCGTCTGCTCGGCCTCGCAGCGGAGATCGAACGCGGCCTCGACACGACACTGACGCGAATCTTCGGCGACGCCGTTCCGGCCGAGGGCGATCCGGTTGCGCGAATGTGGAAGGAGAGCCTGTGGTCGATGCGGGCGGACCTGCAGTACGAGCGGGTTGCGCTGGATCTGCTCGCGACCCGCAACGACTTCGACTTGTTTCTCGTCTATTTCGGGGGAACCGACGTTCTTGCGCACCGGTTCTGGAGATGGGTTTATCCGTCGCAGTACAGGGAACGTCCCGACGCCGAGGGCTTGGCCGCCTACGGATCGATCGTACCGGACTACTACGAATACGTGGACGGTGTGGTCGGCCGCCTTGTCGCCGCCGCGCCGCCGGAGACGGTCGTGATCGTGATGAGCGACCATGGCATGGCGCCGGCCAATCGCAGGAAGCCTTTCGATCACGACGCGCACGGCCGGGCCCAGCGTTCCGGCTCTCACGGCCGCACCAACGCCTTCTTCAGCATCTCCGGACCCGGCATCCGGCCGGGCTTGCCCCGCGACGCCGCGCGCCCGATTCGCCGGCGCGATGTCCGTCAGCTCGGAACAATCTTCGACGTGACGCCGACGATTCTGGCGCTGCTCGGTCTCCCGGTCGGCGCGGACATGCCAGGCAAGGTTCTCGAATCTGCCCTCGAGCCGGATTTCCTTCACGTTCGCCCCGTTCGGGAGGTGGGCTCGCATACGCCCGCCGGCTGGTATCGGAGCCGCCCGCTACCCGGCGTGAAGGATCCGCGCGAGGACGAGCGTCTCCAACAACTGCGGTCTCTCGGCTACATCCAGTAACACCACGCCGCGCACGCCCGTCGCGAACATTCTCTCGTAGCCGGAAGTGAGGCGGAGCGAACGAGGGTGTCATCCTGTTCACACCACCTTGATTGTGCGCCCGCGCCGGTTTACCTCGATCCTGCGGCTTGGGGAGACCGCTTCGATCGTGATCAAGCGCGGATCCGCAGTCATGCTCGTCGTCGTGCTCGCGTTGTCGAGCACAGGCTGCGTGCACCAGGCGCCGTACTACCGCGGTGGCCACGTGGCATTGCTGCCGCCGGCGCCTGCCACGCAGGTCGATCATCGTCTCCTCCTGATAGGCGACGCCGGCGACCCGGATCCGAAGGGTGAGCCCGTGCTCGATCTGCTCGGGCGCCACGTGCGACTGATGCCCGACCGCACCACCGTCGTTTTCCTCGGCGACAACGTCTACGAACGCGGCATGCCGGACTCCCGGCCCAAGGCTCTCGATGCCGCCGCCACTGCTGCCAACGTGATCCTGCCCAACGTGTTCGACAGTCGCAGCGACGCCGAACGCATCCTGCTCGCGCAGATCCAGCCGATGCGCCGGACCAGCGCGCGAACCATATTCATTCCGGGCAATCACGACTGGGGCCAGTTCGAGGTGGGCGGTTGGGAGCGGGTGCTGGCGCAGGAGGAGTTCATCCGCGTGAACACGCTCGACAATGTCGACGTCGCGTTCGTTCCCGAAGGCGGTTGTCCGGGGCCCGTATCGATGCCGCTCGGCAGGCAGGGGATGCTGATCATGCTCGATACGCAGTGGTGGCTGCAGTACGGCAGCAAGCCGACGCCGGAGGACAACCCCACGAACTGCACGAACACGACGGAGGAGGAAGTCACACGCGCGCTGGTCTCCCAGCTGAAGGTCGCGGCGCTGCAGGGAAGATGGGCCATCGTCGCGGGGCACCATCCGCTGAACTCGGCCGGTGCGCACGGCGGATTCGTCGATATGTCCAAGCACCTGTTCCCGATGCGGTTCCTGCGACACTACCTGCCGTTCTACCTGGAGTGGCTGCCGCTACCCGGGCTGGGGACGTTTGCGGTGCTGGCGCGCCGGCACTTTTCGCCGAGTCCGCAGGACGCCTCCAACGCGAAGAACGAGCATCTCAGGCGCACGCTTCGCAGCGCGATGGCCGAGGCGGAACTCCAGTCGGCGCCGGCGCTCGCCTACGCGGCCGGTCATGACCACAGCCTGCAAGTGTTCCGGAGCGGGTACGGGCCGCGCCACGCGCTCGTGAGCGGGCTCGGGTCGGCGTCACGTTCTTCCGTGGTGGGCGCGACGGAAAATACCCTCTTCGCCCACTCTCATCCGAAGCACGCCGGCTTCATGCAGGTGGATTTCCTGCGCAACGGTCACGTGCGGCTGTCGGTGATCGAGGTGGACGAGGCCCGCGAAGGCGGCGGCGGCGAAGTGTTCTCCATGATGCTCGCCGATGCCGACACTCCCCGCGACACGCGGCCAGCCGCAAAGCGCAGCGGCATCTGGAGTCGCGTCAAGGAACGGGCGAAATCCACGTGGTGGGGCCTGCGAACCTGGTGATCCAAGACTCGACCCGGCGAAGCGCTCAGCGCGCCGCCGGCGCCAGCGAAACTCCCGGCGGCAACGCGCAATCCGCCGGCACGAAGAAGTCCGGCATGAGCGCCCGCGAGGGATCCACGCGGTACTTGTCGAAATCGCGCTCGCCGGCCGCGTGCAGCAACACGTCGTCGATGAAGAAATTGCCGGTGCAGCTCTTCGCAGGCTGGCTGAAGATCCAGTGCGCCGCGTCGGACATGATGTCGGTCGTGCGGCACGCCAGCATTCCCTCGTCGCCGCCGAGGGCATTGCGGATGGCCGCGGTTGCAATGCCGGTGCGCGGCCACAGCGCGTTGAACGCAATGCCGTCGCCGCGGAATTCCTCGGCCATGCCGAGCACGCACATCGACATGCCGTACTTCGCCATCGTGTAGGCCACGTGCGGGCCGAACCAGCGCGGGCTCATGTCGAGCGGGGGCGACAGGTTGAGCACGTGGGGATTGGCGGCGCGCTTCAGGTGCGGAATGCAGGCCCTGGAAGTCACGTACGTTCCACGCGTGTTGATCTGGTGCATCAGGTCGTAGCGCTTCATGTCGGTCTCGAGTGTGCCGGTAAGCTGGATCGCCGAGGCATTGTTCACGCAGATGTCGATGCCGCCGAAGGTTGCCGCCGCCTGGTCGACGGCTGCCTGCACGCTGGCCTCGTCGCGCACGTCCACCACCAGCGGAAGGGCCTTGCCGCCGGCCGCCTCGATTTCCGCAGCCGCCGTGAAGATCGTGCCGTCGAGTTTCGGATGCGGATCGGCGGTTTTGGCGGCAATCACGACGTTGGCGCCGTCGCGCGCCGCGCGCAGCGCGATCGCGAGGCCGATCCCGCGGCTGGCTCCGGTGATGAACAGGGTCTTGCTGGCAAGGCTCATGAGTCTCTCCTTCCTTTCTCTTATGCGCGAGCGAACTCTCGCGCAGCCGCCTCCACGTCCTGGGCATCCCACACCGCGCCGATGACGGCGACGGCGGCCGCGCCCGCCTCGCGGCAGCTTGACGCACGCGGCGCGGAAACTCCGCCCACAGCGATGAGCGCAACTCGACCGGCGGCTTTCGCGGCGAGGGCAAGCTCGATCGTCCCCCTCGGCGATCCGAACTCCCGTTTCGAAGCGGTGTCGAACACCGGACCGAACTGGATCGCATCGAGATCGCCGGCCCACGTCCGGCCGGCCGCGTCGAGCGAATGAACCGAACGCGCGATCCACGCGCTGTTGCCGAGCAGCCTGCGCGCATCCCGCGCGGACATCCCGTCCTCGGGAAGGTGCACACCGTCCGCGCCGGTCGCAAGCGCCACATCCACGCGATCATTGACGACGAAGAGCGCGCCGGCCTCGCGCAGCAGCGGCGCGAGCAGGCAGGCCGCCTCGTGGAGTTCGCGGGCACTGCGGTCTTTCGCTCGAAGCTGCATCCAGCGGATGCCGCCGCGCAGCGCGGCCTCCACGCGCGTGCGAAGATCGTCGGAATTCCGCCAGCCGCCGGTTATGAGTTGGACCGCAGGGAACGGAATCGCACGTCGCGGCGAGGCTGGGGCAGGCGACGGATCCATCGTGGGCGAATGCTCAGCCGATCAGGTCGCTGAGCGGCGACGACGCACTGGCGTGCAGGCGCTTGGGCATGCGACCGGCGAGGAACGCCGCACGGCCGGCTTCGACGCCGAGCTTCATCGCGTGTGCCATCCGCAGCGGATCCTTCGCTCCCGCAATGGCAGTGTTCATCAGTACCGCATCGCAACCGAGCTCGAGCGCGAACGCCGCGTCGGAAGCGGTGCCGACGCCGGCATCCACGATGACGGGTACGCTGCTCTGCTCGACGATGATGCGAATGTTGTACGGGTTGCGAATGCCGAGTCCCGAGCCGATCGGTGCCGCGAGCGGCATCACGGCCTTGCAGCCGAGTTCCTCGAGGCGCTTGCATGCGACTGGATCGTCGGTGACGTACGGAAGCACGTCGAAGCCGTCCTTGACGAGAATTCCGGCTGCCTCGATCGTCGCGGCCACGTCGGGGAACAGCGTCTTCTCGTCACCGATCACCTCGAGCTTGACGAGGTTGCCCACGCCGGCCTCGCGGGCCAGGCGGCACGTCCGGACGGCATCCTCCACCGTGTAGCAACCCGCCGTGTTGGGCAGGATGGTGAAGCGCTTGGGGTCGATGAAATCGAGAAGGTTCGGCTTGGTGGGATCGGTGATGTTCACGCGCCGGACAGCCACCGTGACGATCTCCGCGCCCGAGGCCTCGATTGCGAGGCGCGTCTGCTCGAAATCGGCGTATTTCCCGGTCCCGACGAGCAGGCGCGAGCGGTAGCTGCGGCCGGCCAGTTCGAAGAGATCCTGTCGCTGGGCTTCCACGTTCATCCTCCACCGACGAAATGCACGATCTCGAGCACGTCGTTCTCGGCGAGGCGCTGCGCGCTCCAGCTCGTGGCCGGAAGGATCTCGCGGTTGTGTTCGACGGCCACGCGGCGGCCCGCCAGGCCGAGGGATGCCACCAGTTCGGCCACGGTCGTCGCCTCGCCTACGTCCTTGTCCTCGCCATTGATTCGTAGCCGCATCGAAACCTGCGTAGCGCCGCAGGTGCGGTTTTACAACCGGGGATCGCCTTGGTATCCGGCCGCGTGGCCGTCATCGCGGCTCCATCCGGAGTTCCTTCTACTGTTCCTGTTGCAAGCGGGCTCGGCACGGTCGCGTCCGCGAACAGCGGCCCGGTCGCACGTCTCGACACCGACGCGCTCGTCCACAACTTCGGCGAAGTACGCAGGCTCGTCGGTTCGGGTACGGACGTGCTCGCGATGGTCAAGTCGGACGCGTACGGCCACGGCGCGACCGCGTGCGCATCCGCGCTCGCCGGCGCCGGGTGCGGAGCATTCGGCGTGGCTACGGTGGACGAGGCCGCGGCCGTGGGCCCTGTCGTCCGGTCGGGCGCATCGGGCGCGCGAGTCGTCGTGTTCGGGGGCCTGCTCCCGTTCGAGGCTGCGGCAGCGGTAGACGCCCATGCCGAAGTCGTCACCCAGGAGATCGACGTCGTGCGTGCGCTCGGTGCATGCGCGTCAGCCGCCGGGACGGAGACCGCTGTCCACGTGAAGATCGACACCGGCATGCACCGCCTCGGCGTCGCGCCGGCCGATGTCGTCTCGTTCGCGCGTGCGGCGGGCCTCGTGCCCGGCGTCCGCCTCGTCGCCATCTGCTCCCACTTCGCGCAGGCCGAATCGGTGACCGGTGAGGTTACGGCCGGCCAGCTCGAAGCCATGCTCGCGGCGGACTCCGCGCTAAGGGACGCGGGCTTCGTTCTCGCGCGCCACCTCGCGAACAGCGCGGCCATCCTCACGCGTCCCGAAGCCCACCTCGACATGGTGAGGCCCGGCATCATGCTCTACGGCGTCGCGCCCGATCCGTCGCTGCGCGGCCGCGGCGACCTTCGCCCCGTCATGGAACTCGTCGCACGCGTGATACGCGTGGCCGATGTTCCTCCCGGCGACGGAATCGGATACGGGCACACGTTCCACGCCACAGCGCCGATGCGCGTGGCGACGGTTCGCTGCGGTTACGCCGACGGGTATCCGCGCGCGCTCGGTAACGTGGCGGTGGCACTGCTGCGGGGCACGCGCGTTCCGCTGGTGGGACGCATCTGCATGGACCACGCGATGTTCGACGTGACCCACGTGGCGGGCGTCGCCGTCGGTGACGAAGTGACGCTGTGGGGCAAAGACCCCGGCGTGGAAGAGGTGGCGGCAACCGCAGGAACGATCGCATACGAACTGCTGGCCAGGGTGGGCGCGCGCGTGCGCCGCGAGCCCGGGCGCAAGGACGGGGACAAGAACTCATGAGCGAGAACAAACAGGCAGTTCGGACGGCGCTGCTGAGCGTCAGCGACAAGACGGGTCTCGTCGCATTTGCGAAGGGACTCGCGGGACTCGGCGTGAAGATCCTTTCGACCGGCGGCACCGCGAAGACGCTCCGTGAGGCGGGCCTCACGGTGGTGGACGTCAGCGAGCACACCGGTTCTCCGGAGATCCTCGACGGTCGCGTCAAGACGCTGCATCCGCGCGTGCACGGCGGAATCCTCGGGCGTCGCGGCGAGTCGTCCCACGTCCGGCAGATGGCCGAACAGGACATCGAACCCATCGACCTCGTCTGCGTGAATCTCTACCCGTTCGCCGAGGTCACTGCGCGCGGCTGCAGCTACGAGGAAGCCATCGAGAACATCGACATCGGCGGTCCTTCGATGGTGCGTTCCGCCGCCAAGAACCACGAGAGCGTGGTCATCGTGACGGATCCTTCCGACTACGCGCCGATCCTCGCGGAACTCGAGGCGACCGGCACCACCACGCTCGACCGCCGCAAGTTGCTTGCCCGCAAGGCCTACCGCGCCACGGCCGCCTACGACGGCATGATCGCCGACTGGCTCGGCCGCGATGCGCTGGCCGTGGACGGCCATGCCGCCGAATTCGGCGAAACGCTGCATCACCAGTGGCTGCTCGTGCAGGGGCTGCGCTACGGCGAGAACCCTCACCAGCGCGCCGCGTTTTACCGGGCGCCGGTGGTGGAGGGCCCGTCGGTGGCTGCCGCCCGCGTGCTGCAGGGCAAGGAACTCTCCTACAACAACATCGTCGACGCCGACGCGGCGCTGCAGCTCGTGATGGAATTCGACGAGCCGGTCTGCGTGGCGATCAAGCACACGAACCCGTGCGGCGTGGCCGTCGGCCGCGATGCGCGCGAGTGCTTCGAGAAGGCGCGGCGCTGCGACCCGGTGTCGATCTTCGGCGGTATCGTCGGCTTCAACCGCGAGGTGGACCTCGCGGCCGCCGAAGCGATGAAAGAAGTTTTCCTGGAGATCGTGCTCGCGCCTGCTTTCACGAAGGACGCGCTAGCGTTGTTTGCGAGCACGAAGAAGCTGCAGTCGGTGCGTCTGCTCGAAGTGGATGCGCGCGGCAAGGGCGGCGAGTCGGCGCCCGACATGAAGCGCGTGCTCGGCGGCCTCCTCGTGCAGACGCGCGACCTCGCGCCGTCCGACGCCGCCGCGTGCAAGGTTGCCACCCAGCGCAACCCGACGGCCGCGGAGCTGCGCGCGCTCAATTTCGCGTGGAAGATCTGCAAGCACGCCAAGTCGAACACCATTGTGCTGGCGCACGAGGACCACGTGGTCGGCGTCGGCGCCGGCCAGATGAGCCGCGTCGATTCGGCGCGGCTGGCGGTGGCGCGGGCGAAGGAGCACGGCCTTTCGATCGAGGGCTGCGTGATCGCCTCCGACGCGTTCTTTCCGTTCCGCGATGGACTCGACGTGGTGGCCGAAGCCGGCGCGGTCGCGGTCATCCAGCCCGGCGGAAGCCTGCGCGACGCCGAGGTCGTGGCCGCCGCCGACGAGCACGGCATGGCGATGGTGATGACCGGAGTGCGGCATTTCCGCCATTGAACGGGGGCAAGGCAAGTCGATGACAGCAGGTACACAGTCGCTCCCGGCGGGGTTGGACGGATGAAGGTCCTCCTTGTCGGCAGCGGTGGGCGCGAGCACTCGCTGGTCTGGAAGATCGCGAGCGACGCTCGCAGGCCGAAGGTGTACGCGGCTCCGGGCTCGGCCGGCATGGCCGGCCTCGCCGAGTGCGTCGCCATCGATCCGTCCGATCTCGAGGGACTGGCTGCCTTTGCGATCGCGACCGGCATCGATCTCACGGTCGTCGGACCGGAGGGCCCGCTGGCCGCCGGCATTGTCGATGTGTTTCGCGCGAGGGGCCTGCGCATCTTCGGTCCCGACCGCCGCGGGGCCGAACTGGAAGCGTCGAAGGCCTTCACCAAACGGCTGCTCGTCGAAGCCGGCGTGCCGACGGCGGAGTACGGAGAGTTCCGCGAAGCCGCACCGGCTCGCGAGTTCGCACGCAAGCTGGGTTTCCCGGTCGTGGTCAAGGCCGACGGCCTGGCCGCCGGCAAGGGCGTGATCATCTGCCTGGACGCAGCCGAGGCCGATCGCGCCATCGACGGCATGCTCGAAGGCGGAGACTTCGGTGACGCCGGCAGTTGCGTGGTGGTCGAAGAGTTCCTCGTCGGCGAAGAAGCCTCGTTCATGGCCATCACTGACGGAATCACCGCGCTGCCGCTCGCGTCGTCGCAGGACCACAAGGCGGTTTTCGACGGCGACCGGGGTCCCAACACCGGCGGCATGGGTGCGTATTCGCCGGCGCCGTGCGTGACGCCGGAGGTTCACGACGACATCATGCGCCGCGTGATCGAGCCGACCGTCCGCACGCTGGCCGCGCGCGGCATCGACTACCGTGGCGTGCTGTACGCGGGCATCATGCTGACGGCGAAGGGGCCGAAGGTGCTCGAGTACAACGTGCGCTTCGGCGATCCGGAGTGCCAGGCGCTGTTGATGCGCTTGCGCTCGAGCCTTCTCGACCTCTTCGATGCCGCCATCGACCGCCGCCTGTCGGACATTCGTCTGGAGTGGCACGACGGCACGTCGGTGTGCGTGGTGCTGACGGCCGCCGGCTACCCGGGCGACGTGCGCAAGGGCGACACGATCGACGGACTGGACGCCGCCGCCGGGCTGCCCGGCGTGCAGATCTTCCACGCCGGCACCATTCGCGATGCCGATGGCCAATGGCGCACCGCCGGCGGCCGCGTCCTCGGGGTGTGCGCGGTGGCGCCGCGCGTTGCCGATGCAACGGCGAAAGCCTATGCCGCGGTGGACCGCATCACGTGGGACGGGATGCACTGCCGCCGTGACATCGCATGGCGCGCATTGGAGCCGCGGGAAGACGAGCCGCAAGAAAAGATCTCTCAGGAGGAGTAGTCCATGTCATCCAGAGTCCTGCGCGGGAAGGCCGTGACGAAGCCGAAGCCCAAAACCGCAACCAAGTCGCAAGCCAAGTCGGCCACGAAGGCAGCCGGGACCAAGCGCGCTTCCAATGATACCGGCGCGAAGCGCGCTTCCAGCGATACCGGCGCGAAGCGCGCCTCCAGCAATACCGGCGCGAAACGCGCCTTTCGGCCCCTTGTCGGCATCCTGATGGGCAGCTCGAGCGATCTCGACGTGATGAACGAGGCCGCCAGGATTCTCGAAGAACTCGGCATCGCCCACGAAGTCGTCGTGACCTCGGCGCACCGCTCGCCGCACCAGACAGCCGACTATACCGCCAGCGCGCGCGATCGCGGCATCCAGGTGCTCATCGTCGCCGCCGGGCTGGCTGCCCATCTCGCCGGAGCGGTCGCGGCGAATACCACGCTCCCCGTTCTCGGCGTTCCGCTCGATTCCGGCTCGCTTCGCGGCATGGACGCGCTGCTTTCCACCGTGATGATGCCGGCGGGTGTTCCTGTCGGAACGCTCGCGATCGGCACGGCCGGTGCGCGCAACGCCGCGCTGCTGGCCGCGCAGATCCTCGCGCTGTCGGATTCGCGCCTGGCCCGCGCGCTCGTCGAGCGCAAGAGCAAGATGGCCGCCGCGGTGCCGGGCGTCGTCCGCTCCTGGGTGGATCCCCGTGGCTAGATTCCGTCCGTTCCGTGCCATTCGCTATTCGCCGTCGCGCGTCCAGGCCATGGAAGGCGTGGTCGCTCCACCGTACGACGTGATCAGCCCCGCCGAGCGCGATGCGTTCTACGAAGCCAGTCCGCTCAACTGCACGCGCCTGATCCTCAACAAGGATGGACACGACGCGGCGGCTGAACAGTATCGCCGCTGGCAGGCCGAAGGGGTGCTCGAGCGCGACGACTCGCCGGCATTCTACCTGTACACGCAGGAGTTCGCGGCCGGCGGCCCGCGCCGCCGCATCGGAGTGCTCGGGGCGCTCGCGCTCGAGCCCTACTCCACTGGTGTCGTGCTCCGCCACGAGAACACATTCGCGCATCACAAGCGCGACCGCCTGGAACTCACCAAGCGTGTGAAGGCGAACCTGTCGCCGATCTTCTGCGTCTACTCGAAGCCGGGTTTCGTGCCGGAGCCGGACGGCGGCTGGCAGAGCGAGCCCGACGTCGATGTGATGCACCAGGGTGTGCGGCACCGGCTCTGGGCGATTCGCAGCGAGGAGGGCATGCGTCGAATCCGCGATGCGGTGGCCGACGAGGCGCTTTTCATTGCCGACGGGCATCATCGTTACGAGACGGCGCTCAACTACTGGTACGAAGCGGTTTCGGGCGGCGCCGAGCCGCCCACCGCGGCGAATTCGCCCGGGGACGACGAGGAGCCCGCCGCTCACGTGCTGGCCTTCCTGGCGGCCTTCGAGGATCCCGGCATGGTCATCCTGCCCACGCATCGCGAGCTGGTCTCGAGCGGTGGAGCCGGGGCGGCGGCTTTCGAGGACGAGCTGGCCGCGCGCTTCGACCTCGCGCGCTATCCGGCGGACGAGACCGGCGCCGCAGCTCTCGTGACCGCGCTCGAAAGAACCGCGCGCGACCGGCATGGGTTCGGCATCGCGCTGCGCGGACTGCCGCACCTGTTGCTCGCGACGCGGCCCGTCAAGAGCGGATCCGCTTCGCCGCTCGAAGAGCTCGACGTGAAGGTCCTTCACGACGACATCCTTGGAGCACTAAAGCGCGCGGGCGCCGCGGAGCCCACCTTGGCATACTCGATCGATGCGAAGTCGATTCTGGCGAGAGTGCTGGCCGGAGAGCTCGAGGGCGCCTTCCTGATGAATGCTACGCGGCCGGAGCAGATGGCGGCCGTGTGCCGGGCAGGGGAGCTGATGCCTCACAAGTCCACGTACTTCTACCCCAAGCTGCTGACCGGACTGGTCTTCCACGCGCTCGACTGAGACTTTGTCCCATCTCACGACGATCTCCCGCACGCATTGGTCTTCGGCGCGGAGTCAGGCACAGTGTCGCGTTCCCGAACGGACCGCGACGTGACTTTCCAAACACAACTCTTGAAAGGCCGTGCCATCGGCCTCGTCCTGGCGGCCCTGTCGGTCCTGCTCGCCTCATGCGCGGCGCAGCCGCGCTGGAGATCGCACGACGATCCGTTCGACCGCGATGCGACACGGCTGTTCCGTCCCGAAGGCGGCGCGGGCGCACCGCGCGATCCCGATGCCGACGAGATCGCCGAGGTCCCGATGCGCGTCAACATGCGACCGTGCTGCGCGTTCGGTGCGCAGCTGCAGGTGCGCGTCGGACCGGTGCCGATCCCCTTCTACTTCGTAGGCAACCTGGTCGACCGCAGCAAGATCCGCCATCACGTCTACGACAGCGGGAATTCCACATTCGGCTCGCGCGGCGCCGGGCCGGAATTGCTGCACAGCGAAGGCAACGGACTCGCGTACTCGTGCGGCGCCGGCTTCATCGACGTCGCGCACGTGCGCGACTACGCCGACACGGCCCTCTACATGATCACCAGCCTTGCACGGCGACTCGAAACCGGCGGCGTGATCCCGCTGCCCGACGAGGGCGCCAAGGTGAGCATCACGCTGCGGCCGGTCGATCCCGACACGCTGGCGCGCCTCGGACGCTGGCCGATTGCGATCCCGCTCGGGCAATGGCTCGCGTTCGAGTCTTCGGTCTGGCACGAAATCGCGACGTGGTTCGGCTGGTCGACGTTCGCGCTCTTTCCCGAGAAGGTCTCCGCGTTCTCGCCGGACGACCTGTACTCGAACCTGCTCGGCGCGCGAGTGGCGGCGGCGGTTCTGTCGCAGCACGGCGCGCGCGACGAATTTGCGTACAACCGGAACGTGAACAAGTGGCTCGAGCGCACGCTCGCGTACCTGGCGACGGTGCCCGTCGCGGCGGCCGAGGAAGCCATGCGCGCGGTGGACGGCATCTGGTGGGACTCGAAGAAGCGCATTCCCGACGTCTCGCTGGTGTTGCGACGCAGTTTCGAAGCTGGACCGGTGGTGCACCCTTGGCTGGTGCCCTCCCACAAGTTCGGTCCGATGCTTCGCGCGGCCTGCGGGCCTGATCCGCAGCCGCTGCCGATCGCGAATCCCTCTTCGATGAACAACATCGATTTCGCGGAGCAGGCGACGCTCGAGATCGAGCTTCCGGTGGAACTGGCAAGCCAGGAGCCTTTCGTGTCGCTCGGCAGGCACATCACCCAGAGGGACTTCCCGGTCATCCTCGAGTTCATTCGCAAGCAGAACCACGAGTTGTTCGGGCCCGCCGCCGATCGCCCGAACGGAGAGGTGCCCTGAGAGCCGCCGCGCCCGGGCGCAGGCCATCGACGCAGCGGCACCGGGTTGACCACGGCGGCCGTCCCCGACATTTTCCCGCGCGGTTTTCCCCCATGACAATGACCGTGCTCGCCGCCACCCTCCTCGCCTCCGCCATGCTTGTTCTGGGCGCTTTCGCCC